>JANYDT010000066.1 GCA_025359845.1 Acidimicrobiia bacterium
TCGCGCCGGGAATCAACAGCATTGGCGGACCCCTTCCTTCGTGCACCGCGAAAGCCAGCCGATCCGTCACAGGCGAGATCTTACTGGCGAGGCGAGCTGCCCTTACCGCGCGAGGATGCTCGGGTGCCTCCCGAGAAACTCTCCGATGATGAAATGGCAGCGTGGCGGGGCTTCTTGCGGGCCCACAGCACAATCACTCGCAATATGTCGCGCCACCTCGAGGAAATCGAGGCCATCACCTTGTCGGAATACGAAGTGTTGCTGAACCTTGCGCAACGGTCGGGCACGCAGGCGTCAATGACCGATCTGGCCGAGTCGGTCCTACTCACCCCCTCCGGATTGACCCGCCTCGTCGATCGCCTCGCAGCACGCGGCTACGTCGAGCGCACCCGCTGCGGCGAAGACCGACGCCGCTCCTGGGCGACGTTGACCCCGACCGGAGAGGCCGCGTACCGGCGAGCCGGCCGCGTGCACCTCGACGACATTCGCCGGCAGTTCGTCGACCGCCTGACGCCGACCGAACACGCCACCTTGGCTCGCCTCTGGGCGAAAGTAGGTGCGCCGCAACTGCCGATCCGTACCTGAGCTGGCCTTTGGCTGGGGCCGCGGCGTACGCTCGACCTATGGTCAAGTTCTGTTGGTTCAACCTGATGCCGTGGCCCGACCTTCCCGACAGCTTCCGTGAGGACGCTCGGTCGGTGTGGGTCGACATGCCGCAACGCTATTTCAATCCTGCCCGCGCCAATGGCGTTTATCACGAGTACATGGACCAGTTGGAGTTCGCCGAGTCGTGCGGTTTCGACGGGATCGGGGTGAACGAGCACCATCAGAACGCTTACGGCATCATGCCGTCGCCCAACCTTATTGCCGCCGGCCTCGCCCGTCGCACTTCGAAGGCCGCCATCTGCGTGATCGGCAACTCCATCGCGCTGTACAACCCGCCCATTCGGGTCGCCGAGGAGTTTGCGATGCTCGACTGCATCTCGGGCGGCCGCCTGGTGGCCGGATTCCCAGTCGGCACATCGATGGACACGAACTACTGCTACGGCCAGATTCCCGCGCTGACCCGCGACAAGTACGCCGAGGCGCACGAGCTCATCATGAAGGCGTGGGCCGAGAAGGAACCGTTCGCATTCGACGGCAAATACAACCAATTGCGCTATGTGAACTGCTGGCCCAAGCCGATCCAGGCGCCGCATCCGCCGATTTACATTCCGGGTGGAGGCTCCATCGAGACGTGGGACTTCTGCATCGACCACGATTACAATTACAGTTACCTCTCGTTCGGTGGCTACATCGCCGGTAAGATGCTGTTGGACGGGTACTGGAACCGCGTCGCCGAGAAGGGCAAAGACAACTCTCCCGGACGGGCAGCCTTCGCACAAACAATATGCGTGGCCGACAACGACGCCATGGCCGAGGAGTTGTATGCCGAGCACGTGCTGTATTTCTACAATCGCTGCCTCCACGTCTACCCCGGATTCGCCGACGCTCCCGGCTATCGCACCATCAAGACGATCAAGCATGGCGCCTTGTCGCAATACCAGAGATCGGGTGTGAAGGCGTTCAACGAGCTGACATGGAAAGACCTTGTCGATGGCGGCTACGTCATTGCCGGAGGGCCCGACACGGTGCGCGAACGCATGGAAGAACTCATCAAGACGCTGCGAGTCGGGCTGGTCTTCAACCTCATGATGATCGGCAACATGCCCGATTGGAAAGTGCGTTACAGCACGCAGATGTTTGCCGAGAAGGTCATGCCACAACTGCGCAATTTATGGCCGGAATACGAGGCCGACGACCGTTGGTGGATCAAGCCTTTGCCCGAAAGTGAGCGGGTGCATCCCGAAGTCACATTCGAGACGCGGCTGCGTGACTGGCAGGCGGCGCGCTGATGTCGGCCTCCAAGACGGTCGCCATCACCACGCCCCGCGGCATCACCTGTCAGGTGCGCATCTGGGATCAACCGGAGCACGGGGCTTCGGCCGTTCCGATCGTGTACTTCCACGGTGTGGCGGGGCTGTTCGACGATGAGCCGATGCTCGACGAACTCGGCAAACGCTACGAGGTGTACGCCCCGGTTTGGCCCGGATTCGGCGATGAACCAGGCGAGGAGCTGATCGAAGACATGCTCGACTTTGCCCTTCACGGCTGGGACGTCGTGGCTCGGCTCGAAGGGGACGCCGAATTCAACGCTCCGCACCTTGTCGGCCACGGCATGGGCGCCATGATCGCGGCCGAGATGGCCGCCCTCGCGCCCCGTCAATTCAACCGACTGGCCCTGCTCGACCCGATGGGTCTGTGGCTCGATTCCGACCCCATGCCCGACGTCTTCACGATGCTCCCGTTCGAATTCCCGGAGTACCTCTTCAGCGACAGCGCGCTCGGTACCAAGCTACTGGCCGGGGGGCTCAACTTCGAGGATCCCAAGGCCATCGAAGACTTTCTGGTGCGCAACTCACGACGGCTGGGCACCGCCGGCAAGATCTTGTTCCCAATCCCCAACCGTCGTCTGTCCAAACGCCTCTACCGCGTCACCGACCCAACCTTGCTGATTTGGGGTGCGGCCGACCGACTGGTGCCGACTGGTCCTTATTCGGCGGCCTGGCAGGCCGCCATTGCGCACGCATCGTTGTCAGTGATCGAAGGGGCCGGGCACATGGTCACCCATGAGCAACCGCTGGCCGCCGCCGAAGCCATCCAGAGCCACTTGGAGTAGGGGGACCCGCCGTTATCGGGCGGCGTGATCGCCAGCTTTCGCTCGTGCGGTGACGTCGTCGATGGCACACCAATCGCCTTCGGGGGAGCACGTCTCGCACTCCAGTTCGAGGGTGACGTGGCCGATCCGGAAGGTTCGGGCGAGCACGGCCTTGACGGCTGACCCGGTCAGCTGGGCCTCTTCGAGGGTCGGGTGACCGTCGAGCACGAGATGCGCCGAAAGTGCCCGCATCTCGCTCGAGAGGCTCCAGACATGCAGGTCGTGGACCTGTTCGACGCCATCCACGCCAGCTATGAGCGATGACACGGCTTCGACGTCGACCCCGTCGGGGGTCGACTCCAACAACACGTCGGTGGTGGCCCGAAGCAACTTCCACGCTTGAATGGCGATCAGCACTCCGATCGCCATCGAGACCATCGGGTCGAGCCAATACGCACCGCCCGTGATCAGGATGACAGCACCCACGACGGCGACACCGACTGACGCGGCGCCATCACCAACGAGGTGCAACATGACCGAACGCGTATTGAGATCGTGCCCGGGGCCCGACTCGAACCCCGAACCTAGGCCTTCGTGCGAACCGGCGTCGTCGTAGCCCGCGTGCCCGCCGGCGTGGCCTCCGTGCAAACCCGGGTCGCCGTGACCACCGTGCCCGCGGACGTCGTCACCGTGCGAACCCGCGCCGCCGTGACCACCGTGCGAACCGCCGTCGCCGTGCATCTCCCGCAACGCAACGGCACCGAGCAGGTTGGCGGCGGCCGCCAGCAACGCAACAATGACCACGATCCCTCCACCGACCGACGACGGATGGGCCAGTCGAAGCGCCCCCTCGTACACGATGAACACGGTAATGGCGAGAATGCTTACGGCGTTGGCTTGGGCGGCGAGGATCGTGGCCCGGTGATATCCGAAAGACCGCTGACCCGTCGCCGGTCGCCGCGCGAAGCGCACCGCCATCAACGATAAGCCGATGGCGGCCACGTCGGTCAGGTTGTGACCGGCATCGGCGATCAGACCGAGGGAATGAGCGAGCACCCCAAAACCGACCTGTGCCACCACGATCACGATGTTCAATCCGAGGGCGAGGGCCAGACGACGCTCTCGGCGGCGCGATGGGTTCGTCGTCGGCTGTCTTTCCATCGTCGACACGGCAACGGCACACATACTTCCGCGACCTTCTTACTTAGTGGGATCGATGGGGCATGCAGAGGTCGTCGTACTCGGCGATCACGATGGCATCGCGGCCTTCCGGTCCCGACGAGCAGGCCGGGCAATTGGGATCGCGGCGGATCTTGAAGGTGTGGAAGCTCTGCTCGAGGGCGTCATAAGTGAGCAGACGGCCATTGAGGGTCTCGCCGAGACCGAGCAGCACCTTGATGGCCTCGAGGGCCTGGATCGAACCGATGATGCCGGGAAGCACGCCGAGCACGCCGGCCTCGGCACACGAAGGAGCCATCTCGGCCGGGGGAGGCTCGGGCAGCATGCAGCGATAGCAAGGCCCATTGTAAGGTTCGAAGACACTGACTTGGCCTTCGAATCTAAAAAGGCCACCGAATATTAGCGGCTTCATTCTCTTCAATGCCGCGTCGTTCATAAGGTATCGCGTAGGGAAGTTGTCGGTACCGTCGACGATGAGGTCGTAACCGTCGATAACGTCGAGCACGTTGCCGGCGTCGAGCCGGAAGTCGTGGGTGATGACGTTGACGTCGGGGTTCAACGCGGTCAATGTCTTCTTGGCCGAGTCAACCTTACGATCGCCGATCCGGTCGGTGCTGTGCAGAATCTGGCGTTGCAAGTTGGAGGCGTCGACTACGTCCATGTCGACTATACCCAACGTACCGATACCGGCGGCGGCCAGATACAACGCCGCGGGCGATCCGAGTCCACCCGCGCCGAGCAGCAGAACCTTTGATTCGAGCAGTTTGAGCTGACCCTTTTCGCCGATTTCAGGCAAAAGGAGATGGCGTTGATAACGGTTTCGCTGTTCGGCGCTCAGCGATGCCGGCACCTTCCAATCCCGGCCCTCATTCTTCCATTTACCGAATCCACCGGCCATGCTATGCACGTTGATGTAGCCCATCTCGCCCAATGTCCTGGCCGCGAACGCGCTGCGAACCCCGCCCGCGCAGTACACGATGATCTCGGCGTGGTGATCGGTCACCCGGTTCTCCACCTGGCCTTCGAGATGCCCACGCGGGATGTGGATCACGCCCCGCAGCGCGCCCTGTTCGTACTCGTCGGGCTCCCGCACGTCGAGCACCACCGTGTCGGGATGGTCGGCGAGGGTGGCCTCGGCCGCGGCGGTGTCGATTTCGCGGATCTGGGTCTTGGTTGCAGCGAGAAGCTCACGGAAGCTGGCCATATGGAAATCCTACCTGTTGAGTCGGGTTTTGCTCTCAACCCTCGGCGCCGCCCGGCCATTCCCGCCCGTTGCGCCCCGGCGCCGCGGTGATTTCGAGAACCGCTAGCGGATGTCGAGGAGCAACCCGGCGATTTCGCGGATTTGTTCAAGCGCCACGACGCCAATGTGCCCCCGTCGTTGGACGCACCGGGTACGAGCGACTGATCGAAGGTGCTCGACCTGCGCCCACGTCGGCGATTCAAGGCCATTTCGCGAATCGGGCACGAGCTCGACATGGGATGCGACCCGGCGGCGAGTTGTCGTGCAGGGAACGATGAATATGGTCGCGAGGTCCCGACGAAGAATGCCCGATGCCGACACGACGACCGCGGGCCGTGCATAGCCAGCCTCGGAACCCATCGGGAGGCCGAGGTTGACCATCACGACGTCGCCGGCCACCAGATCGTTCATGAGGATGTCGAGGCGGCCTCTACGCCGTCGAGGACGCTAGCCCTAGACCACTCGTCCGCTTCCGCAAGATAGGACGCCCAGGCGACAGGGTCCTCTCTGAGGTCAGCCTCCGAGCGTGCGATCGCGTCGAAGAACTCCTCGCGCCGCAATGCCTCAAGCGCATCGTGCAACGTGTCGGTGAGTGATGTGTGCCGATTCTCCGAGACCCGGCGAAGGCGATCACGGAAGTCTTGTGGGACGCGAATGGTGGTTGAAGCTGCCACGGGGCTTAGGCTAGCATTTGTAGACAGACTTATCTACCATGTCTGCGCTAGAGCAGGCCAGGGAGAATCTCGCTGATCGAACCCCGCAGTCGGCACGTGGCGAGGTGGTCCATCTCGGTCGCCTCGGCATTGACGATGATCACGGGCGAGCCGGCGGCCACCGCAATGGGCACCATGCGGGCGATCGGGTAAACCGAGAGGGTGGTGCCGATGGCCACGATCAGGTCGCACTCGGCCGCCGCGGTGAACGCCCGCTCCAGATCGCATTCGACGAGGTTCTGACCGAACGAGATGGTGGCCGACTTCACGATCCCGCCGCATTCCGGGCAATCAGGATCGGCCTCGCCGCGCCGGACCCGATCGAGGAACGGCTCCATAGGCCACTCCTGTCGACAACCCCAACACATCGCCCGGCGCGTCGTTCCGTGGATCTCCACGACGATTTGCTCGCTCGATCCCCCCGCCTGGTGCAGGCCGTCGACGTTCTGCGTCACGAGCGTATGTAGCTGCCCGCGACGCTCCATCTCCGCCAGGGCATGGTGACCGGCGTTGGGTTGCGCCGCCCGCTGCGCGCCCTCGAGGCGCCCCCTCCACGCCCGTATGCGGGCCTCGGGATCGGCCAGATAGTTCGCCAAAGTCGCGGTTTTCTCGGCCGCCGGGTTCTTGGTCCACACCCCCTGCGGACCGCGGAAATCGGGGATACCCGAGTCGGTGCTGATGCCGGCTCCGGTGAGGACCACCACCCGTTGCGCGGACGACAAAAGATGGCGACTTTGGGCGAGGCCACTTGTAATGTCAAAAGACATGAGATATCATGAGAATATCGAAACTCGAAAGGATCCCCCATGCTTGCTCATCTCGACCCCTACTTGTCACCAGCTTTGGATGACCCCAGCCCGGCCGCCGCCGCAGCCCCGTCCACGTTGACCCTCCTCCCCCCGCCGCTCGACGAAGTTCGGCCCACGCCGTTCGAGATTCCCGCCCGTCTGCACGTCTTGGCGTGGAATGACCCTGACCGCGACCTGCTCGGTCACGACCCCCGGTCGGTGTACGTGGAGCGGTTCTGGCTCGGTACGCTCGGCCCATCCTCAACCTGGCTGCTGCGCATGCTCGCCTACGGGCTCGAAATGGCTCCCGACGGATTCGTCATGGATTGCCCAAGCACGGCGCGCATGCTCGGCCTTGGCGAGCGGTTCCAACGTAACTCCGCCTTCGCCAAAGCCCTCGACCGGCTCACCCTCTTCCATCTCGCCCTGACCCCGGCGGTGGGCGAGTTCGCCGTGCGACGTTTCGTGCCGTGGCTGACCCGGCGATCGGTCGTTCGCCTCCCGGTCGAACTCCAGCACGAACACGTGGCGTGGGAGGCGCAGCGGCTCGGACCGGCGGCCTCGGCCGACGAACACCGCCGCCGAGCCGCCCAACTGGCCGTATCGATGGTCCGGATGGGTGACGATGTGGCCGGAGTCGAACGGGCGCTGGCTCAGTGGAAGTTTCATCCTTCGATGTGTCGCCCCACCGCCGAGTGGGCCTGGGAAGCGGTGCACGGCCAACTCGACCAAGAGTGAGTCTGAGCGCACCAGCCATCTAGGGTTTCGTAAAGATCTCGGCCAGCTCCACGAGGGTGCGCACATGTACGCCGGTGGCACCCTTTGAAATGAACGTGTCATCCGCGTCGGCCCACGCCGTGCCGGCGATATCGAGGTGGACCCACGGGCGTCCGCTCACGAACTCCTGGAGGAAATGGGCGGCGGCGATCGATCCGGCCTTGCCTGGGATGCCGATGTTCTTCATGTCGGCCACGGTTGAATCGATGTGCTTGCGGTAGCTGGGCGGGATCGGCAGCTCCCACATCGGCTCAGCCGCCCGTTCGGACGCCGCCTTGACCTGGCCCGCGAAACCGGGGTGGTTGGTGAACAGTCCCGTGATATCGCTGCCGAGAGCCACGAGCATCGCGCCAGTCAGAGTGGCCAGATCGACGATGGCGTCGGCCTTGTCTTCGACGGCCAGGCTGAGCCCGTCGGCCAGCACCAACCGGCCCTCCGCGTCGGTATTGAGCACTTCCATGGTTTTGCCGTTGCGGGCCGTCAGCACATCTCCCGGTTTGATGGCTTTCGGACCGGGCAGGTTCTCGGTGAGGCAGGCGTACCCGATGACCCGCACCTCGGGCTTGAACTGACCGATGAGGCCCATGGTGGCGATGGTGATTGCCGCACCCGACATATCCATCTTCATGAGCATCATGCCGTCACCCGACTTGAGCGATAGGCCGCCCGAGTCAAATGTGATGCCTTTGCCCACGATGGCCAGCGTGGGCGTCGAACGGGTCGCGCCGGCCGGCGTATACGTGAGCTTCACCAGCCGGGGCGGCTGGTCGGAGCCGAGCGACACGCCGCGAAGCCCGCCGCAGTGCTCGCGCTCGATGTCGTGCTCATCCCACACGCGAATTTCCAGCCCGTGGGCGGCGGAGATCTCCTCCGCGTATGCGGCCATGTCGCGAGGCGTCTTCGCCCCCGGCGGTTCGTTCACGAGATCACGGACCTTGGCCACGGCGTTGGCGATCGCCGTTCCCCGCTCGATCCCCGCGACGACACCACGGTTCGAAGGTCCGGTCAGCACCACACTAACGAGCGGGCTGGGCTCGTGATTCTGCGTGCGGTATTTGGCGAACGAGTATCCAGCCAGGACGGCGCCTTCGGTGATCGCCTGGGCGGCCGAACGCTTGTCGAGGCGGCTCACGCCCAACAAGTCGATCGCGAGGGCGCTCTCTCCCGACGCGGCTCGGACCATTGCGCCGGCAGCGCGCCGCAGCGTGTCGAGCGTGATCGCCGAGGCCTCACCGACTCCGACCAAGATGCGGGTCGTGGCGCCGGGAACGACGAGGACCTGTCCGGGCTTGGCTTCGAACTTGCGGCGGGCCAGCGCGCTCGCGGTCAGGCCGCTGGGCGGGATCGCGCCCTGCTTGTTGCGGGCGACGGTCATTCCGACAGCCGCGCCGCGAGGCGCCTCTCCGGCGGACACAGTGAACGACATGATGGTTCCTAACGTGGGTTACTTCGTGCGGGCGGTGAGGGAGACGCCGTCCTGCCAACGAGCCATGGTCCACAGCAGGTCGGAAAGGCGATTCAAATAGGTGATGACCAGTGACCCTGGCGGCGCCGCGACAAGCGCACTCCGCTCGGAGCGACGTACGACAGTGCGGGCCACATCGAGCAGCGCGGCCATGCGGTTCTGGCCGGGCACCACGAACTCTTTCGGAAGGGTGAACCGTGTGGTCAAATCGTCGATCTGGGTTTCGAGGGCGGCCACCATGGCGTCGGTCACGCGCGTTGCCCCGTCAATGAGCTTGTGGCGGTTGGCGTCGTCGGTCGCCAATTCGGCCATGAGCACCCAGAGGTCGCGCTCCAACCCGATGAGCATGGCGTCGAGCTCGCCCCCTTCACCGTGGTGCTCGACGCGCGCCTCGGCTCGGGCCAGCCCGAGGAACGCTTGCGCCTCATCGACATCGCCGTAGGCCATCGGGGCCGGGTCGTCCTTGCGCACCCGGCCGCCGAAATACAGCCCGGTCGTACCGTCGTCGCCCTTGCGCGTATAGATCTTCATCGGCGCCCGACACGATAGTGGGCTCTGCCCCACAGGCTCGGGACCGAATCTTCTACAATGACGCTATGAAGACCGTGCTGCTCGGTACTCGTTCGGCCGAGACCGACACCCTCATTGCCCGTCGTCGGGCCCTTGGCCAGGATCTCTACGACGAAGTATGGGAAGGCGAGTATCACATGTCGCCCGCTGCTCACTCACAACACGGCATCGTCGACGCCGAAGTCATGGGCGCCCTCCGTCCTTACGGAAAGCGCGCCACACTTCGCGGCATCGGCCCGTTCAACCTTGGCTCTTCAGCTGACTACCGGGTTCCCGACGGTGGCTTTCTTCGCTTCACTCCCGTCGGAGTCTGGGTTCCGACGGCCACGATCGTCTTGGAGGTCGTTTCGCCCGACGATGAGACCTTCGAGAAGTTCGGCTTTTACGCTCGCCACGGGGTTGAAGAAATCGTGGTCGCCGATCCGGCCACCCATCGGGTGCGTTTCTTCGCCCGCGATGGCCGTGGAGGTGAGGTCTACGAGGAGGTAGCCGCGAGCACCATCCTCGGCGTGACCTCGGCCGAGGTCGAAGCCGAGGTCGACTGGCCGTAACCGCGTCCGTCGAAATAGCGGCACGGCGGCGGGCCGACCGGCTACCGTGGACGCGGTGCGGCCCTTCGTTGTCAACGTCGCAGACCTGATCCATCGCCCGGGCGCCCGGCGCCACGAGCTGCTGACCGGACAGATCAGCGAAGAGATGCACGTCGCCGAAACCGTGGTGGCCCCGAATGCCCCTCTCGAAATCGACGTGGTGATCGAGGAGGCCAGCGAGGGCGTGGTCGCTTCGGGCACGGCTAAGACGGTGTGGACGGCTCCATGTCGCCGTTGCCTCGGTCCCGCAACGTCGGTCTTCAGTGTCGAGTTTCAGGAGCTGTATTCCCACCACGTCGACCCGGAAGGCGAGACCTATCCGATCCGCCACCAGACTATCGATCTGGAGCTGGTCGCCAGGGAGGCTATTCTTCTCGATCTGCCATTGGCGCCCCTCTGTTCGGAGGCGTGCCGAGGTCTGTGCCCAAGTTGTGGCGCCGACCTCAACGACGGGCCCTGCCCGTGTGCCACGGTACCTAGCGACCACCGGTGGGCAGCACTCAACGTGCTTCTGCCCACCACCGAACCGGAGCACTGAGAGCCATGCAAGCCCCTAAGAAGAAGAAGTCCAAAGCCAAGACCCGCCACCGCCGGTCGCACAACTGGACCCTCTCCGCGCCCGCCCGCTCGGTCTGCCCCCGTTGTCAGAACGTCAAGGTGCCCCACACTGTGTGCCCGACGTGTGGCTGGTATAAGGGCCGCCAAGCCATCGAGGTGTGAGCCCGCAACCGTTGAGGCGTCGTCACACGATGGATGGGTCGCGCCCGTGCTCCCCGTAGCCATCGACATTAACGGTGGAGACCGCGGTCCAGCGGAGATCTTGAGCGGGGCCCGCGATGCGGCCGCGCTCGGCATCCCGATCATGTTGGTGGCTCAGACGGGCACACTCGACGGGCTGGAAACCGGCCAATTGGCCATCATGACCTGCTCCGAAATCATCGATATGGATGAGGACCCGGCCCGCGGTGTCCGCACCAAGAAAGACTCCACCCTGGTGCGCGCCGCTGAAGCCGTCCGAGACCACAGGGCCTCGGCCTTTCTCTCAGCCGGCAACACCGGAGCCACCATGGCCAGCGCGCTTCTGCGCATGGGGCGCATAAAGGGCGTCGCCCGTCCCGCCATTGCCACGCCCATCCCCGTCCCGGGATCGACCCCGACGGTGCTGCTCGACGCCGGTGCCAACGCCGAATGCACGGCGCACTTTCTCATCCAGTTCGCCCAGATGGGTTCCGTCTACGCCCGCCGGCGGTACGGCATCGAGCGGCCGCGGGTCGGTTTGCTGTCGATCGGCGAAGAAGACGGCAAAGGCAACGCCCTGACCAAAGAGACCAACGAGCAATTGCGGGCCGGAGCGGCCGGGCCCGACGTGAACTTCATCGGCAACGTCGAAGGCCGCGACATCATGTCAAACGACGTCGACGTGGTCGTCACCGATGGTTTCACTGGCAACGTCGTCTTGAAGACCCTCGAAGGCGGGCTGAAATTCTTGGTCGGCAAAGTCTTCGAAGCGCTCATGGCCAACGATGAGACGCGCGCCGCGGCCAAGGTGATCCTGCCGTTCCTGGCCCCGACGGCCGAGGCCATGGACGCCGATTCATACGGCGGCGCCATGCTGCTCGGCGTCGACGGGGTGTGCATCATCAGCCACGGATCGTCGTCGGCTCGGGCCATCGTCAATGCCGCCAAGGTGGCTCGCGACATGGTCGAGGGTGATCTCGTCGGCGCGCTGCGGGCTGCGGTCGCGCCCACGCCATAGCGATTAAGCTGCCCGACCGTGTCTGCGCTTGACCGTTCCGCCATCCTCGATCTCATCCGTGACCGGTTGGCCGACATTTTGGAGATCGAACCGGCCAAGATCACCGAAGGGTCGAGCTTCAGCGACGACCTCGACGCCGACTCCCTCGCGCTGATTGAGCTGGTCGAGGCGCTCGAAGAAGAACTTAGCAAGCAGTCGCCCGGCTTCCACATCGACGACGAAGACCTGCAAGACCTGCGCACGGTACGCGACGCCGTCGATTACGTGCAGGCGAAACTGTAAGCAACGCGTGCCGGCGGATCTCCCCTCCGATATCGAAGCGCTCGAACACCGGATCGGCTGGACGTTCGCCGACCAGGCTCTGCTCGCGCAATCGATGACGCATCGCTCGTGGTGCGCGGAACATCTCGGGGTTGACTCCAACGAGCGGCTCGAGTTCCTGGGCGACGCGGTTCTCGGATTGGTGGTCACCAACCACATTTTCGGACTGTATCCGCATCTGGCCGAAGGCGAGTTGGCCAAGCTCCGGGCCTCGGTGGTCAACGCTCAACTCCTTGCCATTGTGGCCGCCGAACTCGACCTCGGATCTTCGGTCCTGTTAGGCAAGGGCGAGGACGGTACCGGCGGACGCCAGAAGAACTCGATCCTGGCCGACGCGTTCGAGGCCGTGATCGGGGCGATATACCTCGACGGTGGATGGGCACCGGCCGAGACGTTCATCTTGCGCATGCTGGGCGTCCGGATCGAAGCCGGGGCCGAAGGACCGGGTTATCACGACTACAAGACGCGCTTGCAAGAACTCGCGGCGCGGCGTTTCGAGACTTTGCCAGCTTATGCGGTGAGCGAGTCCGGTCCTGACCACGCCAAGTCTTTCGTCGCCACGGTGAAAGTGGCCGCGATCGAGCGGGGCCGAGGAGAAGGCCGGTCCAAAAAGCAAGCCGAGCAAGCCGCCGCGCAGGAGGCGTGGGAAGTGTTGATGCGCGAGCTGGCTGCGGCCCCATAGGGAGGCTCAGCGGGTGCCCGAACTCCCTGAGGTAGAAACCCTTCGCCGCGACCTTCTGCCTGTGCTCGTCGGGCGTCGGTTTACTTCGGTTGTCGCCACCGGTATCCGGTCGGTCCGCCGCAGCACTCCTTCGGAATTCTCCCGGGCGCTGACCGCCGCGGCCGTGACGGGGATCGACCGCCATGGCAAGTACCTTCTCGTGCGCCTGGATGGGCCTCACCAGTCGGACGGGGAGCGCACCCTCGCGGTGCATCTGCGCATGAGCGGGCAAGTGCTCCTCGCCCCGCCGAACGCGGGGCCCGAAGACGCGCCCCTCCACACCCATGTCCGTCTGGGGCTCGACGATGGAACCGGCCTTTGGTTCGTGGACCCGCGTACATTCGGCGAGCTGTGGGTGACTCATGGCGCCGGCCGGCCGGCCGAGTTGGCCCACCTCGGCCCCGATGCGTGGCGCCACGGCCTTCCCCCATGGCCTACCAATCGCCGCGTTGGCGTGAAGGCGGTGCTGCTCGATCAAGGGTTCGTGGCCGGGATCGGCAACATCTACGGCGATGAGATCTGCCACCGCGCCGGCGTGCGCGTCGATCGCTCAGCGGCGCAGATGACCCGTCCGGCCATCGCCCGTCTGCGCACGGCCACGGCCGAGGTGCTGGGTGAAGCGGTCGAGGCTCGGGGGTCGACACTGGGCGACGGTCAGTACGTCGACCTAACCGGCCGATCCGGGGGTTTCGGTCTCAGCCACCGCGTCCACGCCCGGGCGGGCCAGCCGTGCTTGAAGTGTGGGCGCCCGATCGTCGGCCTTATCGTGGCCGGACGGTCCGCATACCAGTGCCGAACCTGCCAGCGCTGAGGCGCGCCCACGAGTGCGTGCCCGACGAGAGGTGTGCTCGACGAGAGGTGTGCCCAGCGGACATTGTCGCGAGCCGGAACGGCGGTACGCGGCGCACCGGTATCGTGAGGCTGTGAAGGTTCCTGCAATCGTCGTCGCTGCGCTGGGCTTGGTCACCGTCTTGGTCAACGTCGTCGGCGGGCCCGCTTCGGCCGACTCGAAGCCTTCGTACTGCAAACCCGCGAAAGCTGTTCGAGCCAAGCTTGTCGAGGCCGGAAAGGCCCAGAACAAGGAACTGCTGTCACTGACAGACTTGTCGCAAGGGGCGACGAAGCGCATCGACGCCAAGGTGGGCGAGGCCGTCGCTGCGCTCGTCGCGTTGCAAGCCGCCGCCCCCCCGAATTGGCAGAGTCACCTGGCCAAAGAGTTGGCCTATCAGCGCGCCGTCAAGAAGGTCCTCAAGATTCCCAACAGCTTGCACAACATGTTGTTATCGGCCGAGAAAACCGCCCCGCCGCCCAACATCGACGACGCCTTCAACAAACTCACCACCACGGCGTGCGGGTTCTATCTCGATCGATGACCCGTTTCTGCTGGCATGTTCCGTCGTGGTGACCTGAACACGTTCTCGGCCCGACGCGTGTCTGCGGCGCCCGGAGAGGAGGCGCCGCAGACTGGTTAAAATTTGGCGGCTAAGCCGCTGGATGGGTTTGAATTAGGCGGGGAGCAGCACGCTGTCGATCAAGAACACGGTGCCGTTGGCGACCTGCACGTCGGCCAATAGGACTTTGGTCGTGCCGTTGATGGTGATGGTCTTTCCGCTGACGCTCACGGTCAGTTTGCCGCCGCCGACGGTGTCGAGGCTGGTCATCTTGGCGAGGTCGGCGCTGGAGAGCTTCTTGCCGGCGATGACGTGGTTCGTCAGAATGGCAGTCAGTTTGGCTTTGTTCTCCGGCTTGACGAGCGTCTCAACAGTTCCGGCCGGGAGCTTCTCGAACGCCGTGTTCACGGGGGCGAATATGGTGAAGGGGCCGGGGCCATTGAGCGTATCGACGAGGCCGGCCGCCTTGACCGCAGCCACGAGGGTAGTCAGCGCCGGGTTGTTGGACGCAGCGGTCGCGGCCGGGTCCTGGGCCATGCCTTTCAGTGAACCGGAGCCCGTGGCGGGCACACCGACGGCCGCCGCGTCAGCTTCGCTCGCGGTCGGTGTCCCCGATGCCGTTGCCGGAGCGGGGTTCTTCGGCATGAGGACGCTGTCGACTATGAACACGGTGCCATTGGCCACCTGGACGTCTGCCAATACGACCTTGCTGCCGTTGACGGTCAAGTTCTTGGCCGTGCCGGCGACCGTTACGGACTCGCCCTCAACGGTCTTGAAGGTGTGCGTCTTGGCGAGGTCTTTGCTCGAGAGCTTCTTGCCCGCGATCACGTGATACGTCAGGATCGAAGTCAAAGTCGGCTTGTTCTCGGGCTTGACGAGCGAGTCAACGGTGCCAGCCGGAAGCTTGGCGAAGGCCGAGTTGGCCGGAGCGAAGATCGTGAACGGGCCGGGACCGTTGAGCGTGTCGACCAGTCCAGCGGCCTTGACGGCCGCTACGAGGGTGGTGAGCTGCGGGTTGTTGGACGCTGCGGTAGCGGCTGGGTCTTTGGCCATGCCTTTCAGCGAACCCGAGCCGGTGGCCGGGATGCCGACTTTCAACGCGTCTGCTTGGGCCGCAACCGGGGCCTTCAGCGAGTTCTTGGCTACGGCCGTCTTGGCTAGTGCGACACCGCCCTGCGACAAGATGACGGTGGTGGCGAGCGCTGCGGCGGCGAGCGAGCTGGTGAAGCGTGCGTTCATGATGGTGTTTCCTTTGGTCTGTTCGGGGGGGTCGGTTGTTTCGGGTACGACAGTTCTTCGATTCAGTCCTCGGGTTGGATTGCGGATTCCTATGATCCTCAAAGAGTCTTTTTAGGCCTTTACGAACACCACGATCGAATGCCAGCCGGTGGCACCGTTGGGTAGTGGAGCGGTTCGCTTCTCGATCTGCAAGTGGCCGAGGTGATCGGTGGCGCGCACGGCGATCTCGTGTTGGCCTGGGGTCGCGTCCCAGACGTGGCGCCATTGGCGCCAGGTGTCTACGGACTGTTCGTGGGCCAGTTCCACAGTTTCCCACGGGCCGTTGTCGACGCGGATCTCAACTTTCTCAATGCCATGGCGTTGGGCCCATGCGATGCCCGCAATCGCCACCCGGCCCGGGGCAATCGTGGTGAGGCCGCGCGGCACGTCGATCCGCGACGCCAACTTGATCGGCGCTTCCTTGGCGTATCCACGCGGCACCCAATAGGCATTGAATACCTCGAGGGTCGTGCATTCGATCGCGGTGAGCCACTTCGTGGCCGACACATAGCCGTACAATCCGGGCACGATGAGGCGAGCCGGGAAGCCGTGCGCGAATGGGAGCGGCTCACCGTTCATGGCCAGTGCGACCATCGCATCACGTCCGTCCAGCGCGACGGCGGTCGGAAACCCCGACGTCCACCGGTCGACCGATCGTCCCACTATCTGTGTCGCTTTCGGGTCGATGCCCGCCTCATCGAGCAGTTCGCGCAACGGCACGCCGAGCCATCGCGCGTTGCCCATAAGGACGCCACCGACCTCGTTCGACACGCAGGTCAGGGTGATGTCTCGTTCGATCAGGTCACGGGCCAGCAGTTGGGCGTACGTATAAGAAGTAGCCGTCATGACCATGCCCTTGACGTCGAGCTTCCACGTCGAAACATCGACGCGGGGTACGAGCAAAGCCGTGTCGATCCGGTAGAACGAAGCGTTGGGGGTCATGAACGGTGTGGCCTTGGCGAGTTCGGCAACGGCCACGTTGGCCGGGACAGGGGGAAGCTTGCGACGGGCCGAGGGCAACACCACTCGCGCCCGTTCTCCGATCGCGGAAACAGACCGCTGCAGGCGCCGCCCGACAGTGCCGACCGTGGCCGCGGCGGCCGCCGTGACGGCCACCCGGCCCAGAAAAGCGCGCCGCCCGATCGACGGTCCGACCAGCTCGGGACGGGCCTCCGGCGCGGGACCTTTTAGCGCGGGACGGGCCTCCAGTCCGGGACCAACCGGCGCGGGACGGGCCTCCAGTCCGGGACTGGTCTCCAGCACGCCCTCGTCGTCGCCGATAACACGACGGCGAGGGCTTCCGAGCAAGGCCAAGAGCACAATGACGGCTACGACGCCGGCGACGAGGCTGGGCCACACATCGCGGGCGTTCCCTGTGCGTCCGGTCGCTGAGGCCACAGCCCCGAATGCACCGAAAGCGGCGAGCCCTACGACACCGATCCACCGACGTCGGGCCGCAGCCACACCCAGCACGACCGCGAGCGCGGCGATGGTGGCCCCGATGCCGATGAGAAGCGCTTGCTTGTCGTGCGTGCCGAACTGACGAATGGCGAACTGCTTGAGTGCCACCGGAACGTGGTCGACGACCTGGTTACCGACGCCGATGACTGGCGAGGTGAGGCCGTGCACGACTCCGGCCAGCAACTCCGCGCTGGCCAGACCGGCGGCGCCGGAGAGGAGGCCGGCCACGCCGCCCCGCAGGGCACCGCCGCCCGGCTTCGTAGAATCGGACGCGCGATTGGAAGGACTGGTGGACATGAAAAATCTTCGAAACCAATGCCGACAAGGATGGCGGGCCGAGAACGCTGTCCACCGCAATCCAAATACGGATGCAGATTCGAACTAACGACGATGGAAATCAATCTTCTCATCGAGGCTGACGATACCGCTCTCGTGGCCAGCATCGCGGAGCGTCACGAGCCCGCGCTCGGCGAAGCATACCGTCGCCACTCGTCTTCGGTGCACGGTCTCGCTCGGCGCCTGCTCGGCGACGGAGCTCTCGCCGAAGATGTGACCCAGGAGATATTTGTACGCCTGTGGCGCCAACCCGAACGGTTCGACGCTACTCGCGGAAAGCTGCGCACGATGCTGCTCACGCAAGCGCACGGCCTCGCCGTCGACATGATCCGACGCGAAAGAGCACGGGCGCGGCGCGAAGACCGCGTGCATCACGAACCCAAGGCGCCACCGCCCGACGTTGACGCAGAACTCATCACGATGATTGACGTCGAGCAAATCCGCTCGGCCCTGGAGACGCTTGACGAGCACGAACGCACCGCCATTCAGTTGGCCTTTTACGGCGGGCACACCTACCGTCAAGTGGCCGAGATCCTCGACGTACCCGAAGGCACGATCAAGACGCGGATCCGGACCGGCCTGCGTCGGCTCCAGCAGCGCCTGCCAGCCGACGCCGGCGCGGCGCAAACACGACGAAGTGATTCGACGACCGCCCCACCAACGGGCGCGGCCCCCAGCACCAACCCCACCCAACCCAACACCCCTCAACCTGCTGTAAGGAACGACCAACCATGGACCGCTTGATCAGCCACGAAGAAGTCCGCGATCTCCTTGGTGCGTTCGCGCTCAATGCCACTTCCGACGAGGAGACGACGGTTGTTGCGGCTCACGTCGAGCAGTGCGCCGACTGCCATGAACAAGTCGCCGGCTATTTCGACATCGCCGCGGCGATTGGCGGCGCCCATCCGACTCCCCCTTCACCGGCGATCTGGGACCGGGTTCTGCTGACCATACGCGCCGACGACGAGGCGGTCGTCAGTTCTTCGCTACGCACGGGGGTGAGCGCCGTGCGTAGCGAAGTGCTGGCCACCGCGCCGCCCAGAGTCGTCAACCTCGACGCCCACCGTCGAGCCCGGCGCTCATGGCGCATGAGCGTGGTGGCCCTGGCCGCGGCCGCCGCGGTCGCCATACCTTTCAGCCTCCGTCTGCACGCCCAGCCCGATCTCTCACTAACCGCGCTGGCGAGCCGAGCCGCTTCTTCTCGGACCGCGAAGCACTTCACGCTGAAAGGCCCGAACGGCGAGAAACTGGCTTCTGCGGTGCTGACCGAAGACGGGACCGGCTACGTCCTCGACAGCCACCTTCCCAGCCTCCCGACGGGACGCACCTATCAACTCTGGGCGATCGCGGCCAAGAACGCGCCGGTGGTTTCCGCCGGCGTGCTGGGCGCCGGGCCCCGCACGGCCGCTTTCACCGTCACCGGCGGAGCCGCGACACTGGCGATCACTGTCGAACCCGAAGGCGGTTCCGTCGTCGCCACGACAGCCCCGATCGCTACGGGAACGGTCTACTGACGACACAACCGACTCTCCGGGTGGGTGCTGTCGGGGCGCGGGCGGGCAGCGACGGGGCTACGGTGCAATATGGCAACAGCACGCGCCAAGGGCGCCGCCAAGGTTCCAGCCACGACACCCGCGCTAAATCGTTATCCCGGTATCTCGGCCAAGGCTTACGAACACCCAGCCGACCGAGCCGCGACGAAAGCGCTAGGGGCCATCCCCGGGCTCGATAAGGTCGTTCGCCAACTGATCGAACTGGGTTACGAGCGGGCCATGTTCCAGACCAATCTCGCAGCGTCGGTGCGCCTCGGACCGGCACAGTTGCCCGACATCTGGCGCAATTGGGAGCGAGTGACCGACTCGCTCGACCTCGGCTCGCCGGCGCCGCTGTACGTGGCCCAAGACCCTCAACCCAACGCCTACGCCATTGGATCGAAGAACCCGTATGCGGTGATCACGAGCCGTCTGCTGGAGATCGCCGACCCCGACGAACAGATTGTCGTGCTGGCCCACGAGGCCGGCCACCTTCGGTCCGATCACACGCTTTACCGCACGACTCTAGAGATCCTCTTGCGTGTCGGCAACACGGCCATTCCGTTGGCCGGAATTCCGCTGATGGCGATCCGGCTCGCTCTGATGGAGTGGTTCCGCGCCGCCGAGTTCACCTGCGACCGCGCCGCCGCGCTCGTGACCGGTGACCCCACGCTCGTTTGTCGCACGCTGATGGTGCTGGGCGGCGGCCTCCCGTCCAGCCGTCTCGACATCAACGCGTTTCTCATGCAGGTGGCCCAATACGAAGACTGGGAGGACGGTCCGGATCGGCTGAGGCGCTTTCTGGGCCAACTCCGGTTGACGCACGCGATGCCGGTGCGCCGCGCCAGTGAACTCACCAAATGGGTGACGAGCGGCGACTATGACCGCATAGTGCGAGGCGACTATGTGACCCGCGACCGCGAGCCGGGGGTCAGTGAAGTGAGTGCCGACGCGGTGGCGTATTACAGCGAGCAGTTCCGCTCGATGTTCGCCTCAGCCGGAGAATCCGTTTCGACAATGGGGCGCCGATTCACGAGTTGGGTGAAGGGCGAATGAGGCCGGGGGCGGCGCTGGCCGGTCTCTCCCGTTAGGTTAGACCGCGGTCCACCCTCCGTCGACGGCGAGGATGTGGCCGGTGACGTACGAGCTGGCGTCGGAGGCGAGGAAGATGGCTGCGCCGTCGAGTTCGTGCTCTCGACCGCTGCGGCCCATCGGCGTGCCGTCGGTGATGTACTTGAGGCCGGCGTCGGTGGCGAAGATGCCGTCGGCGTTCATCTCGGTCTCGAACCAAGCCGGCGCGATGGCGTTGACTCGGATGCCCTTGCGGGCCCACTGGACGGCCAACTCTCGGGTGAGGTGATGCAATCCTCCCTTGCTGGCGGTGTAGCCGGGCACCCGCATTTTGCCGCCCGAGACGATTCCGAGAACCGAGCCGATGTTGATGACTGATCCGGACGATCCCTGCGCAATCCACCAACGGGCGCACTGGCGGGCCAGCTCATAAGGGGCGACCAGGTCGATCTCGAGTTCGCTGCGGAACCCATCGAGGTCGTCATCGACGGCGTTGCCCACCCTAGCGGCGCCGGCGTTGTTGACAAGCACGTCGAGGCGGCCGTAGTGGTCGGTAACTGTCCTGACCAGATCGGCCGGCGCGCCGGGAGCGGTCAGGTCGCCCGGGACGGCCAGCGCTCCGGGCAGATCAGCCACCAGCGCGTCGAGCCGATCAGCGCGCCGCGCCGCCACCGCGACATGAGCGCCCGCGGCGGTCAGGGCCCGAGCAAATCGAGCCCCCAGCCCCGAACTGGCGCCGGTGACTATGGCCACCCGTCCGTCCAACCGGAACGAAGCGAGCGGGTCGATCGGCGACCCGTCTATTTCGCGCACCTCGGTTGAGCTACGCACGGCGTATCGAACGACCCGACGATCTTGGCCGACTTCTTCTTGTCGAAGGTAACTGCGTCGATGGTGAAAGTCCCGGCGAAATGTTTCCTGTTGAACGCGGTCACCCTCATCGTGCCCCCTTTCGACAAGTAGGCGTCTTTACCGATTGTGGCGATCATCGATACGTTGCCTTTGGCCGCACCGAACCTGTACGTCTTGGGCTCGAGCGGGAAGTCGGCGTAGACCGATTGGGCCGCCGCACCGATTGATACGGTGGCGCCCGGCGACCCGCAATTCAACGTGAAGACTGCGGCCAATGGTTTACCGGTGGCGATGCGGGCCTTGCCGTCGGGCATTTTAATGACGGCCACCATTTGTTCGAGGGCGGCGTTGTCGAGCCACAACTCAGTACCGAAGCCGGCCACCCCCGAAAAACTGGTCTTGGCCGCGCCGGTGACGGTGCCCGAACAATTGGAAACCAGAGCCGCCGCAGCGTCGGCCGGTCGGGCCCCCACCGACGAGCCTACGAGAGAAGCCAAGACCCCCAACAAGGCGCCAGACAACTTGTGCCCACGAGGACGGAGATGCATGACAGGCACTGTACCGGCCAAAGTCGACCGAGTCGGCGCCGCCCAAGGCTGACGAGGCCGGTGGCGGGGCTAACGTGATCACCCGCCCATGTTCCTCAAGTCGCTCACGCTGAAGGGTTTCAAATCCTTCGCCGACACCACCCACCTCGAATTCGAGCCGGGTATCACGGTGGTGGTCGGACCGAACGGCTCGGGCAAGTCGAACGTCGTCGACGCGGTGGCCTGGGTACTCGGGGCCCAAGCGGCCAAAACCATCCGGTCCAACAAGATGGAAGACGTGATCTTTGCCGGGTCGTCGAAGCGGGCGCCTTTGGGCCGAGCCGAAGTGTCGCTGACGATCGACAACACGTCAGGCATGTTGCCCATCGCCTTCACCGAGGTCACGCTCACCCGCACCCTGTTCCGCAACGGTGACTCCGAATACGCCATCAACGGCGCGCCAGTCCGGTTACTCGACATTCAAGAACTGCTGTCCGATTCGGGGGTGGGCCGTCAGCAGCATGTGATCGTGAGCCAGGGCCAACTCGACGCCGTGCTCAACGCCCGACCCGAAGATCGTCGAGCGATCATCGAAGAGGCCGCCGGAGTGCTGAAGTACCGCCGCCGGCGGGAACGAAGTCATCGTCGCCTCGAGGCCACCGAGGTCAACTTCACCCGTCTCGGCGACCTCATGCGAGAAATTACGAGGCAGCTCAAGCCGCTCGAACGTCAGGCCGTTGCGGCCCGTCAACACGAGTCGATGACGACCGAGTTACAGGCCTTGCGTATGCACGTTTCGGGCCGCGAACTGGCCGGACTGCGGACGAGAGCGGCGGGCATGATCCGGCAACGGACCGAACTCAAGACTGTCGAGGGCTCGACCCGGACCCGCCTCTCACAGCTGAACACCGATGTAATTTTGGCCGAGGCGGCACTGGGTGAAGCGTCCGGTCTCACCGCCGGGGCCCGGGGCTCCTCCCCCGCCGGCGACTCCCCGACCACGGTTGCCGGCGACGCCCCCGACCGCGACGCCCCCGACCGCGACGGATGGACTGGCGTCGACCTTGGCGAGGCCGTGGCTCGCGCCGAAGCGGCCCATCAGAAGGCCCGGGGACTCGTCGCGTTGCTGGCCGAACGTGCCCGCTCGCTCGAACGCGAACGCAACGCCTTTCTCGATGAAGGTGTGGTGGCCACGCTTGAGGCAGAGGCGGCGCGCCTCACGGCCGACCTGGCGGCGGCCCAGGCGACCGCCGAGCGCCTCCCCCCCGAGTTCGACGCCCTGCTCGAGAACGAGGGCGAACTGACCGAAGAACGGACCCGGTTCTTGGATGACTGGGGCACCGATACCGCTCCGTCGTCAGAGGCCGGTCCGAGCGCGGCCGCCGTGCGCATTGAAGTCGAAGCCGCCCGTAGCGCGGCGGTGCGCACCCGCCAAGAAATCGACCGAATCGAAACCCGCCTGGGGGCGTTGGCGACGCGGGCCGAACGAGCGGCGCGAGAACTAGAAACGGCCACCGTCGAATTGGCGTCGATCGGCGACGATCCCCTCGTCGATCCCGCCGACCGGGCTCGCGCCGAGGGCGGCCTGGCCGACGCCGAGGCTGCCGTCGCCTCGGCCCAGGACCACCTCAAAGAGGCGGCGGCCGAGCATCGGGCGTGGGGCGCTCGGGTCGACGCGTTGACCGCCGCGCTCGACGAGGCCCGAGCTCGCGCCGGAGCCCAGCGACTGGCCGGCCTCGACGGCATCATCGGGACGTTGCTGGATCTGGTCGACGTCGATTCGGGGTGGGAAGCGGCCTTCGAGGCGGCCATCGGCGAGGCGCTCAGCGCCGTGATCGTGCGTGACGTTGCTTCGGGACGGGCCGCGCTCGCCCACCTTCGATCGCGCGATTTGACCGGCGCGGTATTGGCGCTCGGCGCAACCGTGGCCGCCCCCAGCCCGGCGTTGCTGCACGAGATTGGCGTGCCGATCCGCCACAAGGTGCGTTCGTCTCGTCCTGAGGTCGAGCGGGCCCTCGATGCGCTGCTCGGCACCGCCGTCGCCGTCGAAGGGGAGTGGTCGGCGGCGCTCGACCTGTCATTGGCCCATCCCGCCCTGACGGTCGTGACCCGCGCCGGCGACCGGTTCGGAGCTTCGGGTTGGCGCGCCGGAGCGGGATCAGCCGGAGCCACCGGAGCGGCGCTCGAAGAGGCCACCGGGCGTGTGGCCGCGGGGGCGGGGGAAGTCGAGGCGGCCGAGCGCGTGCTGAGCGCGGCTCGCGGTTCAATGGCGGGCGCGAAGGCGATAGTGGAGGCGTCGCGGCGATCCGAACAGCAAATCGTGGCCGAGCGCACTCGGCGTGGCGCCCGCCGCCAAGCGCTGGAAGGCGTCGGGGCGAAGTTGCAGCGCGATCTCGCCGACATCACTGCGGAACGAGTGGCCCTCGAGCCGCAACAGGCCGAGTTGGCCGCCCGTCACGGGTTCGACCTTCGGACCGTATCGGCCAGGGAAGCCGACCTTCCGGCGCTGGTCGAAGCCGAGAACGAGGCCGCGGCCCGAGCCGCGCAGCGTCGCGAAGCCAGCCGTCGACTCGATGAGCGCGCCAGCGCGGTGGCCGCTTTGCGAAAGGACCTCGAGGTCCGCGCGGCCGGCCTGGAGGAGCGTCAACGAATGTTGACGTCGCGGTCGGCGGAGATCGACACGCGACTGCTGCGCCATCGCGAGGAGCGGATTGTGGCCGAATCCCGCCGCATCGAACTCGATCAAGTTCTCGCCCACACGCAGGCCCTTCAAGGGCTTGTCGCAGAGCGGGCAGCCATGCTCGAAGGGGGACTGGCGGAACTGCGCGAGCGCCGACGCCGCCAGTCCGAAGCGGCCCGCCAAGCCACCGCTCAACTCGACGGGTTGCGCCGGGAGCGCCAGTCAGCCGAGCGGCTGCTGGCCGAAACCCGGGAGCGGTTGCAGCGGGTCGAACTCGACGAAACCGAAGTGCGCCTACGGCTCGAAAATTTGACCGAACAGATTCGCCGCGAGTTCGACTGCGAGCCGTCAACCATCATTGACGCACCGCTGCCCGACCTTCCCGCCGGTACGGCTCCGACGACACGCGTCCGTGACTTGGAACGCGACCTGCGCCTGCTCGGTCCGATCAATCCGCTGGCCCTCGAAGAGTTCACCGCATTGCAAGAACGCCACGCCCTGATCGAGTCGCAGCTGGCCGACGTCAAGACCACCCGCCGCGACCTCCAAAAAATCATGAAAGCCATCGACGACGAGATCGTCACCGTATTCGCAGCCGCGTTCGCCGACGTCCGCGATAATTTCGAGAAGCTGTTCACACTGCTGTTCCCGGGCGGACAAGGCGGTCTCCGTCTCACCGATCCCGACAACCTGCTCGACACCGGCATTGACGTCGATGCTCGACCGTCGGGCAAGAACGTCAAGAAACTGTCGCTCCTCTCGGGCGGCGAACGATCCCTCACCGCGCTCGCCTACCTGTTCGCCGTATTCCGCAGCCGCCCGTCCCCGTTCTACCTCCTCGACGAAGTCGAAGCCGCCCTCGACGACCCGAACCTCCATCGCTTCCTCACCCTCCTCGACGAGTTCCGCCAAGAAGCCCAGTTGCTCGTCATCAGCCACCAGAAGCGCACGATGGAAGCCGCCGACTGCCTCTACGGAGTCACCATGCAACCCGGCGGGTCCAGCAAAGTCGTCAGCGAACGCATCGGGTTGCGGGCGTGATACTCACCCACGATGCGTTCTAGAGAGTCACCAGCAGAGGGCTGAATCAGAAGATCGTTAGTGCCGCTCGCGATAGTTCCAATGCTCTCGGCGGCCCTCGCCGCCGAAAGGCTTCGTCCTCGTCCTAGCGGTTGGTCAAGGCACTAGCGTTTAAGCTCGTGCGATGGAGGCGAGGGGTCATCACGGCGATCGTCCTGATTGTCATCCTCTTCGCAGCCTGGCTCGCCATCGGACGGGATTACGTTGCCGGACGGGAAGCGTTGACCCGTCTGCGGCCACTCTACGAAAAGGTCCCGCCCTTCCCCGGATCGATCAAAGTCAAAGAGCGGGTTGATGAGGAGAAATCTGACGGGCAACCCACCGGTTCGTTCGCCGTCACGATCACCTATCGGCTCCCCGACTCTGTGAAGGCAGCAGAAGTCATCGGTCACCTTCGAACTCACTTACCGAAGACCTGGCACGAAGTAACCGACGACACGTGTCGCAAGACCATGGCCACCCTGCCTGCGCCTCCGACCGCGTCGTTGCCGGACGGAACCCCGGCCACTCCCACGACACCTATAAACCCGCGCTCCTTTGTTCTGCTCCGCAAGGCAACCCAGCTCACGGTGTTTCTTCCCGGCGAAACCGGAGCCGCAGACGGACACATTGATGGCGTCACGTTTGAACTCGCCCGGAACGGACCCATCCGCCTCCTGCTTGTCCATACACCGACATACGGATGCGCTGCAGCCGACGACCGTCGCGGAAGCGAGATCTTCGACTCCCCTTGAGATCACGAACGGGCCTTACCAGCTTCCCACCTCACGCGACCACTCAAGCCAAATGGTGGATTTAGGATTGCTGCGTCCACCGCCCCGAATTCTCTGAACGACCCGCGACGGCCTTGGCCCGGGCAGCTTCGCTGCCAGGCGAAAGACGGCGTGGGACGAGGCGTAGGATTTGGTCACGGCTACCTACAAGTCAGTTCTCTCCTAACAGGCAGACGGGCGCCCTGTGAGGGGCGCCCGTCTCCGTTCATCGCCGTGGTAGGCCGCGGCGCAAGGGTCAGCTTCGGCTCTTGAGCGTGGCCAAACCGGGTCCGGAGAGTGCGCCATGGCCAGCCGTGCGACCGGTCATGGCGAGCACGAGGTCTAAGAGCGGACCGGAGACTTCGGGGCCGGTGCCCGTCGACCAATCCGCGTCGGTGGCCTTGAGCGTGAGCCCGTTGATCCGCTTCTTCACCCGAAGCGGCGGACCGGCCTTCTTGTAAGCGTCGGCGACCACGCGGACGTTCGCGGGGTCGGGGGTCCCGGTCGTGAAACCGACTGCCCTTCGGACGTCCTCGCCGTGGACGATGATATCACCGAGCATGGCACTACCCGGCTTCGTCTTCGCGTCGACAAGACCCTTCAACGCGGCAATCAGCTGCGCCGGCGTCTGCCCCTTTTCTTTGGCCAGCCCTTTGGCGATGAACTTGTCGAAGTTGAAGCCAGAGCTGACGATTCCTACGATGAACCCGCCCGGCGTGTTCTTGGCGCCGGCCACGATGTGGGCGACCACATCGCGAACGGTCCACCCCGCGCAAAGCGACGGTTTCTCCCACGCATCTGAGGGCAGGGACGCCAATGAGTCGGCGAATCGTCGGCGTTCCGCG
>JANYDT010000076.1 GCA_025359845.1 Acidimicrobiia bacterium
GACGCAACATTCGCACCGAAGTCGAATGCGCCCTCACCCGACGCCCCAACTCCTCCAACTCATCAACACCCAACTCGACCGGCAACGCAACCCACACACCCCCAAACTACACACTCGCAACTTCCGCGAGCGTGCACTAGCGAGCACCGCGAAATGGGGCTGCGCCATGGGAGGACGATCAGGCCGCCGAGATAGGGCTCAAGGGCTTCGTCACATGAGTCGACTACTGACTCATGAAGCGACTTTCGAAGCGCGTGGGGACAGTCTCGCTAATCGCAGCAATGATTTTAACCGGTCGCCCTTTCCACATCGCTGGGGCCGCGAACAAGGGTTGCACACTGGTCGGCGGAGTCGGGTCCTCACATAAAGGAGGTCGGTACATCTGTGCGGCGTCGAACCGTTCCGCGGTCATTCGACTCGGAGCGCTTCCGGTCGCGCGCTCGACGACCAGGCGCGGCAATTCTTCAACACTGTTGACCTCTGCAACCCAGGTTGCGTCGACTCCGACCACTGCCGGGTCCTCCATCGGCCCGAATCCGGCCGCTCCCGCAACCAGCGTCGTTGTCAGTACGGCCGTTCCCATTACCGCCCCGCTCCGCACGACCACGATCCCGGCCCCAACCATTCCGGTCGCCGTCCAGACGATCGCATCATCCAACCCGACGACCCTTGTTTCGACCGCCGAGGCGACCACGCCTCCAACGAGCGCCTCGACCACTGCAGCGACCATCGCCGTTGTCACTACGCCCCCAACCATTGCCACGACGGTCGCCGTTTCCACAGCACCTCCGACCACCGTGTCGCCCGTGACGACCGCTCCACCATTGGGTGGGTCAATTTGCAAGGACGGATGGCACTCACCGAGCACGGGCAGCGGGACCTGTTCTCATCACGGTGGCATTGCATAACCGTCGTGAGGGCTCCTTGGTCGCGTCACCCCTTCGCTCATCGACGCGGTTTCGTCGCCCCCACACCAGCTGATCAGGTTCGCGCGATGTGCTCTGGTTGTCGGGCATTTTCCGCCGCCAAATGGTTTCGCGTAGTGAACGAAAGCTTGCTGAGAATAATGTCCGAGCGCGCCAATGCGCGACGAAACTTCGGCTGCGTACGCAAGGCGATCGCGTCGTCGTTGCGGCCCTGACCTCGAGCGTCGGCGCGACATCTCGCTCGCAACGCGATGCCAATACGATGTGCGGCGTGGCGCGGTGTTGCTCGATAGCGCGCAGGCCAGCGTCGGCGTCGGACTCGACCAGGCAGTACGCATGAAGCGCCGCTGCGGAGGCGCTGCGGGCATCACTCCGACGAGCGCCCTTTTTTTCGAGTTCGGACATGACCGATCGAGCGAGATCGACGCGGTCGGCCCAGTCGATCGCTTCGGCGTCGCCGACTAGAGCTCCCCCGAATGAACTGTTCGGCAATTTGACGGGTAGTCGCGCCGTCCTGCGCTAGGGCCAGGCCAGAACTGCGATGAAGATCTCGGCGAGCGGCGTCCGGCATTTCATCATAGAGAGCTTCCCGGATGAAGTCATGACGGAAGGCGAGTTGGTTGTTGTCGCCTTTGCACTCAGGCCGCGGTGCCCTTCATCGAGCAAGGTGTTGCCGCGGCGCAAGACATCGCCTCGAGCAACCCCTTGGATTTTTACAAGAAGGCCCTGGCCGCAGACCCTTCGTGCGTGTCTGCGCGAGTGCTTATAGCGGTCGGTGATCCGTCGGTAGCTCGTGGTAACGACCAGGTCACAGCAGCACTTTCCCCAGTCCAAAGGCTGCCGGCGGCTGAGCGAATCGCCCTGCAATATTTGGCGGCGCGATATCGCTTTGATGTGTCCGGCCAAACGAGGATTGCCGATGAGTTACTCCGTGAATTGCCGCGCAACGCCATCGCGCACGCATTTCGTGTTGAAGCGCTGCAATTGAGCGGCAATAAGGCGGCATCGGAAGCCGAGTACACCAAGGTATTGGCAATCGACCCGTCCTTCGTCGGGGCCTATCTCGCCCTTGGCTATGCGGCCCTGGAACGCGATGACCTGTCCGGCGCGTTGCGCAGGTTCAGCAAGTTGGTCGAGTTGCGACCCAAGACTGCCAAAGCGCACGACGCGCTGGGAGAGGATCTGCTTAGCGCCGGGCGTTTTACAGAGGCTTCGGCGGCGTTCGAAAAGGCGATCGCGATCGACCCGGAGTTCGCACCGGCCTATGCCGGCGACGGGGTGGTGAAGTTCTACGACAACGATCAACCCGGTGCCGTAGCCGCGCTCAAGGAGTATGTAGGCCACAGCCAAGGTCCCCCGGCGAAAGCGGCCGCCGAGATCGACCTGAGCTACATCGAGCTCGCGCACCGCGATGCAACGGCCGCCGACAAGGCCCTCGACAACTCGATCGCCCTGAAGGCAGGCGACCCCTATTGGCCGGTGCTGATCGCCATCCTGCGCGGGTCGCAGCGCGAATACGCCGGCAGCCACACAGACGCCGTAGCGATGCTCAATCGATTGTCTGCGTCGATCCAAGCGCAGCCAGTCCTGGCCCATCGGCTGGGTCACCCCCACCGATATGGGGCGCCACGACAGAGCGGTCCTATCGCCCCATATCGGTCCTAGCGCCCCAGTTCAGATCACCAAGGACTGGCCAATCCGAGGTGCCGATGGCCAGGCGCTAGCAGCCCGTGAACGTGGGCGCCGACGCCAGCCGCTGGGTCACCAAATCAATTCGGTCATCGGGCTGAACGAGAGCGACTCTGATGTATTCGGAGCCCGCGACGCCGTAGAATTCGCCGGGCGACACGAGCGCACCGCCGTGGCGCGCCAACCACTCGGTCGCAGCCCAAGCGTCACCGCCCGGCACTCTGATCCACAAATAGAAGCTTCCGCCGGGCAGCGCGACCGAGAGGCCCAGTCCTCGCAAGGCTTGAGCCAGGCGTTCCATTCGAGCGCGGTAGCGGCCCCGCTGCTCATCGACGTGTTGGTCGTCGCCGTAGGCCACTGCGCCGGCCGCTTGAACCGGACCGGGAACCATGAATCCGGCGTGCTTGCGCACCTCGGAAAGAAAATGCACGAGGGCGCGGTCCCCGGCGTAGAACCCAATCCGTAGACCGGCCAAATTGGACCGTTTCGAAAGAGAGTGGACGGCCACCACGCCCTCGGTCCCATGGGCAAGAATTGTGCGTGGCGGCCCGTCCCACGTGAACTCGATATAACACTCGTCGCTAAAAACCGCGACATCGTGGGACCGACCCCACGCCGCTGCCTGGCCCAGATCGTCGAGCCCGCCCGCTGGGTTGCCGGGCGTGTTCACCCACAGACACAAGGCCCGGGCGGCGTCTTCGGGATCGATGGCCGTGAGATCGATCCGGAAGGCTTCATCGACCGGCACGGGAACCGATCGACACCCGGCGAACTGGGCCCCCATGTCGTAAGTGGGGTAAGCGATCGCCGGGTAGAGCACGGTGTCGCGGTCGGGACGAAGGAGCCGGAGGTATTGCGGCGTGGTGGCGACGAATTCCTTCGTCCCGATGCACGCCGCCACCTCGAGAGCGGGGTCGACCTCAGCCCCGAGCCGACGTGCCACCCAGGCCGCGGCTGCTTCTCGATAGGCCGGCGATCCCAATGAAGTCGGATAGCCGCGCTCCGAACCCGATCTCGCCAGCGCCTCCACGACTGCGGGAAGGGGTGGGTCGCACGGTGTTCCCACCGATAGATCGACGAGCCCCCCCGGAAGCCCCGCCGCCAGCTTTTTCGCCCCGTCGAGGCGATCGTAAGGATACGGCGGGACGACGAAACCGGTCGAGGCCATGGCCGCCACGGTAGCCGCTCGGCCAGCCGCCGTCGATGGGCCGGGCGGGCAACGCCATCTGACTTCCTTGGCGATCCTGGGCCGTCCGGACCGCACGAAGGGGCGGTCAGGTTGGGCAAGAACCGACTCGCCCCAACCCTCCTTCGCCCAGGGTCACACCAATTCCGGATAACGGGCCAGCTCGCGTAATGCCACCCCGCCCCGGCCGGCCTCGGCCCGCAGCTGATCAGCCACCGATCCGGGAGCGTGAATCCGAACTTCGGCCGGCAGCACCCCCACAAAGTCGGCCACCGCGCCGAGCACGCCACCCTCAGTGACCGCGATGGCACAAACGAATCCGTCGGCCACGGCGTGCACCACCACAGCATCAGGATCGGGCCACGCACTCCGCGACGAGACTCCCGACGACGAGACTCCCGTCGACGGGGACGGTTGAAGCGGTCGGCTGCGGGCGGCCGGCCCGACGTCGGGAGCGACTTCGAACTGCACCGGCTCGAGCCCCGACAACCCCGACTCCGCGGCGACAACGCCGGCGCGCTCCATCGTGCGGGGCCGATTCAACCAGGTCGCTTCCAAGACGTAGCCGCGTTCCCGGGCGGCTGCGCCCACTAGAAGTACGACGGCTTCCTGCACCGTGGCCGCGAAAGACCCATCGGCCTCCCAGGCCGCAACCACGTCGCGGTAGTCGGGGTGGCGCCGATCCACGATGTCTTCATTTACGTGGACGGTTTGCTCCCCGGGCCGCAACAGCCCGGCGTCGCGATTGGTGGCGCCGCCCATGTGGTACACGAACACACCGGGCGCCAAAACGTTGACCCAGCCCCGTTCAACGGCTCGCCGGCACCAATCGACTTCTTCGCAGTAACCCCGTCCGAAAACGGGATCGAACAGGCCCACGGCGCTGATCGCGTCGTGGCGGATCAAGATGCAGAACCCGACGCCAACGGGAATCTCGACTCCCCGAGGCCCGAAATGCTGGGCCAGGAGCGACGAGATACTGTCGACGGTGGGCTCATCGGCCAGGAACCGATCGGGATCGAGATTGGGAAGGGAGTAGATCGACGCGCTGTTCGTCCACGCCATCACGGAGGCGATCGGCGCGGCCCCTTGAGGGCGCTCGGCCTCGGCCACGGCTTCCATCGAGGAAATGAGGTTGGACGGAAAGATAACGTCGGAGTTGGCGATGATCACGGCGTCATAGCCGCCGTCTTCGCATAGGAGGAGGGCCAGATTGAAGTTGCGAGGAATGCCCAGATTGCGCGGCGACCGGTAGTAGCCGATGCCGAGGTTTTCGCACAGGATTGCCAGCTCCGCGCTCCAACCCGGTTCCGGCGAGCAATCGTCGAGGACGAGCACATCGCACTCGGCGGTCTGGAGTCGGGCGGCCGAGCCCAGTGCCCGGGGAGTGAAGGCCCGTCCGTTGTAGACGGTGATCGCCAGCAGGGTACGCCCCATGGTCGCAGCGTTACCGGTGACCGAACAGACGACGGACGCGACCGACGGCGCGAACGACCCGATACGTCGGCGACGACTCGATCGCCGTCAACGCCCCCTGCGCCACACCCGCCGCGGCCGTGGCCACCCGCGCCTTCTCCACCGTCGCCGCCAGTTCCGTCCGGACGCCGCTGATCGTGGCGTGCAGCGCGTCAAGTTCGGCCTGGCGGCGCACCGACGCGTTCGTGGCCTCGACCAGGCGGGCCGTCAGGTCAAGGACCCGGGCGTTGGCCAGTTCGAAATCGATCAGCGCCTGTCGGAGCGACAGCGCATCGAGGCGGCGGACCAACTCGTTACGGGAGGACGCCGCCATGGTGCGCTCGGTCGCGTCGGTTGGTTCGCCCCCGAGGGTAGCGTCGATGGCGTCGGTCGGGTCGGGCCCCGCTCCGGGTTGAGCAGCGGCGGACGGATCGGTCGACGTAAGCATGAGATCTCCTCGCAGAATCGGCATTTAGCCAGTGGTCGCTATCGGCGTTTAGCCAGTGGTCGGTGGATGGCGTTGCGGTTCGGCGAGCACGCGGCGGAACAGCCCGGTCAAGCGCTCGGCGTGGAGCGCCCAACTGTACTGATCAGCTCGCGCCAACAACGCCACCACCTGGGCCCGAGCGGCGCCTGGATCGGTGAGGAGCCGCTCGGCGGCGTCAGCCAGCGCGCCGGCATCCCATCCGCCCGCGAATAAGACGTCGGCCGGGGCGGTCATCTCCGCAATCGGTCCGAATCCGACGGTGACAGTGGGCGTGCCGAAACGGGCCGACTCGAACGGCACCAACCCGAATCCCTCGGCCGAGGTGGGATACCAGACGAACTGGGCGTGGCGAAGTAACCAGTTGCGTTCCTCGGGCCTGAGCTCGGGCAACACCCACATGCGGTCACGGCCCAGGCCCAGCGCGGCTTCGGCGACCCGACTCGTGCCGTGGGGCACGGAGGCCCCGGCCACCACCAAACCGAGATCGTCGAAGCCGCGGTCCCACAACAGCCGGTGAGCGGCCATGGCCAACTCTCGGTTCTTATGGGTGTAGTTGACGCCCTGGACCAGCGCGAACGGGGCGCCGGCGAACCCCCGGGCGGCCAGTTCAGACGGCATAACGGCTGGTTCGCGACCCGTGAGATGGTCGGTGCCGAGCGCGATCGCCACCACGATCGGCGGAACCGGCAGCCGGTGCATACGCATTTGGCTGATCACGTCTTCGGATATCACCGTCACGGCGTCGCAGGCCAAAAGTCCGGTCTGAATGGCGGAACGGTAGGCGATCCACGCCTCGGAATCCTTGAAATAGCCACCGTTGTGGAACGCGATCGTATCGAGCATGCCGATCACCAAACGCGGCGCGCTGGCGCGCCACCCCCCGACGTCCCATCCGGGTATGGGCTGGTAGGGCCGATACGCCACGTCCACCGATCCGACTTCGCCGAGACCACGAATGACCCGCACGCGGGGATGAGCCAACGTGTTGGCCGCGTAGGGCGGGACGGGGCCAGCGACCACGACCACGAGTTCGGTGACGTCGTCACGTTCGGCCAGGGCGGCGATCAACTGCTGCGTCGCCACCTGCGTGCCAACCTCGTTGGGCCCGAAGCAGGAGCCGTCGACGGCGACGCGCAGGCCGCACACCTTGGCCCGCGCGCACTGATGGGCCAGGCCCAGCGCCGAGTCGCCGTGCATACGCTCCTTATCGAGAAAAGCGATCAACGAGCGGTGATGGTGGAGCAGCCAACCCCGATCGTCGGAGGAGAGCGCATTGGCGATCGGAGCGACGGCCACATCGCTAGGCCGGGTGATGTAGGTGGAGGCGTCGAGCACGTCAACAAAGCCCTTCGCCCGCCCCCGTGCCGAGAAATCGGCAATGGCGGCATCAAAGCGGGCCGAATGGGGCGCTCGGAGTTCGCCGATCGCGCCGAAGGCGGCCGCCCCGATCACGACGACGGCGCCGGTGGCGTGAACGATTGGCGCCGGTTCGGCGGGCGGACCCTTCGTTCGCAACCGCCGGGTGATCGACTCCTCGTCGAGGCGGTCGGGCGGTCGGTCTTGGGGCGCGTTGCGGATCGGGAACGACAAGAAATCGGCGGCGTTCGACAGGAACGACACGGTGGCGATACGAACGTCGGTGGCGAGCCAAAGCTCAGCGGCGGCGAAAGGGTCAGGCGGGAAGAGGACGGCGTCGTCGATCACGACGACCGCTTCGACGCCCGGGCCGAGGTCAACCGTCCCCGACCGGACCCCGGCCATCTCGGTGTTGATGAGTTCAGCCACCGAACCCACCGTGCGCCACGACACCCGCTCACCCAACCCATCGAAGCGCGGTCCGTCCTGCGGGTACAAGACGCCAACGCGGATTGGCAAAGTAGTTCGCTCCAACAGCGACCGGACCGCCACCAAATAGCGATCTGGACTCTGGGCCACGAAGAGAACCGCACGCATGAGAAGTTCACACGATACGGTCTCTCGCGACATGCGCGTGTGCACCATCGTTCCCTTTTCGCGTCTCGACGAAGCGCGAGCGCTGGCCGAGTCGTTCGGCCGCCATCACATCGGCGAACGGCTCGTCGTGATGGTGACCGATGCTGCCGTCCCGGGCCACCTCATCGAGCCTTTCGCCTCGCAGGTCGACGCGGACAAGAACATCGAGTGGGTCACGTACCGTCATCTTGACGACGCGGCGAGGTTCGAGGCGTTGGCGGTGTCGTATGACCTTGACCCGCTTTCGCTGGTCGCCGCACCGTTTCTGCTGCGTCATCTTCTGGATCGGGGCGCGCCCAGTGCGTTATTCCTCGATGCCGCCAGCGCCATCCGAGGACGACTCGATCGCGTCCGACGCGACGCCGAGCGCGCCGGTTTGGTCCTCTGGCCGCGCCGGGGCGCGCCCTTGGAAGATCCGGAAACAGCCCCCGACGACCACGCCGTACTCGCCCGGGGGGGATTCGATTGGGGCGCGGTGGCAGTAAGCGCAGGAGGCCGGTCATTTTTGGCATGGTGGATCCAGCGCGGCGATTCGATGCGGTCGCCGCACGAGTGGATAGCGGAGGCCATGCCGCTGTTTCCCGGCCACATCGAGCGACCCGCGCCGTTGTCGCCATGGGAGCCGGCCAGCAATTCGCCGATCGTGCGCTTCGAGGGCATCGACCCACAACGGCCGTGGATGGCTGACGCCTCACTCCCCGGCGCCCCGCTGACCCCGCTGGCCCGATTTCCCGAGTTGGCCCGCCCTTGGCGCGACCGGGCGACCCTCCTCGCCGCCCGCACCGAACGCAACTTGGCGTCCGCATGGCACTGCTACGGCGACGGAACGCCGGTCGAACCGCTTGTCCGGCGCACGTGGGCCCACCTCCGGTCCGAGGCCATCGTCGACCCTTCCATCGAAGCCCCGCCCGCCCTTGGTGATCGGGCGACGCTGGCCCGGTGGATGGCTTCGGTCGATCCCCAGGAACCGACGGGCCTGCCCCGGCTGCTCGCCGCCACGTTTCGGGAACGCCTCGATCTGCGGGAATTCTTTACCGGGGTTGCCCATGACGGCGATGCCCGCCGCCGCATGGTCGTCTGGGGCCACCTGTTGGGGGGCCCCTATGGAGTTCCGACCGACTTCTTGCCGCCATTGCCGCCCGGCGCTCAATCGATCGACCCGGAGCCTCTCGACGAAGAGCATCCGACCGTGCCGGGTGTGCTCATCGCGGGATACCTGGCCGCCGAAATCGGCCTGGGCGCCGCCGCTCGCCAACTGGTCCGAGCGTGTGAACTGGCGGCCCTCCCCACCGCAACGTTCACCTACCGGCACTTGAAGGGCGACCAGTTGGTGACCTTCGATGAACGCGGCGATGGGCAATCGGCCAGCGAGACGCTCATTCTCGCGGTCAACTGGCCGGAACTCCTGCGCCTGACCAAGACCCTAGGAGCCCGATACGAAGGCGCCAAGCGCCGGATCGGGCTGTGGTTCTGGGAGCTCGACGTGCCTGGTCCCGGCATGGCCGAGGCCCTGGCCTTGGTCGACGAGGTTTGGGTCACCAACGAGATGACGGCCGAGGCGGTACGGGCCGCGGGCCGCACTGACACCGGCTCGGCGGCTCGAGCGCCGATTGTGCCGGTTCGGGTCATTCCGCTGGGTGTCGACGTCGGGCCGGCGCCTGAGCCCGTGGCCCCGATTCCCAATCGTTACGAACTGGGTTTACCCGAAGGGTTCATCTTTCTGGTGGCCTTCGACTTCGCATCGGTGATGGCCCGCAAAAACCCGGTGGCCGCCGTTCGGGCCTACCAACAGGCGTTTCCCCATCCCGATGGCCACGGTCCTCTCCTCATCGTCAAGACGTTGAACGCTGCGAACTTCGTGGCCGAGGCAGCCGAGCTGAATTGGGCGTGCGACGATCGTTGCGACATCATCGTGATCGATGGGTCGTGGTCTCAGGAACGCGTTCATACGCTCGTCGAGGCCGTCGATGCCGTCATTTCGGTGCACCGCGCCGAAGGCTACGGACTGTGGCTGCTCGAAGCCATGGCCCGAGGCAAGCCCGTCATCGCCACCGATCACCCCGGCAATCGGTCGTTCATGACCCCCGAGAATTCCTGGCTGGTGCCGGCCACAATGGTCAAGGTGCCCGAAGAAGTCCCGCTTTACGGCGTAGCTGGTCACTGGGCCGAACCCGACGTCGATGCCGGAACTCGGATCATACGCGAGGTTTACGATGGTCGCCTTGGGCCCACGGTCGCGGCGCGCACCCGCCAAGCCAGCCTCGACGTCGCCGCCCTGGCCACCGGCTCGGCGCTGGCCACCTACCTCAAGACGGCTCTCACCCCACCTTCCGTCACGGCCGACGACTTGGGCGACGTTCAGGGTGACGACCGCGACGAACTGATCGATCCCTGAGAGCTTTCGCCGACTAAGCCCCGAACTCGGTGAAGCTTGGTGTCGTGACGGTATCGGTCGTACCTCAAACCCAATCCTCGGCCTCATTACGAGGCCGGGCGGACGGCGCTCGCGTTGCCCGCGGTCCGGCCGCGGGCATCTTGGCCGGGCTCACCGGGCTCGGACTCGGGGAGCTGGCCGCCGGCATCGCCGACCGGGCCTCACCCATTGTGTCGGTGGGCAACTCGGTCATCGATCACGTGCCCCTCTCAGTGAAGCAGTTCGCCATCTCGACCTTCGGGTCGAACGACAAGCAAGCCCTTATCGGTGGAATCTTGGTGCTCACCGTCGTGTACGCGGCCGTCGTCGGGGCCGTGGCGGTGCGCCGGTTCGCGTGGGGACTGGCGGGGGTGGCCGGATTTGGCGTCATTGGATTGTGGGCCGCGGTGACGGGCCGCACCGGCGACGGCGGCAACGCCGGTCCAGTACTCGTGGCCGTGGCCGCGGCCGCCGTTGTCTTGGCGTTGCTGGTGCGCCCCTGGACTCAGGGTCGAGTCCACCGGCCGGCTTCGGGTCAAGCGCCCTGGGGTTCGGATCAAGCCCGCCTATCGTCTTCGGGTCAAGCGCCATGGGATCCGGATCAAGCCCACTCCGGGTATGGGGCGGGCCCCGGAGCGGGGTTGAGCGCCGAATCGATGTTGCCCGACGGCCGCGAGGCGGGCCTCGAGCGGCGCCACTTTCTCATCGGCTCAGCGGGCGCCCTCGGGGTTGCCGGGCTTGCGACACTGGGCGGACGGTCACTTCAGCGCAACGGCAAGGTCGTAGCGGCACGCGCCAAAGCCGCCCAAGGATTGCCGGCTGCGGCCCACCCCTTGCCCGCCGTCGACCCCGCAGCCACCGCGCCCGTCCCCGGCCTCACGCCGTTCATCACCCCAAACGCCGACTTTTATCGCATTGACACCGCCATCGCCGTTCCCCGGGTCGACCCCGCCACGTGGCGGCTCAAGATAACGGGAATGGTCGATCGGCCGCTCTCGATCAGCTACCGCGAGCTGCTGGCCCGCCCCATGGTCGAGCACGACTGCACGCTCATGTGTGTCTCGAACCCGGTCGGCGGCGGCCTGGTCGGCAACGCTCGGTGGCTGGGTGTTCCGTTGGTTGATCTGCTCAACGAAGCCGGCGTGCGCCCCGAGGCCACTCAGATCGTGGGCGAATCGGTCGACGGTTGGACTGGCGGGTTTCCCACCGCGCTGGCCCTCGACGGCCGCCAGGCGCTCGTGGCCGTGGCCATGAACGGGGAGGCGCTCCCCTTTCGCCACGGGTTTCCGGCCCGCCTAGTCGTGCCCGGCATCTATGGCTACGTGTCGGCCACCAAGTGGCTTTCCGAAATCCGGCTCAATCGCCTCGAAGACGAGAACGGCTACTGGATCCCACGGGGGTGGGCCAAGATGGCCCCGATCAAGACCGCATCGCGGATCGACCGGATTGCGATGCAAAGCCCAGCAGACGGCAGCGCCGACCGTCTCGTGGCCGGACCGGCCTTTGTGGCCGGAGTGGCCTGGGCCCAACACCGCGGGATCGCCAAGGTCGAGGTTCGAATCGATGACGGAAAATGGGAAGAAGCCAACCTCGCCACCGTCGACGACCTCGACACGTGGCGACAATGGTGGCTGCCATGGGCCGCTACATCGGGCCGTCACATCGTCGCCGTGCGGGCCACCGATGCCACCGGAGCAACCCAACCGGAGGAGCGAACCGACGTGGCCCCCGACGGCGCTACCGGTTGGCACACGGTGAACGTCAAGATCGGTTGACGCCCGCTCATCCCTCGGCCATCCTCGGCTCCGAGCGCGGACCTGCCGGCCAGCCCTCGACGACTACGACCTGGTCGCGGCCATGTCGGCGACCGCCTCGAGAAAACCCTCGTACCGGGTCAACAACGGGTCCCAGGCGTACCGCTCCTCCACATAGGCGCGACCCCGCGACCCCAACGCGGCCCGCAGCCCCTCGTCGCCCAGTAGGGCATCGAGGCCGGCTTCGAACTCTTCGTAACCGTTGTACGGCAATCCACCGCCAGAACGGGCGCACTGTCCGACCAGCACCGGACAGCCTCCTTGCACCAGTGCCGGCCGGCGCTGCGCCCACGCCTCGGTGAGCACCATCGAGAAGCTTTCGAAGTAGGAAGGGTGGACGAACACCTCGGCCCCGGCGAGCCCTGCCGCCGCCGTTTCGTCTTCGACGAACCCGGTGATCACGACATCGGCATGAGCTGGAAGTTCGGCGACGGTCTCGCCGATCACCACAAGGGCCAGTGGACCAGGCCTGCGATTCTTGTAGGTGACGAAAAACTGGAATAGTTCACCAGTCCCTTTGTTGGGATCGACCCGTCCAACATACACAAGATAGGGGCGATTGCCGACACCAAATCGATGCCGAAATGCGGCAACCCCAGCCGAGCCGACTTCGCCGCCCATAGCTCCGATGAGTTCGACGCCGATGCCAGTCACCAAGCTTGGCTTTCGAGCCGCCATCGGTCCAAACCGTGTGGCCACGAGGTCACCTTCCTCCTCGGTCAAGAACCCGAGCGCATCGCATTGACGGAAGGGTTCATCAAATAGATCGAGACCGAGATACGGCTCGGCATGGGCTGTGGGATGAAACACGATCGGCACCCGGCCGGCCAGACCCGCGAGCGCCCGCCACGCCGTGAAATAGAGATACGTATAGACGATGGCCACGTCGAATTCAGCCTGATGGTCGACGATCCAGCGATCGAGACCGGGGATCGTGGGGCCCATGAGGTGCATCCACGACTCTTGGAAATAGCGCGGCACGCGGTGCCCGGCGACGAGGGATCCCACGACCCGATTGTTGGCCTCCTCGAATCGGTGATGGGGTCGCGGCCACGAAACGGGCAACCGATGCACCACCACCCCTTCGATCATCTCGACCCCCTCGGGATAATGGTTGGCCCAATCGACGTAGCTGCGGGCACAGCTCGTCAGCACATGCACGTCGTGGCCTCTGGCGGCTAACCGGCGGGCATACTCGCGAACGCACCGTTCGGCGCCTCCTGGCACGTCTTCGCCATAACGCTGAATGACGAAAAGCAGGCGCATCACAGCAACCGATCGAGCGCTTCGAGAAACGATCGGGCCGAGACTGCCGGCGCCAGTTCGGCCGCCCGTACTCGGCCCCGTTGGGCCAACGATTCCGCCAGATCGAGGTCAGTCGTGACACTGTGGATGGCTTCGGCGATCACTTCGGCGTCGTCGCCACTATCGACGATGAGTCCGGCTCCGGCCACTGTTTCGGGCAACGCCCCAAAGGCCCGTCCGACCACAGGCAGCCCAACGGCCATAGCCTCGACCGCAGGCACGCAGAAGCCCTCATGCTCCGACGTGATGGCGAGCACGTGGGCGGCGCGAAAACTCCGCTCGAGTTCGGGCTGACTCACGGGTCCGGTGAATTCGACCGGCAGACGAAGCTCTTCAGCCATCGCCTTGACCGCCCCCGCATACCCAGTGTTGCGAACTGGACCGACGATCTGGAGGCGGGCGCGCGGATCGAGATGGGTGCGCAGAATGTGGAAAGCCATCAACAGCAGGTCGGGCCGTTTGTGGGGGAGAGCTTGGCCCACCGACAAGATGATCGGACCGGCGCTGCGCCTTCCATCGTAAGGCTCGGGCCAGTTACGGCGCGAGGGCGGGCAGAAGGCCGCGGCAAACCCGTCATAGGGAAAGAGGGGCGCCACGACGTAGATGCGGTCGGGCGCGAGTCCGAGTTCTTCCAGTTCTATTGCGTTGTATCGAGAGTCGGCAATGGCGCCTATCGCTCGCTCAGCAATTTCAGCCAGTTGCTCGCGCCCCAGATCAAGCAACTCGCCGAATCCGGGATCCTGTCTCTCAAAATAGTGGGCCGGAGTGATGTTGTGGTAGCGAATGAGGAGCCGTTCCGATCGACCCATCAAAAAGCAATGCAGCGGGGCGTTGCCGATCGAGGAATGCACCATCAAAACATCGTCGGGGCCGCCGCCCTGACGCTGCCTCCGGGCATAGGAGTCGGTCGAAATGATCTCGGGTTCGAGGCCAGGATGCGCCGATCGATTGCAAACAATGTCGGATGGTCCTAGTTGGCGCAGCTGCGCCCGCAAGGCCAACGCGTCGTTCATGATGGCGTCGCCCGGCGCCGCCGTGTCGACCAGCTGATCGATCCTCAACGGATGCCTATTTCGTGGCGACTACGAGATAGTCCTGCGCACCATGCAGCAGGGCGTCGAGCTTCGTGAAGCCGTCCTTCAACGCGCCGGTCACCTTCGGCCCAGACAGCGGCAGACGGGCCGAGTCGGGGACCGGCGAGCGGTACTCCAATTCGACGGTTTCGAACCCGATCTCGTCGCACAAGAACTGGAAGTACGCAGGATGGACGGGCCGCGTGTGCGTGGGATCGAGATACATCGAATTGGCGTAAACAAACAACGACGTGGCGTTGACGGACTCCACGACGAAGCGTCCACCGGGCTTGAGCTTTCTGATCGCCAGCGCCACGAGGTCGAGCTGATGCTGCTGACTGAGATGCTCGATCACCTGGATCAGTACGATCCCGCCCAGCGAGCCATCCCCCAGCGCGGCTAGATGGGCGAGGCCATCGTCGACCAGCGTGGCCCGCAACCCGACAGTTTGACATTCGGCGACGAGGCTCGGATCAACCTCCACGCCATACGCATCGACGCCCCACGCTCGCAGGACCTCCAAGAATTCACCCCGCCCGCAACCTATGTCGAGGACAGTGCCGAGGCCCTTGCCGTCGCCGTCCACGAACAGCCGGCCGACATCATGATAGCGGCCGAGTATTTCGGTGCGGGTGCCCCGAAACCGGGCCTCGAAACGGGCGAGGTCGAACCACGGCCGAAAGTCGCGCCCACTTTCGGTGCGCTCGAGGCGTTCGATACGGGCCTGGTACCCCGAAGCCGATAGCTCGATTTCGGCCAGCCGCTGGTCGAGGTGCTCGCTCCGTCTCGCCTCCGCCGCCTCGGTGGCCTCGGAGCTGGCGACCAGCCGAGCAACGGACTGGCTCAAGTCTTGGTGACTGCGCTGCGCCTCCCCGACGATGGTCGTCAAGACCGGTAAAGCCGACTCGACGCGACCGACCGCCATTTGGGCCCTGGCGATCTGCTCATCGAGGCCCCGAGTTTCGTTGGCCAGATCGCCCTGAAGCTGAGCGATGGCGCCGGCAAGCACATCGAGCGATCGCTGCGTGGCGTCGGCCCATGTCTGCAGCTGTTGCAGCACACCCTGGGATTGGCGAGCCGTGACTTTGCCGATGAGTTTGTGGGCCGCCGTCCCGCCGGGCAAGTTGGACTCATGAGAGATATGCTCGAGCGCGAACAGTCGCGCCGACCGGGCCTCGTCGAGGGCGGCGTGCACGCGCTCGAAGTCGACCGAACTGCCGCCCCGCCCTCCAAGCAGGCGCTCGAAATGGGCGGCCATGCGCTCGGGCAGATCGCTCGGATACTCACCCGCAGCTTTGCGCCCGGCCACCTTGGCCCGCAGGCGTTGGAGCACGTCTTGAGTGGGCTCGACAGATTCGACAACGGCTGCGAACGGCTCTTCGGTCAGGTCGGTCGCGGCGACCGAATCGAGGGAGGCTTCGGGCTCGAGCACGGCGCCAGGATAGGGCGCGTTCACGCTCCGTCGACTTCGGCCCGAGTTCCGAACGGAGGCAGGTCAGGACCGGGCGGAGTCAAGAGGGCGCTGCGGCTCAGATCCGTGCAATCGTTGCGACCGGTCAACCAGTATGCGGTGTGCGCGACATCCACTCCAGTGGGCGACCACACCCCGCCGCCGTGGTACATCAGGTCGTTGGGGTTGGCCAGATGGCCATCACCGGTTGATCCTGCCGCGCAGTCGGGCACCGCCCCCAAAACGTGAAAGACCTCGTGCAGCGCTACGAACTCCAAGTAACCCGGCGCGTTGACGTTGGTCGTGAGCGATTGGCAGTTCGGCGCCCGCAGGAAGACGACCGCGACACGACCACCGATGGCCGGAGGACGAGCGGCGTTTCCACACGACGTGGTTATGGCTCCGTCGTAGTACACGAGGTAGTACTTGTTCGCCGCCTCCAGACCGTGATCGATCAGATCCTGCTCGATCCAATACCACGAAGTCTCGCCCTTGGCGCCAAGAGCAGTCTGATCGTAGTTGGACCGCATATACGTGATGTCGATCGCATTCTGGAAGGTATCGATACGCAATCGCTTGCCGACCGACCCTTGCAGCCAACTTTGAGAGGAGGCCAGCGATGTTTGGATCGCCCCCCCATCGAGGTTACGGTCGGTGGATTGGCCGCCCGGAATGGCCCCCGACATGTAGATCACGTGGATCTGCGGACCACTGAAGTCGTCGGGCCGATCACCCACCGCTCGTGGCGCTACGACCGACGTGGTGGTCACCGTGGTCGCGACGGTGGTGGATGTCGTCGTGGCCACCGTTGGCTGGGTCGTGGCCTGCGTGCTCGCCGTCGTGGCCACGGTCGTGGCCGTCGTGGCCACACTGGTGGCCTGAGTGGTCGCGGCCGTGCCGACCGTCGTAGCCGCACTGGTGGCTTGCGTGATTGCGGTCGTGGCAGTGGTGGCCGCCGTAGTCGCCGTAGTCGCCGTAGTCGCGGGGGCGGCCGTTGGGGGGGCTTCTCCGATGACTGCTGACGCAGGCCCAGTGGTTGCGGTCGGGACGGCGACCGCTGACACTCCGGCCGGCGCCGCCGCCCCGGGTGCCGCCGCGCCGGAAGGCGGTAACCCGGCCGGGTTGCAACCGACGAGACCGCCGCCGCCCACATACCCGATGACGTCGAACGCGACATGCACGTCACCGCCGGTCACAGCCACCTGCGCGCCGACGCCGACCGGCAATAGCCCGACGGACACCGCCACAGCGCCCGGCTTGGCCCCTAGCGTCAGCGAGACCGCCGAGTCGGAAACTGTCGCCTTGACCGGCGCCGTCGCCCCCGACAGAAACAGTTCGAAGACAACGGCTGTGGCCCCGGCAGGAGCGTCGTTCGACAGCTCTACCGGGTAGTCGAACTGGCTTGAGAACCTCTCCGCATCGACGCCGATGCCCGACTCGGAATCGATGATTCGACACGGCAGGAGTGCTCGTTGGCTCGGGTCGTCAGCCGACGCGCCAATCCAGCCGACGGCTTGCACCCTGAGGCCCTTGAGGCCGGCCCCACCGGTGGCAATGACTGAGGCGCCGGGCACGAGGGGCACCACGATTCTACGAGTCGACGTAGCCGCCTTGGCATAAATGACGGTCACCGGTGGCCCGCTGGCCTTGCCGAGTCGCGCCGCGAAGGTCACCTTGCCGGCCTTGCTCGCCTTCAGGGTGGTGACGTCGAGGAGCACGGCTGTGGCTTTGCCGGCGCTGAGCCCTCCCGTGCCGACGACGGCAAAGGTCGCCCCCCTGGCCACCTTTGCCAGAGCGGCCCCGTTCGAAGCATCGAACAAAACCGTCGAGCCCGGACGAAACGCCATGGCCGGCGACGGGGCCAGAGCGCCGGCATCATTACGCACCGTAAGGGGGGCCAGAAACGCCACAATCGCAGCGACGGCCACTAGTGTGGCCGACCGACGACCGGGACGAGAAAGGTGACGGGGAAGTCGCCGCATGCGACGATCTTACCGGTCCGGGCGGCCGCCTTGGCCGCCGAAGTGGCCGGAGCACTACGAACGGTGGCCGAAACGGCCGATGACGGCCGGTGCCTTCGCCAGGTCGATCTTCAGCACGTCTTCCTTGCCCACCCGTGCGCCGTTCGAAGGGACCGTGTAGGTGTGCAGATTGGTCGGATCGAACGAGCGAAACTGATCGGCCAGCGTCTGCATGGCGTTGAAACTGAACGTGTTATCGATACGGATGGCGCCGGGGAGCGAACCAATCAGTTGGTCGAACCGCAATGGGTTGTTCTTGGCCTGAGCCAGGACTCGTTGCATCGTCGCCCGAATGAAAAGCTGCTGGCGCCTTATGCGGCCGAGATCGGCTGACGGATCGACGTGCCACTTCTTGTCGGTCTGGAGCTGCTCGTAGTGGCGACTGCGCACGTAGGCGATGGCTTGCTTGTCGTCTGCGATATGACAGCCGGCCCCTTGCAGGAGGCCTGTCACGGTGTCGCGGGTGGGAAAATCGAAGCACAGCTCGACACCGCCGACGGCCCGTACAACCTTCTCGAACCCGGCGAAGTCGACCTCGACAAGATGGTTGATGGGTACATTCAGATTCTGTTGCAGAGTGGAGATCAGCGAGGTTGCTCCGCCCGCATAGGCGGCGTTGACCTTCGCCCACTTGCCACTCTTGGCCAGCCGCACCCAAAGGTCACGGGGAATCGAGAGGAGGTCGGCGGATCGGTTCTTCGGAGAGATACGCGTCAGCATGATCGTGTCGGTGCGGCTCCCCGACCCCACCTTGTCGCAACCAAAAGTTTGGCACTCGGCTTTCGGCACGTTGGCTCTCGAGTCGACTCCGATCACGACGAAGTTCTGCGCGTCGGGGTCATCGGCCGCAATCATGGCGACCCGGGCGGTATCGATGAGAGGGGCAAACCGCACCGGGACCGATGACGAGCCGGCACCGGCCTTGACCCGGACCTTGGCCTTGACCACCGTCGGCTTCGGTGACAGCGTGCGGGGCGTGACGACCGTGGCCACCACCCCCGATCCGATCGTCGCGTTCGAACCTTTGGCGACGTTCGTGACGTTCGAGCTTTTGGGCGCGGCCGAGCCGCCGGCAGCCGCGGTGGACGCCCCTTGGGCCGGTCCCTTCGCTGAAACTGGTGGGGTGCCCGAGACCGGGTCGAGCACACCGGGCTCGATCGGAATGGTTTCGATCCGATTGAACAACACCCTCAGGTAGATCACTTGGCCTACGTAAGCCGCGCCGGCGAGGAGCCCGACGACAACCCCCAAGATGAGCAGCCGCTTGGGCCAGCGCCGTCTTCGTGCCCCGGGCGGTGCTGGTACGGGCCGGTCGTGGGCCTCGCGCTGGCGAAACGGGTACACCAAGTCGTCGTCAGCGTCACTGGCCGTCGTGATATCGGCGACCGTCGCGTCTTGTTGTAGGGGCGTCGTGTCGGGGCGCTGCGCCATCAGACGAACCTCACTCGGGCGCCGAGCGACTGCAGCTTGGGCACGAGACCCTCATAGCCCCGTTCGAGCAAGCGAAAGTTACGCACGATCGTGATGCCGTCGGCCAACAGTCCACCGATCACATGGCTGAAGCCGGCTCGTAAGTCAGGCACCCTCACATCGGCTCCATGCAGCGGCGTAGGCCCGCGGAAATGGGCGGTGTGTTCGAACCCCAGTCCACCGAATCGACACGCTCGACCCTTCGGACAACCTTTCTCGACATGAATGTCGGCGCCCATTTCAACGAGCGCTTTCGTGTAGCCGAAACGATTCTCGTATACCGTTTCGTGCAGCGTGCTCAGGCCGTGCGCCTGGGTGAGGGCCACGCCCACCGGGGCCTGCCAGTCGGTCATGAACCCCGGATGAACGGCGGTGTCGAGTTCGACCGGTCGCAGATCGTCGACGGCCCGACAGAAATGGATGCCTCGGGGGCTGGCGGTGAACGATCCGCCCATCAAGCGGTAGGCCCCAAGAAAGCTCACCATGTCTTCGACCCTGGCGTTTTGAATGAAAACTTCGCCGCATGTCGCAATCGCGGCACAGGCCCAGCTCGCCACTTCGAGGCGATCCGGCATGGTCGAATGCTCGAAGCCTGTCAACTCATCTTGACCGTGCACCTCGATGGCGCGATCGTCGCGGAACAAGATGGCCGCGCCCATCTTTTGCAACACCGCGATGAGGTCGAGAATCTCGGGCTCGATTGCCGCTCCGTGCAGGACTGTCGTGCCTTTCGCCCTCGTCGCCGCCAGCAGCACTTGCTCAGTCGCCCCGACACTGGGGAAGGGCAGCCTCAGTTCGCACCCGACGAGTTCGTTGGCCTTGAGGTGCAGCCCGTCGGGCTGATCGCTGATTTCGGCGCCCAACTGCTGCAACACCATGAGGTGATAGTTGACCTGGCGCTGCCCGATCTCGTCACCGCCGAGACGGGGAATGAGCGCTTCGCCGGTGCGGTGCAGAAGCGGTCCACACAACAAGATCGGGATTCGGCTTTTACCGCTGAACTCGCCGAGGCGATCCGCCCCCAGCGGCGTGACGTTGGCCGCCCGCACCGACAAGGTGCCGGCCCCGTCGTCGCCACTCGCTTCGACTTCGACTCCCATGGCGCGGAGCAGGTCGGAAACGATCCACGTATCGGAAATGGCCGGGGCGTTATGCAGCACCACGGCCTTGTCGGTAAGCAGAGAAGCCACCAACTGTTTGGAGATCGAGTTCTTCGCTCCCCGCACGGCGACCGAGCCGGCGATGGGATGACCTCCTTCGATCTGGAGTGCGTCCATTTCGAAAGCCTAAACCGGCGGAGGCACTGGACGGGGCCGATCGTGGGCAAGGGCCGTTACGCTTCATGGTATGCACGTTGTCGTCTTGGCCGGTGGAGTCGGCGCGGCCCGTTTTCTGACGGGCCTACTCGAGGTCGTGGCGCCCGAGGATGTGACCGCCATCGTGAACACCGGCGATGACACGATCTTTCATGGGCTGCGCGTATCGCCCGATCTCGATACCGTCACCTACACGCTCGCCGGCGCCATCAATCCTGAAACCGGATGGGGGCTCGTCGGCGAAAGCTGGCATGTCATGGACGGGCTGCGCCGCTACGAGTCGGCGGGTGCCCTCACGTGGTTCAACCTTGGCGATCGTGACCTCGCCACCCATCTCTTCCGAACCGATCGGCTCCGCCGGGGGGCGAAGCTTTCGGAGGTCACCGATGCCATCCGACGGGCCTGGAACGTGGGTGTACGGCTGCTGCCCATGACCGACGACCGGGTCGCGACGAGCGTGCGAACGGCCGATGGGGTGCTCGGGTTTCAGGAGTACTTCGTCCGGCGCCACCACGACGTGGCCGTGACCGAGGTCATCCTCGACGGAATTGCCTCGTCCTGCCCGGCGCCTGGAGTCTTGGCCGCGATCGCGGCGGCTGACGCGATCGTCGTCGCGCCGTCCAATCCGCTCGTGTCGATCGGCCCGGTGTTGGCCGTTCCCGGCGTTCGCGCCGCCATCGAAGCCCGACGATCGATAGTCTGCGCGGTGTCGCCGATCATCGCCGGCGCCGCCCTCAAGGGTCCCGCCGATCGAATGCTCGTCGAGCTCGGCCATGAGGCCTCGGCGCTCGGTGTGGCTCGGCTGTATGCCTCGTTGTGTTCCACGCTGGTCATCGACGACGCCGACGCCGCGCTGGCTCCGTCCATTGAGGCCGCCGGCGTGCACGCAGTCGTGACCGACACCATCATGGCCCATCCTGGCGTCGGCGCTTCCCTGGCCATAGCCTGCCTGGCCGCCTGCGGTGTGCGGTTGTAGGCGCGGCCCCCGGTCCCCCTGGGGCGTTGGCCAGGTGACCATTTTGAACATCAGGGTGCCCCCGCATCGACTACTGGTGCCCTGCGGCCCGTGATCACGTTGCGCTCCGGGCATGGCGGCCGCAATTGAGTGCACATCGACAACCGTTGCCCTGCGACGCCGTGCCATCGCCTCAGACTACGGCCTCCATACAGACCGACACGCCCGGCCCTCTCGGCCCGCGTACGCTCGGAGCTGTGACCAAGATCGAGCTGCTACCCATCCCCGGCATCCCAGAGGTGCGCCCGGGCGACAACCTCGCCGATCAGATCATCGAGGCCGCCAAAGCCGAGAACGGAGGGCCGGGACTCGTCGCCGGCGACGTCGTGGTGGTGACCCAAAAGGTCGTGTCGAAGGCCGAAGGGCGGCTGGTGCCGGTCGATCCTGACGATCATCTTTCGCACAAGCAGCACGTGCTCGATGAGTCAGTGCGAGTGGTGCGTAAGCGGGGCGACCTGATCATCAGCGAGACGGCCCACGGCTTCGTGTGCGCCAACGCCGGGGTCGACCTGTCCAACGTCGAACGGGGCTTCGCCGCCCTGTTGCCCATCGATTCCGACCGGTCCGCTCGCAAGATCCGCGACGCCATCCTGGGCAAGACCGGAGTGCGTGTTGGTGTCATCGTCAGTGACACGTTCGGACGGCCGTGGCGCAAGGGACTGACCGACGTGGCCATCGGTTGCGCCGGGGTGGCCGGAGTGGTCGACCTGCGAGGCACCAACGACGCGCTCGGCCGCGAATTGCAGGTGACCGAGCTTTGCGCGGCCGATGAGATCGCGTCGGCCGCCGAGATGGTGATGGGCAAGGCCGACGGCATCGCCGCCGCCATCGTGCGCGGCGTCAACCCGTCATGGCTCCGGGAGGGCTCGGTGCGAGACGAGATCGTCCGCCCGCCGGCCGAGGACCTGTTCCGGTAGCGGGTAGGATTTTTCAGCTAACGGCGAGTAGGGACAGCGCAGTGACGGTTCGCAGCGCGGCCGCCTTGCGTTGCTCCGAATCGCTAGAACCGCCCACCACGGCCCGATTGGCGAACCACTCGCTTTCGACCCAGTTCGCCCTTCGCCCTATAGCTTCCATGGCCAAGGCACCGAACGGTGAATTGCTCACCCCCGCACGCCCATAGTCACCTCGCAACAGGGCGTCGATTTCAGGGTCAGCGCGCCACGCCAGCACCGCTAACAGATCACTGCCGCGCTGGAGCGGATCACCACCCGACATTGCCAGTGCGTCGAGGGCCAACCGGCGAAGAACCGCCCGATCCGTCTTCGGACCCACCCGCAAGAGGTCGAAGAGTCGGAGGCACCATTCGTGGACCCGAATCGAGGCCGGCCGGGCGACTTCTTCGAGCGCAGATTCGAACTCGGCCTGACGGTCGAGCGCGGCCAGGGCCGCCAGCTTCTGCAATTGCGCTTCGCCTCGGTAGGGAGAGCCAGCACGCGCCACCGTTTGCACGAACGTTGCATCGATCAAGGCTTCCGCCCAACGGCGGTCGTGCAGCAGCACCAAGGAGCGACAGTGATGGACCGCCGGGAGATGTTCGTCGCCCGACGGCGTCGACGGCACAAGGGCGATGGCTCGATCGATCAGGGCGAGCGCCGCACCCTCGCCATCGAACAATGTGTTCATAGCCGCGAACACGTACGCGTTGGGGAGCGCGTCAAGGGGCTGATCGGCCGCTCGTTCGAAGGTCTCCGCCGTGAACGCCCGAGCCTGCTCTCGATCACCGACCGCCATTGCGAGAAAGGCGCAGCCGTTGAGGGCCCACAAATGATCGGACAATCCCAGCTGATCGCGGCCGGCCAACCACGCCAGTCCCTCGGTGGCCGCTCCGTGCTGAGCGATGGCGACCGCTCGGCCTATGGTCAGGCGGGTCGCAGCCATCGGCCGGTCGCTCGCAAGCGCCCAGTTCGCCGCCGCCCGAACATTGGCAAAGTCTCGGATCTGCACCCGGGCGTTGACGTCGCCCACCCGAAGCTCTTGGGGGGCTGCCTCGATTTCCAGATAGTGCTCGAGATGACGATCGCGCACCGTTCTCGCATCGCCGCTGGCCTGCAACCGGTCGAGCGCAAAGGAGCGCAGCGATTCCGACAACCTATATCGGGTAGATTCCGACGGTGATATACGACCCCATTCCGGTTTGCGAATCGTATCGACCAGTGACTTTGCGGCAAAAGAATCGATCAACTCAATAGCTTCATATTCATCGATCTCAGCCACGGCGACGACATTGCGTAGCGCAAAGCCTTCGGAAAACACGGCCAATCGCTGTAACGTCGACTGCTCTTGCGGTAGGAGAAGATCGTAGCTCCACGATATGACGTTCTCGAGCGTTTGCTGGCGACGGGTCACGTCTCGGCGACGACTCGTGAGCAAACGGAATCGATCATCGAGTCCGTCTCGAATATCGGCGAGCGACAGGGTGCGCACTCTCGACGCGGCCAGTTCGATGGCCAACGGAATGCCATCGATCCTTCGACAGATGTCGAGCAGGATCGGCTCCGTGGCGGGGCCGAAAACAAACGAGGAGTCACACTCCCGGGCCCTTTCCTCGAAGAGCGGCACGGCCGCCTCCAACAGCGGCAACGACGGCACCCGCCAAATCCGTTCACCGGCGATCGACAGCGCCTCACGACTCGTCGCCAATACCCGCAAGTGCTCGCATCGGTTGAGCAACTCGTGGAGCACGTGGGCAATCGAGTCGAGCACCTGCTCGCAGTTGTCGACGACCAACAGCATCGACCGGCCGGCCAACACCGCGACGAGATGTTGAAGCATGCGGTCGGCCTGGTCGGACGGCAGCCCGAATGCCGTCGATAGGGTGGGCGAGACGTCGGCGTCGGCGGGCACGGCCGAGAGATCGAGAAAGAAGACCGAACCGCCACCGTCGGTCAGCTCTCGCGACGCGATCTCGAGCGCCAAGCTCGTCTTGCCGACTCCCCCGGCACCCGTGAGCGTGACCAGTCGGTGCCGGGTCAGCAGCGTACGGACTTCGCGCGCATCTTCGTCGCGTCCGATCAGGAACGGGCGGTGCGACGGCAGCTGCGACCCGCCCTGACTCTCGGTGCGCAGCGGGGGATGAACGGCAGTGACACCGGCCACATCGACCTGCAGAAGGCGTACCGGAAGCTCGAACCCACGCAGTCGATGCTCGCCGAGATCTTCGACGAGTTGCCCGCGAAGGTGTTGGGATAGCGTTTCGGTGATCACGATCTGGCCCCCGTGAGCCGCCTCTTCGACCCGCGCCGCCAGATTGACGACCGATCCGAAGTAGTTCCCTTCGCGTTCGTGGGCGACGCCGACGTGCAGGCCCATGCGCACTCGAACTTCGAGGCCCGTAGGCCATTCGGTCCGGGCGAGCGCCTGTTGGATGGCGATGGCCGCGCCCACGGCATCGGCGGGCTGTTGGAAGGCGGCCGCGAACGAGTCGCCGGCGGTGGCAAACACGTGACCTGACCGCTCGGCCAGAATGGCCCGCAGCACGGAGTCGTGGCGTTCAAGGGCCAGGCGCATGTCGTTAGGACGTTGCGCCCAGAGCTGGGTGGAGCCCTCTATGTCGGTGAATAGAAACGTGACCACCCCGGTCGGAAGTCGCGTCATCCGCGCATAGTAGGGGCACGAGGACGCGCGTGGGATATCGTCCCGAGCAATGGACAGAAGATGGAAACCATACGGGTGATCAGCTCCTTTGAGGCGGTAGTGGTGGGGTCGGGGTTTGGTGGTGCCGTGGTGGCATGTCGCAGCGCGCAGCGCTGGCCCGGTGCGGTGCTGGTATTGGAGCGCGGCAAGCGCTACCCGGCCGGCTCGTTCGCCCGAACCCCCGACGAGATGAGCAGCAACTTCTGGAACGCCGACGGCGATCGTAAGGGCAGGAAGAACTACCGTCACGGCGACCAGCGCGGCCTGTTCGATGTGAGGCATTTCCGTCGCATGGATGCCGTCCTGGCCGCCGGGCTGGGGGGCGGGTCGCTCATTTATGCCAACGTGATCCTCGAGCCACCAGAGGCTGTCTTCAATGATCGGCGCTGGCCCATGTCATGCACGGAAACGGCCATGCGGCCCTACTACGAGGTGGTGCGCAAGGTGCTTGGGGCCCGCCCGCTGCCCGACGCATCAAACGCGGAACGACGCGTGCCGAGGGCCGAGATCTTCGCCGATGCGGCCGTGAAGATGGGCCGCCAATCACGACCCCTGGATCTCGCCGTGTACTTCGGAGACGACCCTTCGGCACCAATCGTGCCGGGGCGCACCGTTACCAATGCCCACGGCGCGGAACAGACATCGTGCACCTACTGCGGAGAGTGTGATCTTGGGTGCAACACTCACGCGAAGAACACCCTCGACCTCAACTATCTTTTTGTCGCCGAACACGACCATCGGGCCGCCATCGAGACGCAAAGTCTGGTCGAAAAGATCGTCCCCCTCGATGCTGATGGTCACGACGACCCGACCGCCGACGGAACCAACGGCTACCGGGTTCAGTACCGAAACCTCGACCAGACAGTGTCGACGTCGGTCGTCGCCAAGCGCGTAATCGTCGCGGCTGGCGCGCTCGGATCGACGGAGCTGCTGCTGAGGTGCCGAGACATCCACAAGACACTCCCCTCCCTCAGCCCCCGTCTCGGCACCGGGTTCTCGGGCAACGGAGACTTCTTGACGTTCGTCACCGGGGTCGAGAAGGAGACCCGGCCGAGTTACGGGCCGGTCATCACCCAGGCCATCGATTTCAACCTGTTCGACAAACACGACCCCGACCGGGCGTTCATCTTGGAAGACGCCGGATACCCCAACGAATTGGCCTGGTTCGTCGAGGGGGCTAAGCCGGCGGTATTCAAGATCGGGGCCATCCTGCGGGCGGCTCGCCATGCTCTCAAACGGACCGCCCGAGGCCGGGCGGGGGGACGGATGGGTTACGCCTTGCGCGACGCCCTGGGCGGTGACGTGACCAGCAACTCGGCCGTCCTGCTGTGCATGGGCCTCGACTCGGCGACCGGCGATCTCACCCTCGACCGTAACGGATGGGTCACCGTGCGGTGGCCGCAGCGGGCCAACCTGGCCCTCTACAAGGCCATCGCGCGAGCCGGCAAGGAATTCGGGACAGCCGTCAGTGCCGCCCTCGTGGCGACGACCCCGACCTGGTGGCTTCCTATCCGTCGCAACGTTACCGTCCACGCCTTGGGCGGCTGCCCGCTGGGCGCGACCCGAGCCAGCGGGGTCGTGAGTTCCGACCCGAACCATTTCGGCGAGGCGTTCGGCTATCACAACCTTTTCGTGGCCGATGGGGCCATCGTACCGGTCTCACTGGGCTCGAATCCGTCACTCACGATTGCCGCGCTGGCCGAAATGGTGGCCGAGGGGATTACCGGTCAAATCCCGACTTGTGATTTACGTCATGGGTCGGCGAGTGATGTAGATCACAGTGCGATCCGCGTTCGCCCTATAGGAATGACGTGATGACGACGCAGCTGCATTTCACCGAAGAGATGAAGGGGTTTTTCAGTATGGGCGCCGCCACCTTCCGCCAGGGCCGCGAGCGAGGCCACTCGGAGTCTTCCCGCCTCTTATTCCACCAGACGATCCAGATCGCCGACCTCGATGCCGTCATGCGCGACACCGCCACGCCCGCCGTGCTCACCGGATACGTCGAGGCGCCCGCGCTCTCGTCCGATCCGCTCACCGTATCGAACGGGACCTTCCAGCTGATGGCGCCGAACCCCGACGACGTCGAGACGTTGAACATGCGCTACGGCATGGATCTCACGGCTACTGATGGTCGCCGCTTTCATTTCGATGGGTTCAAGACGCTGCGCCACGGGCTCCCGTGGAAGGCGTGGCCGGCGACCACCACCCTGTACGTGACGATCACCGAGCCTGCGCCCGACGCCGAGGGCGAGGCCTCCGAGCGTGCGAGCATTGTCGTTGGCCGCGGCGTGATGACCATCGGGATGTTCGCGTTCCTCAAGCTCCTCTCGACGGTACGGGTCGACGGCCTGAAGGGGCGTCGGCACAAGGTGCGGGCGATGATCGGCTTCAGCCGGGCGTTCATGGGCCGACTGGTGCCGCAGTATGGCGGCCCCTTCGCCGAGAAGGCCCGGTTCGCCAACCCGGCGCCGCCCGGGCGGCGGGCGCTCCGGCTTCCGGCTCCAGTGACCATGTGGTGCGACGCGAACGGCGCGTGGCATGACGGCGACCAACCCGGGCGCGACGCGTGGCTCATGCTGACCCGCTTTCAAGGGGGAACGAAAGGGCCGCTGCTCATGGCCGGCGGATACGCCATGGAGGGTCGAGCGTTCGCCACACCGACCATCGACAACACCATGACCGAGTACGCGTTCGAACGGGGCTACGACGTGTGGTTGTTCGACTACCGCGCCAGCATTCGTTTACCGTCGGCGTCAACGTCGTTCACCATCGACGACATCGCGAGGCAGGATTGGCCGGAAGCCGTCGCCGAGGTCCGTCGGCGCACGAATGCTGAATCGGTACAGCTGCTCGGACACTGCGTGGGGTCCGTCACAATCTTGATGGCCATGGCCGACGGGCTCGAATCGGTGCGGTCGGCCGTCTGCTCGCAGTTCTCCTTGCATGTCGTCACCAGCCGCCTCAATCGGGCCAAAAACGCCCTGCACATGGGCGCCCTCATGCACGCATTGCACCTCAAGGTGGTGCACCCCGATACCAGGCCGACCGCGCTCAACAAGGTTTTCGACGCGGCGCTCGCAGTGCTGCCGCAACCGAAAGGCGAACGGTGCAACGAACCCGTCTGCCGGTGGATCAACGCCATCTTCGGTCTCACCCACAACCACGGGCAACTCAACGACGCCACCCACGAGAGCCTCCGCGAGGCGTTCGGGTTCGCCAACCTGACGGGACTCCGCCACCTCAGCCGCATGTTCGTGAAGGGTCAGGTGGTCGACGCGAAAGGCAACGACACCTACCTCGCCCACCCGGAGCGCCTCAACGTGCCGATCCTGTTCGTGCAGGGCGCCCGCAACCACATTTTCCGACCTGCGGGGACGGCCCGCACCGTGGAATGGCTCGGCGCCCACAACCCGCCCGAGCAGTATGAGATGATCGTGGTCCCCGAGTACGCGCATCTCGACATGATGATCGGGAAGAACGCTGACAAAGAGATTTTTCCGCAAATCTTCGACCACCTCGACAGGCTCAATCCGCTTGTTGGGTCGGTCGCGCCGGTCTCGCCGGTCGTTTCAGTCGCAGGGTTGTAGCCGATGAGACTGGGGCGCCGTATCGACGCGGTCGACGTCTCGATCGGCATTCCGCCGCTCGCTATCTCGGGCTCCTTCCGCCCGTCGAAGGCCGAGCAACTTGGGGCGTGGGAGTTGCTGGTGGAGCTGACGTCTCGTACCGCAGTAGCGCCGCTGGCTCCTGATGTCGGACTCTTGCGAGAAGCGCTTTCGAGTCATTATGCGCTCTTCCAGATCACCCGGGACATCTTGCGCAAGCACGGGCCGGAAGTGGCCGATTCCCGCCATGACGGCAACCTGTCGCTCGGCGTCATGGCCATGCGCGTGCTCAACGAAGTGCTGCGCCCGACTCTGTCTCGTTGGCACCCGGCATTGGCTGACTACGAAAACGGCCGCCCGCAAGGGGTGAGCCAACTTGAGTGGGAGCGAAGATGGGCTCGGGACAAGGAGTGCCGGACCGCGCTCAACGACGTTCGGGCCGCGGTGCGCAGTTACATCGACGCGCTCGGTCGTATCGCCGGCGCTCCTGATCTCGCCGACGCCGCCGTTGCGGTGCCCCCCTCGCGGCCGGCGCCTCTGGAGCGGCGGGCCGGCGAGTCGTCGGAATCAAAGCCCGAGCCAATTGGTGCGGAACCACAATGGCCGCGGCCCGACGGGTCGCCGAAGAAGCGGATGGTCGCATGGTTCGACCTGGTTGAAGGCCTCCGCACGATGAAAGCCATCCGAATCGGCAAACGCGACGACAAGGCAAGGGCCGACTCGACGGCCCCCGAACGACTCGTCACCCTCGATCTGTCGGCCACGACCGGCGACGTGTGGGTCGATTATGTGGCTGATCTCGGCGACGCATTCGATGCGACGATGGCCGTGGCCTGGTTCCTCACCCGCAAGCACCTGCACGTTCCCAGCGACGAGAACGCCGAGTTCCCGGCCGTCCCGAGCGGTGGCCTCCCCCGGGGCGAGCTGCTCATCATGGGCGGCGACGAGGTGTACCCGTACGCGTCGCGCGACAGGTACGAGCAACAGACCGTCCTGCCCTACGTTTGCGCCCGAGACGACGCAACGGTCGGAAGGGTTCTGGCCCTCCCGGGCAACCACGACTACTACGGCGGGATCAATCATTTCGAGGAGCGCTTCGTGGGCGACGGCGCCGAGGTCGCAGGAACCGGCCTCGGATCCGGCCCCGGATCTTGGGCCTCGGCCGGACAGGACCGGCGCTGGTTCTCGACCAAACTCCCGCACGGATGGTGGATCTGGGGGCTCGACACCGGCCTCGACGGATCCATCGACAAGGGCCAGCGTGAGCACTTCCGCCATCTCGTGGCGAGCGACCAGTTCGGCCACGGCGACCGGGTCGTGCTGTGCACTCCGGTCCCGCTCTGGCAGCTGCGCCAGAAGCACGAGGGCCAGTACCAAGACCTCCGACAACACATCGACGGATGGCTCGAGCCGAAGCTGGGCACGGTCGCCCTGTTCGTGGCCGGCGACTCCCATTACTTCGCGCAATACGACGACACGAGCCGCGACGAACACCACCTCACCGTGGGCGGCGGCGGCGCCTTCCTCCATCCGACCCATTCGCTGGCCGAACGCGTGCCGTCGGAGCGGGGCCGGCCCGAGTTCCGGCTCAACGCAAGGTGGCCGTCTCCGGTCGACAGCCGGGCCCTCGCGCCGCGCTTCACCATGCTGCGGAACCGCCAATTCCTGGCCCTGGGATTGATCTTCGCGGGGGTCTTCGGACTCGGCGCGTGGCTGGTGTCGACACGCTGGCTGCGGCTGCCGTGGGGAGCGGAGGCCGCCCGGCCCTGGCCCCTCGGCGCGCTTTCTTACGTGGCCCGGGTCGGTGCCCTGTGGCCGGTTCTATTGGTGCTGGCCGTTGCCGGTGCTTTTCTCACGACGCCGAACGCCCGCGAACACATGCTCCGCCAAGGGGCCCACCGCTACGGACTGGCATTCGGAGGCGCATTGGGCTCCGTGCTGTTCGTTGCCCTCGTCCATGCCTTCTGGCTCATCGACACGGTGATCCAGCCTTCGTGGGGGCGATTCTGGTGGTTCGGCGGGGCGTCGCTACTCGCCGGCGTCATCCTGCTCGCCACGTTCCTCCGCGGCGTTGGGTGGCTGTGCGTCCATCTCCGGGTCAACGACAACCTCGCCTTCTCTGCGGTGGCGTCGCCCCGTTTCAAACACTTCGTCCGATTTCGCTTCGACTGCGATGGGCGGCTCACCGTGTACATCGTCGGCATCGATCCGATCGGACGGGGCTGGTGGGACGCGATGGGCAAAAACCGCGTACTGCCCCCATCGGACCCCGCCGGAGTGGCCCACCTTCATTACGTGTGGGGCACGACGATTCCGGTGCGCACTGCGCCCGGCGATCCTGGCGCGGCTCTTCGCTTGGTCGCCATCTCGGTCTCGACGACCGGCGACGACGAACCCCCGGCCTCGCCGGCCCTGGAGATAGTCGTTCGCGTTGTGATAGGTGGCCTGCTGGCCGACGACATCAGTGTCGCTTACGGCGGATGGCCGGGCCCGAACGGAACAACCGAGACGGACTTCAGGTCAGTGCTCGCCGATGCGGCGACGGTCGCGACGGCCTGCGGGACGGGCCCAAATGGACCGGACGGGACGGGTGCGGACGGCTCGGGTGCGCACGGGCCTGGTGCAGACGGGCCCGGCCCCACCAGGCCGACAGCGGGCGTCGTGAGCTATCTCGCCGCACCCCTCTGGTCGAGAAAGGGCCCCTCCATGAGCCCCGACGGGTCGGAGATCCGCTGCGACGCCCTTCCGAGCGGTTGCAAGGTGCTGCCGCACCCGCTCGACGCGCGGGCCCTGGCCTTCACGTCGATGCGCGAGCGGATGGCGGCGGACTGCACCGCCCGCGTGATCGTCGGAGGCCGCCTCAACGACTACGCCGGGCGGTATCCCGGCGTGATCGAGGAGGCCATCACGACGATCGCGGCCGGTGGCGCCTTGTACATCGTGGGCGGGTTCGGAGGGGCGGCGGCGGCACTGGCCCGCCACGTCCGAGGCGAGACGGTTCCCGAACTTAGCAACATATGGCAGCGGGCCCACACCCCCGCCGTCGCCGCCCGCGGCACCCGTCTGGCCGACACGACCTACCGGATCGACCTCGAGGCCGACCTCACCGCGGCCCTTCCCCGGGGCCACTGGTCGAGCCTGCGCAACGGGCTCAGCGTCGAGCAGAACGAGCGGCTGGCGGTCGCCGCCGATCCGTCCGAAATCGTCGCGCTCATCCGCCGCGGGATCGACCAACTCTTCACCCGACGACCTCAGCGATGACGAAAATCTTCATGAGCTACCGGCGCGCCGACAGTGCTTCGGCGACCACGTCGGTTCGGCTCCTGCTCGAGCGGTACTACCGCGACGACGACATCTTCCAGGACTACGAGTCGATTCCTCCGGGCGACGAGTTCTGGCCGTGCATCGAAGGCCACATCAAGGCAGCCAACGTGCAGTTGGTCATGATCGGACCACGGTGGCTCACGGAGATGCATGCGAGCGGCGGCCGGCGCATCGACCACCCCGACGACTGGGTGGCGCGCGAAGTGGCGCTGGGCCTCGAAACCAAGACCGTGCGGGTGATCCCTGTGTTCGTCGACGGCGCCAACCCCGACACAGTCCTGAAAGCTGATCCCTTACCGGCCCGCATCCAATCGCTCATGAGCAAGAACGGTCGGACGCTGCGCGGTGACAGCCTCGAAGGCGACGTGAAGGAGCTCGTCGGTTGGATCGGCCGGAAGCGCTACGACCCCCGTGACAACCCTCGGATCTACGCCGGGATCGGCGCGGCGGTGCTGGCGCTGGGGATCGCGATCGCGATCCCGGCGACGAGATCCTCGGGATCAGACACCGTCATCAGTCAGCCCACAACCGCGGCACGCGCGCCCCTGCAGGTTCATCTCGCAGGCCCGACCGGATTGTTCGAGGACCGCGTCACCAGAGATCTGTATATAACCGATACGAAGGGGAACTGGGTCTACAAGCGTTCGCCCGACGGATCGACAGTTGCCGTGGCCGGTCGGGGCGAGTCGAAAATTCAGGCCTTCAGCGAGTCCGGCGTCGCCACCGATCTATACCTCTATCGCCCCGCCGGCATCGTCAGCGCCAGCGACGGGGTGCTCTGGTTCGCGGACCACGGCATCATCCGTTTCCTTTCCAACGGCCGAATCGCCACCGGTGCGGGCATCTACGGCCAGTCAATCTACGACGGGGACGGCGAAGCCGTCCAACGGTCGATCAACCCCAACATGTTGGCCATCGGCCCCGACGACAGCATCTACTTCTCCGACACCGACAACCATCTCGTCCGAGTCCTCCAAGGCGGCCGTTTCCGGACCCTGGCCGGAGTAAGAGTCGACGAAAAACCCGTCGGTGGCTTCAATGGCGAAGACGGAGTCGGCACGGCTATCAAGTTGAACAGACCGTACGGAGTCGCGATTGACGCTCACGACAACCTTTACATCGCCGACACCGAAAACAATCGAGTCCGCAAACTCTCCCTGACAACCCACCAAATTACAACCGTCGCAGGCGGCGGCACGTCATCAGCCGACGGCCCCGCCCTCCAAGTCGCGCTCGACAACCCAACCGGGGTCACTGTCGCCCCCGATGGGTCCGTTTACATCTCCGAATACGCAGGAAACCGAGTTCGTAAACTGAGCGTCGATGGTCTCTTGACGACGGTGGCCGGGAAAGACAGCGCAACGTGCAAAAGCGGGGATCGACCCGTCTCGTCTTGCACGCTCCAAGGCCCCAACACCGTGCTGGCCGCGGCCGACGGGAGCGGCATCTACATCAGCGAATACGTCGGCCACAAAGTACGCAAACTGGACCTGGACGGCAAGCTCACACTCGTTCAAGGCTGAGCCCAAGCCCTTCCCGCCGACTCGGCGCCAGCGCGGCCTCTGCGTCAGCTGTCGTAGCGGAAGCCGAGCTTGAGCGTCACTTGGAACTGGCGGACTTCTGACATCGGTCCGATCGCCCCCCGGATGTCGGTCACCTCGAACCAGTCGAGATTGCGCAGCGACTCGCTGGCCCGCCTGATGCCGTTCTTGATGGCGTCGTCCAGTCCGACGTCGGAGGTCCCCACCAAGTGCGTGATGGCAAATGTCGAGTTGTCGGGCATAGCGCTCCTTTTTGATGTGTCGCATTGGCGTAGCCAAGCGAACGAGATACTAGCGACCTCAGCATTGCGCCGCTCGGCTGGCGCTCCTGGTCATTGGGGCGAGTGTTCGCAGCGGCTCGCGACACCACGCGACTTCGACCGCGACGCGCCAGGACTCTGCGACTTGCCCTGACGTCTCGGCTGGCCGAAAGGCGTAGTGTGGCGGTGTGCCCATCGCTGTTGCCTCGTTCGGGAACGTAGTGGTGGAAAATCGCGAAGTGCGTGATGCTTGAAGTCGGGTTTGATGCCGCGAATCTGTTGGAAGTGCTGGAGGGGGCGAGTTTTCAAGATATAGATGAGTTGGCGTTTGGGTTAGTCGTAATGGATCGTGCTGGTGACGTTGTCTTTTATAATGCTGACGAAGCTGCCCGAGCCGGCCTTTCGGCGGATCGGGTGATTGGGCGCAACTTTTTCGAGTCGGTTGGTCCCTGCACAAACAATTATTTGGTGGCGCAGCGCTTCTTGGATGAGCCGGACCTCGATGAGTTTGTGGATTTCGTTTTCACGTTACGTATGGCGCCGACGCCGGTGCGGTTGAGGATGATGGCAAGCGCCGGCTCTCCACGCCAGTACTTGGCCGTACTGGATCGATGACCAAGGAGCGGCCCCAAGGCGTCTCGGCGGAGCTGGAAGGTCTGCTCCAGTTTCTCTACGTTTGCCCGGTCGGGCTCGTCGAGTTCGATGACGCAGGAACCATTCACCGAATCAATCCCGAAGCCGTGAATCTACTGATAGCCGCGGTTGGCGTAACGCCGTTCGGCAATATATTCGACGTGCTGGGCGCCAGCGGGGCTGAGCTACGCGAACTTCTGACGGCCGCCCCTCTTGACGCCGGGAGGATCGTGAACGAATATCTGGTGCGCCCGGAGCCAGCGGGGCTGAGGGCGTTGTCGCTCAATGTGGTGCGAGTGAGCAGCGACCGCGTGATGGCGATGATCACTGACGTCTCCGCGATGCAGTTGCGTTCATCGTTGGCGGAGGCGCTGGCATCGGCTTCTGGAGCAAACGATGCTGCAGCTCGTGTCTGTGCCCTGACCAATGTCTTGCTGGGCGCGGGAGGGGCAGCGGTGTATGAGCGGTCCGATGGCGGCGGTTGGTTGTGCTTGGGCCAGTCCGATGAGCTTGTCGGAGGCGGGGCAGAGGCGTCGGATGGGAGTGGCGGTCCGAGCCATGAAGCGTTTCAAAGGGGGGCGATCGTTACGGTCCGAACGCGGGCCGAGGTAGTGGGCCGCTATTCGAAATGGGCCGCGCACCACGCGGAGGCGTGTGCTACAGTGGCCGTTCCCATGTTTGGGTCGCAGTCGTCTGAGGGTCCGATGACCGGACACGTTCTTGAGTTGTGGTTCCGCGACGATCCGGGTTTTGACCGCCAGTATTTTAATAATCTCGAGTTGATGGCAAGTGACATTTCGAGGTTCTTCGAACGGGCTCGGTCGAGTGAACTGCTGCGGGAGAGCGAGCAGTTCACTCGCAGGGTCCTCGACAATTTGGCCACCTTCGTTGGGGTCGTGACGACTGACGGAGTCCTTACCCACGTGAATCAGGCTCCGTTGACGGCCGCTGCTATTACGGCAGATGATGTGCTGGGCCGCAAGTTTTGGGATTGCCCTTGGTGGAACTATGCGCCCGACGTGCAGGCGAAACTCGAGCGGGCTGTACATCGGGCGGCGGGCGGTGAAATCGTGCGATACGACGCAACAATCCGTGTAGCCGGCGACAAACGATTGGTAGTCGATTTTCAGATCGCGCCGCTGCTCGACGATAGAGGTGTGGTTACGCATTTGATTCCGTCCGGGTTCGACCTCACCGAACGGACCGCCGCCGAGTCCGAACGAGATCAGGTTCATCAGCGACTGAGCCAACTTCAACGCTTGGGCGCCTTACTTTCGGCCGCCGCGTTTCCGGCCGATGTCTGCGCCGCCGCGGCCGTGGTCGTCAAGGAAGCCTTTGCTGCGGATCGTTGTGCGGTCGGATTCGAGTCCGGTGATCAATTGAAATTGTTCACGCTGCCGGGCGCTGATGAACAGCGAGGGTCATGGACAACCATTCCGCTCCCGATTCAGGTCGCCATGGATGGCTGCACCTTGGCGACCCCCGCCGCGGGCATCGACCGCGCGACGGTGAACGCTCTCTGGGGTGTCGTGGTCGAAGGTATGGCTTCCTCGATATTCGTACCGTTAGGCGGTGATGGAACTCTCGCCGTGATGCACGCTTCGTCAAGTACCTTGCGCGAGTCGGAGCGCGATCTGCTCGACGCGATGAGCCACCTCGTCTCCTCGGCGTTGGAACGAGCCAGGCTGCACGAAGCCGCCGAGGTTGACCGGGCCGAGGATACGCGGGCGCTGGCCCGGGCCGAATTTTTGGCCGACGCAATGGCCCGGATCGCAATGGTTGACGGAGTTGCGGCCCGGTTGCAAATGCTCGTCGATCTATTGGTTCCGAGCATGGCGGATTACGCCACCATCGAAGCGCCCGATCAAGCGAACCCTGTGCTGGCGTTGGCCCATCGAGATCGCACACTCATCGGCCGGTCGGCCCAACTTGGTGCTCATTCGCACATCACGGTACCCCTCGACCTCGGTGGCGGCATGAAAGGGGCGCTGCTCCTTGAGCTGAGCGACGTCGACCGTCGACCGTTTGACGCACACGATCTGGCCTTGGCGCGCCACGTCGGTGATCGTGCTGGGATTTTGTTGGCGAGGGCGCGCCTCTACGAGGAGGAGCACAACATCTCGCTGCGTCTCCAGCGGGCTCTGCTCCCGGACCAGCTGGTGCGTCATCGCGACGTAGTTCTTACGGCCCGCCACGAGGCCGCCGGTCCAATGCTCGAAGTAGGCGGCGACTGGTACGACTCGTTCACATGGCCCGGGGGCCTTGTCGGTCTGGTCGTCGGTGACGTCGCGGGGCATGGCATCGAGGCCACCGCCGCGATGGGGCGGCTGCGTTCAGCGGTCGCTGCGTTTGCGCCCCTCATCGGCCCTGACCCCGCCGCGCTGCTGGATGCACTCGACCTGTTCATGCGAGGCCCCAACGGCACCCGCTACGCGACGGCGTGCTGTGCGGTGTTCGATCCGAGTTCCGGTGAACTGCGCTACTCCTCCGCCGGTCACCTTCCCATGCTGGTGCTTTCACCCAACGGGCGGACAAGTTGGCTCGATGACGCCCAGGCCCCTCCACTGTGCCAGTTGCCGATCGATCATCGGCCATCAGGTTCGGTCGTCCTAGAACGTGGCGCGTTGCTCGTTCAGTACTCCGACGGTCTGGTTGAACGACGAGGAGAAGCCCTTGACGTCGGCCTTTCACGGCTCGAAGAAGCGATCAGGCGACTGACTTCGGTCGGCCTCGACGACATCGCCAATCGCCTCGTCGACCACTTCGTGGCCTCTCATCCCATCGAGGACGACATTGTCGTACTGGCGATGCGCTACGACCCAACGTAGCCTGCACGCCGGCAACCACGCCCCAATCGTCGCCACCGTTTGCCTGTCGTCGCAGCGGTGCAGGACAGCAACGAAGTCCGACTCATGCCGGGTGTGTCAAGGGCCACGGCGGGGTGGCTCAATGGGCGCCCCACCTACCTGCGTGTAGCACAAACCAACAAAAGTGCTACGCCCAAGGAATGGATGTCGGGGTACGCGAGCTTCGCAACCATACGGCCGATGTGATCGCTGCGGTCGAGGCTGGTGAAATTGTGTATTTGACGTCGCATCGCCGGCGTATCGCGGTAATCACTCCTGTGAATGGGGTCGAGGGCGATCTGTTGCGTGCGTTGATGGAGCGGATCGATCGCACCCCGGCGTTCGACAGCGGACTGGCGGAGGCGGTGGAGGCGAGCCGGGCGCTCTATCAGACGCAGGAGCGTGAGCCGTGGTCGTGATGCTCGACACCTCCGCAGTCATTGCGTTGGTGGAGCGCAAACACGCCGGCGTGCGTTCGGCTGTCGTCGAAAGTGGATCGGTCCCATCGATCTCGGTGATCACATTGGGGGAGTTGCATCACGGGGTTGAATCGGCGCCCGATGGAGGGCGTCGGCGGCTACGACAGTTGACGGTGGATGCATGTGAGCTGATGACGGTTAAGCCGGTGAGCGATGAGGTCGCGCGCCGTTACGGTCAACTCTCAGCCGACGTTTCGCGCCGCATCCGCGCCGCGGATCGGTGGATAGCGGCGACGGCGGCGATTGAGGGCAGCCTGCTGGTGACCTTCGACGGTCATCTGGCCGCGGAGCTTGGGCGTGTGCAGGCCGAGCAAGAACCGAGACCGGTTCGCGTGATGTTGCTCGAAGGCTGACTGCCTTCGTCGGTCCCGGGGTCAGAGCCGGTCAGGGCCCGAACGCCACGAGCCCCTCGAACAGTTCGCCGACGGGAAGCGAAATCGGCGGGCAGGTGAGGGCAATCGTATCGATCGGACCGACGACTTCGAGCTGCCAGCCCCTATCGGTACGCCAGTGGTGTTCGATGCGAGGCTGGTCCTGATGCACCACGAGATAGTGCCGCAACGACTCAATGGCGAAGTAGGCGCCCCGCTTCTCGCGCTGGTCGATGTCGCGAGTCGACGGAGACAGCACCTCGGCCAAGAGGCACGGCGAGGTCTCGAAGTAGGGGTCGGCCTGCTCCTCGCAGGCGACCATCACGTCGGGATAGTAGCCCGCGTTCTCGGTCATGAGGCGCATGTCGGACGCATAGGTCCGGCACCCGTGTCGTTTGGCGACAGGGTGCAGGTGAGCGACGATCTCCATGGCAATACGGTTGTGCACGCCGCTCGTACCGGTCATTGCGAACAACACTCCACCGATCCATTCGTGACGAATGGTCGAGTCGCGCTCGCAGCAGAGGTATTCGGTCTTGGAGATCAACTGGCGGGCGGTGTCGCTCACAGCCACAAGTCTACGGGTCGTCGGACCGGGTCGGTCCGCCTCGTCGGGCCCCCACCGTGCAGGTATTCGAGCACACCGCGCCGGAACCCGGAGTTAAGATTATTTCATGACGACGATCGTCGAAGACCTGGTGTATCCGGAGGAGGCGCACAGCGTGACCGGCACCGACGACCACCTCAGCTGGATCATCTTGTTGCGGGGCAACCTCCGCGCCGTTTTCCACGGGCAGAACGTCTACATCGGCGGCGACATCTTCTGGTATCCCGTCGAAGGAGAGCCCCGGATCTGCGCCTCGCCCGACGCTCTGGCCGTGTTCGGGCGCCCGCAGTACAACCGCCGCACTTGGCAGAACTGGCACGAGGAAGGTCTCGGCCCCCAAGTAACAGTCGAAGTCTTGTCGGTGGTCAACAAGACCGCCGCGGGGCGGCGGGAACTGGCCAACAAGGTCGAGTTGTACCAGCGCCACGGCGTGGAGGAGTACATCGAACTCGATCCCGATCGTCCGTCTATCGTCGTGTGGTTACGAGGTCCGTCCGGACTGGTCCGCACTGCGCCGCTAACAAGATGGGTGAGCCCCCGGCTCAACGTCACTTTTGCTGTTGAACCCGACGGACTTAACGTTTACGGCCCTGACGGCGCTCGGTTCGTGGCCCAGGAAGACGCTTTGCGTCAAGGCCGGATCGACGCGGCGCGAGCCCAACAAGAAGCGGCGCGAGCCCAACAAGAAGCGGACCGAGCGAACCGGGAAGCGAAGCGCGCGACCGAGGCCGAGGCCGAGGTAGTCCGGCTTCGAGCCGAAATCGACGCACTTCGAAAGGGTGAATGAGCCTGCGCCAAGCTACGGCCGCCGCACCCCTTGCAACCGTTCACCGGCGGCCACGACCACGCCGTCTCCGAGCACGCTGTCATCGATGCGGGCCCCGTCGCCCACCACGACACCCTCGCCCAACACGCTCGTTGACACCTGGGCCATCGCCCCAACCGTCACTCGGGGCAACAACACCGAGTCGCGCACCGACGCGCCCAATTCGATCCGGCCGAAACCGCCGACCACCGAACCAACGACAGCGCCCGAAAGTATCGTCCCAGGGCCACACCAGCGCCCTGCAGGGCCATCCAGAAATCCGAGTTGCGACGTGCGATAGCTCTCGGGCGTGCCCGCATCGACCCACTGGCCGTTCCATTTAAAACCAAACAATCGGCCCTCCGCGGCAATCGCGGGAAACGTGACCCGCTCGATCGAAACCCGCTCCCCCAAAGGAATACGAGCCAGAGCCGCAGGCTCGAGCACATAGGTGCCGGCGTTGATCCAGTCGGTCGGCGCGAGTTCTCGCTCCGGCTTTTCGACGAACTCAAGCACCCGACCATCGCTGTCGGTCGGTACCACGCCAAAGGCCGACGGGTCGTCTACCTGATGAAGTGACAGCGTCGCTTCCGCACCACGCTCGTCGTGAAAGCGAAGCAAAGCGCCAATATCGAGGTCGGTCAGGATGTCGCCGTTGACCACCACCAGCCGCTCCTCGTCATAACTCGCTTCCCAAGCTGCGAACCGGATGGCGCCAGCCGTGTCGAGCGGACTGTCTTCGACGGCGTACCGCAGCCTCACCCCACCGGCCCATCCCGTAGGAAAGGCCCGAAGGAAGGCGTCGGGCCGGTACCCAAGACTCAACACAGCCTCGGTGATGCCATGACGGGCCAAGGCGCGCAGCACCCTTTCCAACATCCTTTCGCCCAGCACGGGCAGCATCTGTTTGGGTCGCGTGAGTGTGAGCGGCCGAAGGCGCGTGCCTTCGCCACCTACGAGGACGACCGCTCGCATTACTTCGTTGTGGCGGTCGCCGGTCGGGTAGTCGCCCCGGACGAGCCGGCCTTGGTCGTGGCCGACCCGGGCGCCGCGGTCGTGTTCGGGCCGCCCGCCCCGGCAATGGTCGTTGCTCCGGCAACCGTTGTTGCTCCGGCAACCGTCGTAGTGCTGGCATTGGGCGAGAAGCCTCCCGAACCGCTCTTGACGTCGGTGGGGGCCAGCAAAGTTTTCACCGACGGCGGCGCGGGCGGAGCCTTCGCTCCTTTGGGGATCAATGCGAACGTGAGGATCTGATCTTGGGCCAGGCGAATATCACGCGGATTGTATTTGATCTCGACCGGATTGGTGTCGTTCTCACCCTTGTACTGGAAGATCTTGAACTCGCTGGTGCGGCCCCGACATTTGTCGCCCGATTTGTACGTCTTGCCGTCCGTGCCGGGCAGCTTGATCTTCGTCTTGGTCAGCGTCATGTGCAACGAATCGAGCCACACGCCGAGCTTGGCGTGCTTGCCCGAAGCCTTGGTGGTGAACGGGTGAATGTGAATCAACCCGTCACTGTGGGCGTGGATTCCCAACTTGTCTTGGGCTTGGTTCGACGCGGCCAGCGCTTCGCCCTGGATGGGCGGCAGATACGTGTCGCAGATATAGATGCCGTACGCCGCATGCCAATGGTCGCCACCCGATACCTTGTCGGTCTGGGGGCGAGGTTGGGTCTTGAAATCGGCCTTGCTCGCGGTGATGAGAGAAACGACGATGAGAAGGACCCCCACCACGCTGATCGCCGCCAATCCACCGTAATAGCCCAACGATCTATTGATGGAACGCTTAGAAGGACCGCCCCCGGCCTTCGCGGCGCGAGCCACTTTCTTGTTGGAAGAAGCCTTGCCCATAAGGCCGTGAAGACTAGTCCAGCCCGGCACCGGGCCGATTCAGCCGGGTCGGGCCGGACGGTCACCGGCGAAGGTCAGTGCATGGCCGGCGCCCGTCGCATCACCAGCCGGCGGACTGCGCTGAGGACGGCCCTACCGGCCAAGGCGACAGCCACGCAGGGGAGGGCAACGCGGCCGAAACCTCGTTGCGACCGGCGCGCGAACCTCCACAACGAGCGGTGGTGCTCGATGATCATCCGGTAGGGGTGCTGCTCGCTGCTCGCTCCCACCACGTGACTGACAACCGCCGTTTCGGCCACCGCGACCCTCCATCCCGCCAATCCCAGCCGCCAACAGAAGTCGACGTCTTCTACGTACATGAAGTAGTCCTCATCGAACCCCCCCACCGCCTCGAACGCGGACCGACGCAAGAGCATCGCCGTGCCGGCCACCCAATCGGGGCGATCCGGGCGCAAATACGCCTCACTCCACCGGTTGCGGGGTCGCACCAACCCGAGAAAGCCATGACCGAAAGCGGCGCCCAACGACGGAAAGGCCCGCGCCGACGGATACGTGGTGCCGTCGCGCGTCACGATGCGGGGCCCGACCACTCCTACCTCCGGATCGTCATCGAGCACCGCGACCATACCCGCCACCGCCCCGGGCCGGACCTCGGCGTCGGGATTGAGCAATAGCACGTAGGGCGCCGTTGTCGCCGCGACGCCGCGGTTGGCGGCTCGGCCGAAGCCCAGATTTGACCCGCTGTTGATGATCTCGGCGCCCGTTGCTGCGGCCAAGCAGACCGATCCGTCGTGGGACGCGTTGTCGACGACGACGGTTCGGGCCACCTCGCCGCGCAGCGCCTCCAAGCAGACGGCGAGGTACGGCGCGGCGTTCCAGGAAACGACCACCGCCTCAACACTGCCCGTATTACCGGCCGGCGGCCCAGTCAGTTGAGCTCCTTCAGGAGTAGGGCCAGCGAGGCGCGCCAGGGTGGAAGCGGAGGCAGCCCGTGGCCGCGCAGTGCTGCGTTGTCGAGCACCGACCAGGACGGACGGGGCGCGGGGCGCACCGGTAGCAGTTCGCTTGACGCGATGGCTTTGACCCGGTCGGGGTCGTGCCCACTGCCCGCGAAAATGGCCGATGCGAAGCCGTGCCAGGTCGTCGGCTCGGCGTTGGTCACATGGAAGACGCCGGGGAGGTGACCCACGGCAAGGCGTCGGATGGTGGCGGCCACGTCACGGGTGAAAGTGGGGCAGCCCTGCTGGTCATCGACCACGGTGATTAATCCGTCACCGTGGCGCGCCAGGCGCAACATCGTCGTGACGAAATTGCTCCCGTGGGCCCCGCACAGCCACGAGGTGCGCACGATCGTCGCGTCCGGGCCGAGCAGGTCAATCGCCTCGCGCTCGCCTCCGAGCTTGGAGTGGCCGTAATGGCTGATCGGACCGGTCGGATGCCACTCGGTGTAAGGAATCGTGGCCCTCCCGTCGAATACGTAGTCGGTGCTCACGTAAATCATCCGGGCCTTGGTCAAGGCGCACCCCTCGGCCACGTTGCGCGTCCCGAAGGCGTTGACGCGATAGGCCTTCTCCGGATCGGTCTCGCAGTCGTCGACATTGGTGAACGTTGCGCAATGCACGACCACGTCCGGGCCCACCGCGCCCACCACTTGCAGGGTCTGTTGTCGATCGGCGACGTCGAGATTCGCCCGATCACAGGCGACGACTTCGTCGCCGGCCGTTGTGCACTCCCGAACCACGTCGTGGCCGAGCTGTCCGGCGGCACCGGTGACGAGAACCTTCACGGACGCAGGAGCGTAGCCGGGAGGGCGGGCTAGCCACCCGCTTCAGCCGCGAGCGATCAGGCAACTGCACTCAGGCCATGGACACCTGGCCGCCGTCGACGGTCATCAGTTCGCCCGTGGTCCACGCCCCTTGGTCACTGCACAGGTAGACCGCAGCGGCCGCGATCTGCTCGCCCGTACCGGCGACCCGCAGGGGAATCGCGCTCACGACTCGGTCCCAGGTGTCGCGCATGCCATCCATTCGGGAGGTGTCGATCAGACCCGGACAGATCGCGTTGACCCGAATACGGCTCGGCCCGAGTTCTTTGGCCATCGCGCAGGTGAGCGCGTGAATACCGGCTTTCGACGCGCTGTACGCCGCAGTGTTGGCCGCCATCATCCGACCGGCGATCGAACTGATGTTGATGATCGCCCCACCCTTGCCCTCGGCCACCATGCGCCGGCCGAAGGCTCGAGACATGAGGAACGTGCCGTTGAGGTTCACGTTGATAACTGTCATCCAGGCGTCGACGGCCAGTTCGATGACCGGCACCCGGTCTTCGCCGCGGGCCGCGCCGGCGTTGTTGATGACGAAATCGCATCGACCGAACTCGGCGTATACCTGCTCCACCAAACGCTCGACGGCCTTGGGGTCGGAGACATCCGAGACCAACGCGAGGGCTTTTCGACCCTGCGCCCGCACCTCGTCGGCCACTGACTCAATATCTCGCCAGCCCACCGCCTTCTCGTCGTCGGGGTAGCGCTCGGGTGGCCGGCCCGTCCCGGTGAGCACGATGTCGCAGCCGGCTCGGGCCAACTCGACGGCGATGGGTCGTCCAATGCTGCGCATCCGCCCCCCGCCGGTGACTACCGCGACAGTATTCTCGAACCCCGTAAGTGTGTAGGTCATGGCGGCCCTTCTAGCACGCCCGGACCAAAGGCCTCAGGTCCAAAGCATCAGGTCGCCGAGTCGTAGGGTCATCGGCCCCCTCCTTCAGGCCGTTGCCGGGCCGGGAGCCAAACGCCGACCCGCTGCGCCTCACACGACGGAAGTGGCGAGACGCCGCAAGTAGGCGCCGTACGAAGACTTGCCCAGTGCTTCGGCCAACACCCCGAGTTGCGTCCGGTCGATCCATCCGTTGCGATAAGCGATCTCTTCGATGCACGCGATCTGTTCGCCTTGGCGCCGCTCCAGCACATGTACGAACTCGCTCGCTTCAAGGAGCGATTCGTGCGTACCGGTGTCGAGCCAGGCCATGCCGCGGCCCAGGGTGCTCAGCCGAGCGGTACCGGCATCGACGTAGGCGCGGTTGACATCGGTGATCTCGTACTCGTTTCGCCCTGAAGGCCGAATGCCCCGGGTGACCTCGACGACGGTGCCGTCGTAGAAGTACAAACCCGTAACCGCAAGATGAGATTTGGGGGTATCGGGCTTCTCCTCGATCGAGAGAATACGTCCCGTTGCGTCGATTTCAGCGACGCCATAGCGCTCAGGATCGGTCACGACATAGCCGAACAACGAACAGCCACCCTCGGCCGCAACCCGATCGGCCTCGCCCCGCAGTAGGGCCGACAGACCGTGCCCATGGAACAAGTTGTCGCCGAGTACCAAGCAAACGGGCTCATCGCCGACAAAACCGGCCCCAACTATGAACGCTGCGGCAATCCCGTTCGGCTCGGGTTGCGCGGCGTACTCGAACCTCATGCCGAGATCGCCACCATCGCCGAGCAATCGCTCGAACAACGGAAGATCGTGCGGGGTCGAGATCACGAGCACTTCGCGAATTCCGGCCAACATCAGCACCGACAACGGGTAGTAGATCATCGGCTTGTCGTACACCGGCAAGAGCTGCTTCGACACGGCCTTGGTGACTGGGTGCAACCGCGTGCCGCTGCCCCCGGCCAAGATGATCCCTCGCATGAGGGCGCGAGGGTAGTCCCGCGGCGCGACGAGCCCGAACGGCGCTACTTGCGTCTACTCCCGAAAGCCGCTGCCGTCCTCGTAACGGAGCTGCTTCATGTTCTCGTTGACGATCTGGCGGACGTCTGAGGGGAAGTCGTCGGCTCGGTCGGCGCTCAGTTCGAGGCGAATCTCGACCGATGTCCCGTGCAGGGCGAGCAGGTGGGTGATGACCTCTTCGACGCTGCGCCGGAACTCCTTGGTGAGATTGGCCGAATCGAGGACTACGGATGCGATGAATCTGGTCGGCGGCGCCGCGATGACGGACGTGGTCACCGAAGGCGCTCCCGCCCTCCCGTACCCTTCCGCTGTTTCGGGTCGAACGCTCACCGCGTCAGCTGGCGCCCGCTCTCGCGTGAGTTGCTGGTTGGCCGGTACGGGACGCACCAGCAGTGTGGATCCGGTTGCCGTTGCGAACGCGCCGCCGGCACTCAAACCGAGATACCGACCCGTGGTGGCGTCGTAGGCGTCGGCACAGGTGAACGAATCCATCGCCCACGTCACCGACGTTGGCGCGTTGCGGGCCGTGTCTTCGACGACTCCGATCGACGCGAGGCGTGGGAGGTAGACGTAGGTGGCGATGAGGTCCCACAGACGGCTCACCGAGACGTGACCCTTCGCGCACTCCGGCGCCAATACGCCATCAAGCAAGGTGCGCAGCAGCACGGGCGGGTACACTGTGAAGAGCTTGGACTCGGTCACCAGTTTGTTGGCCGCCCGTATCGCCAGCCCGGCCGCCCCATCGACACGCAGCACATCGAAACCGATCGGTCCGATCGGATCGGGCTGGACCGGCACCAGCAGCCACCGGTACGCGGCGACGAGGCGAACGTCGGAGTTGCGTTGCGTCTCCTCGCGCCGAGCGCGGGCTTGCGCGATCTGCTGCACCGACAGGTCGAGTTCTTGACCCTGATCGTCGATCCACGCCCACGCCAGTTCTTCGGCCACGGCCCTTTCGAGATCGGGCAGCACCGCCTGATCGGCGGCCAGGAACACGATCATGTTGGGATAGTCGCGAGTGCCCGAGCCGCCGGAGACAAGGATCGAGCGGGCGCTCGTCCACGCCCCCGAGTCCTGGCTGCGTTGCACGTGAGTCACGTCGGGCGCCAGCACGACAAGTCGGACTTCGGCCGTATCAGTCACGCCTTCCGGTCCCTCGGGAGCGATGTGCACCTCAGCGAAATGGCCCTTCGCCTTCGTCGCCGCGACGAGCTTCCGCACGATCGCGGCGTGCACGACCGGCCTCTCCAACGACAACAGACGGTCAGCCCGATCACGGGCCATCCGGGTCACACCCGGTTGCGTGCCGAACCAGTAGGTGGCGTCTTCGCCGTAGAGGTACGTCGCCCGATCAGCAAGACGAGCCAGCGCGTCGCCGTACACCGAAATGGTTTGCTTCGGTAGCGCACAACCCAGGCGTACCCTGGCCGCGTCGATGCCCCGTCCACCCCGACCGGCTCTGGGCGCCGAACCGAAGAACACCGTGCGGGCCACCCTTCTCGCCGCAGCGTATTGGCCGAGATTCTTGAACTCCTCGTCGAGCGCCCTCGACATCGACGACGGCCCGTCGACGTCGGTATCGATGATCGGTTTCCAATTGTCATCGAGGTGGCGGGTCAGCTCGGTCATCGCCCCGGCATCGTCGAGCGGGATACTGGCCGGCAGAATCAACGGTGACTGATCACCGGAATGCCATAGCACGTGGATTACGGTGGCCATCAGCCGCAACACACCACGGGTCCGCTGGAAACGATCGAGCGTCGACCAGTCCTCGTACAGCCGCTCGAACAGTTCCGGGTGGATTGGGTACGCGGCCCGGATCTTGGCCTCATAGTCAGGCTTGCGACACTCCGCCGGAAACTCAGGACCCTGAGACCGATAAAGGTCAGCGAACTCCCGGGCTGTCGCGTCGCGCAAGGGGAGTCTTTGTGGATCTATCGGCTGAAACAACCGTCGCTGCACAATGGCGAACGACTCCTCTGCCGTAGAGGGCCGCCAACTCGACTCCATCCGCCCCACCACGTTGCGCAACCGCCGCAACGCTTCGCGACCACCCGGTCCACCCACTTCGTTTTCCGAACCGGCGACATCGCGGTCCGCGTCAGAACCGTCGGTCTCGCCGCGCTGCGACGCCGGCAGCGACACCACCAGTAACGCGCCGGGAGTCGCCCGCACTGCCTCGGTCAGCGCCTGCGCAAACGAGAAGTGCGTGTCGAACGTGCCCCCGACCACCACCTCGTCCTTGCCCAACAAATCACGGGCATAAGCCACCCACTCGTCGATCAGGATGAGACACGATGAGAACGCCCGCAGCAGGGCCCGCAAGTTGTCGCCAGGGTTCGTGCTCGTGCGGTCGGCCTCGGCCACGAACCGAAAGCCCTCAGCACCACCGAGCTGCCACGCCAACTCGCCCCACATGGTTCGCACGACGGTGCCGTCGGCTTTCTCGTTGGCCTGGCCCGGGCTCAACTGATTACCCACGATCACCACCCGCCGCACCGCCGGCAACTGGCTGATGCCGACGCCTCCCAACAGGTCTTGCACATCTTGCGGGAACGCCGTCACCGCCGCACCGCTCAGCAAGTGATAGAGCGCGATCATCGAATGCGTCTTACCGCCACCGAACGTCGTTTGCAGATCGATGACCGGCGCACCGATCGCCTCGGTAGTCGAACTGACCCGGGTCGCCGCCTGCGCGAGCAACTGACGTAGCCCTTCGGTCACGAACATCCGCCGGAAGAACTCGACCGGGTCTGAGTATTCAGCGCGACCCTCGCCGGCGCGGACCTGATACAGATCGGCCGCGAACTCGGCCATCGAGAGGCGCCGGAACTGGGTCACGTCGTCGTGGGGCACCACGACATCACGCCACGGGGTCAAGCCGGCCACTGCCGTCGACGCGACCCCCGCATCGGCGCCACGAGCCATGGCCTTGCGGGTCTGGTCTTCATAGCGGAGCCGCATCAGGTCGTCCTTCGAGCGTCCCACTTCGGTGGCTTCACGGGCGTCGACCGCGACCAGGACACGCTCGATCGAGTCGAGCGCCCGGTAGGCATCGTCGACGCTGAAGGTCTTGTTGTGCGCCCATCCGTTGCGAACATCGCGCCGCTCGAATACGAGGTTGCGCTCGGTGCGGCCCAGCTCCGAACGAAACGCCCCGTCCCAAGTGTCGGCCATCATCCGCAACAGGAACGACGGGTCGTCGAGCGAGAACTCGCTCAGTGGCGGCGCCGATCGCTTCGCATAGTCATTGGCCCACGTATCCGTCTTGAGCACCGTGCGCATGCGACGATCGACGTAGGGGCGCAGACCGACGGCAAGGGCCTCGAACGCCCGCCCCACCCTGTCGCGATTGCTCAGTGCCATGACCGTCCGCTTTCTGCCAGCTCGTTGCGAGGACGCCCGGCGCGCCACTCATCCGAATCGATCGCCACGAAACCGCGCCGAACCAACTTTGCCACCCGCGGCTGCGAACCATCGAGCGTGCGCACTACCAAACCCTCCATCGGGACTTCAGCAAACGCTGACACCCCGACAAGACGGTTCAGCCCGTCGAGACCGCCGACCACGACACCGCGATGCAGTACGGGCGCGACTGGCAAACCCATGGCGGCTGCCACCGCGTCTCGCTCGTCAATACCGGCGAACGCCCCATCGGCGCGCAACACGTCGAGCACCACCACATAATCGGTGAGGCGGTCGTAGTGGACGGTATGGGTGAGCAGAAGCCACTCCGCATACACCGCCCGCACGCCGGCGAGCACCTCAACGAGGCGGTCGTGATGTTCGCCGATCCACGCCCGCAGCGGACCGAGTTGGCGAGCCCGGTCCATGCCCGCCGCGCCCGAACGCAACGCGCACTTCACCACACCCTCGACCAACCACAACACCACGTTGGCACCGTCAAGTTTCTCCTCCACCAGCACCGGGCGGGAAAGCAGCTCTCTGACATTCGCGGCGTCGAGTGTCACGTCGTCGCTCGTACCGCATCCCTCAACCAGATGCGGCACGCGAGGATACGGCGGCGGCTCGTCTCGGTGATCGCTCATGCGTACGCCCCCATGATGGCTTCGAGTGTCCAGACTTTGACGTCCCAACCCGCGCTTCGGGTCCGATACACGTCTCGCTCGACCAGAATGGATATGTCGCCGCCGCCCATCTGGGCGTTGCCGGCGAGATCGACGAACGACTGTCCCGTCGAGTCCCCGGCCAGAAACGCCTGCAAGAACTCCGGCCCCCAGTGAACATCGTTGATCTCCCACGGTGGCGTGCCCGTCGCAACCTTGTTCAAAAAGGTGGAGAGCGTTGTCGCCGCGCCGCGACGGTCACCGGTCTTGGCGTTGGCGATGTGTTTGCCGGTCTCGACGACCGCAGTGATCGGAATGACGAAGCGATCGCCGTCCTGGATGCGTTTCTTGAACTCGGCCGAGATCGCTTTGTGCTGCTGGTCCTTGCCGGGCACCCTCACCAACTCGCACAACACCGACGTGTCGATGAACCAGATCGTCCTCACGACGGGTCCAACAAATCATCGAGAAACGTCAACGCCGCGTCGACATCGACCGGCGGGCTGTCGCGCAAACGATCAGCCATAGCCGCCCGACCGAGCGAGCCCATCGCCGCGATGCGCCAGTAACCCTCAACATCAACGAGGCGACTCAGGTGGGTGCCGCCATCGTCGCCGCGCTGGCACACGATCACCGAACGATGCTCGTCGCCATCGAGCGCATCGAGCACCGCCGGCGAATGCGCGGTGGCGAGCGCTCGAATACGGCGGCTCCGCAGCGAGGACCGGATCAACCGAACCAGAGTCACCGCTTGCGAAGCATGAAGACCGTTCTCCAACTCTTCGATCACCATTTGCGTCTGGCCGACCGCCTCATCGGCCGCCCGCACAACCGGCAACAACGTGGCGTCGGGCGCTTGCAAGAGCGCGGTGAGAATGGCGAGGAATCGCAACGTCCCGTCCGACGCGGAGCGGGCCGACACTGCGAACTCCCGGTCGCCCACCCGCTCGATGATCGCCAGGATCACGTCACCGAGACGAGACCTCTCGACAGTGAGATCGACAACCCGTTGCTCATTCACTTCGTCGAGCGCGCCCACCAGCAACGCCCGCACGGCGTCGTTGCTGATCAGAAGCCCAACCGCGGCCGACAAGTTGCCGGCGTCACGGCGCAGCAATGTGTCGCGCTCGTTGACGTAGGCGCGCATCTGGTTGGGGACAGGGTCAAGCACGAAAACACCTTGCAACGCAGCGATCACCTGTGCCGCAGCGAGATGGATCCGTTGGCCCGCCGCCGTTGCGGGAATGCGAGACAGAACCTGCGAGGCGAGAAGCCGCGTCGCACGAAACGACACGCTCGTCTTGGCCCCATCCCAGTGGGCGTTGATGTCGGACGAGTCGGCGTTGGGCGCATCAGTGACAAGCACTTCGCGATCCCCGATGGTGAGTCGCTCGTGAACGATTTGCAGCACCGGCTCGACTTGCACCGTGACATCCAACGTCACGATCTTCGACTCGGTGGCGACCGTGCAGCCAAGGGTGAACACCCGCTCGCCGAACGGCGCACAACCCACCGCCCCGCCCCGCACGGATGGACCCTCACGGCCACCGTCGAGCGCGTCACGAATATCTTCACCCGACGCCAGCCGCGCCAGTACCCACAACGCGTCAAGCGCGTTCGACTTCCCGCTTCCGTTGCGCCCCACGACCAACGTCAGATCATCGAGCGGCAGCGTCTCATTTCGATAGCTCTTGAACGAGGTGAGGCGCACCTCGGTGAGCAGCGATGGGGTGACGGTGACGGCCATGGTCAGGTCATGGCCTGCTTTGCCCAGGCTCGCGGCGATGTCCGACACATCGTGTCATCCTACGGCTCTGCCACGAACCACAGCCGACCAATCCACGTTCGTGGGTGTTGCGAGTCGCCTAAACGCTTCCGCGGAAGCGCCTTGTCCCGCTCAGCGGAACGCGCCCTCGAGGCCGGCCCGTTGCCCGATTCGACCCGTTGATCGCTCGCCGGGTGACGTCTGGCTGATCGACTTCGGTGAGCCCATCGGCCGTGAACAGGCCGGTCGCCGACCCGCCGTCGTCATCACCGCTGATGCAATGAATGACGGCCCCTCCGGGCTCGTCGTAGTCATCCCGATCACATCGACGCGTCGAGGGCTGCCATCGCACGTCGAACTCGACCACGTCGACACCGGTCTTGACACAATCAGTTACGCCAAATGCGAGGACGTGAAATCGATCTCGGAGCGGCGCCTGATCGCCCGACTGGGGTTTATTTCCGGCGTCAACCTCATCGAGATCGAGAGAAATCTGCGCTATCTGCTCGCTCTTTAGCTACTTCCTCCGGACCTCGTCCTGCCGCCCGACGGTTGTTGAATGGGGGCGCAAGATGCCGGCCATCCACAGGGCGTTCACAAGCCAAGACTGCGCAGGAACTCGGATATGTCCGCAGCCTCTGCTAGTTCCGCAGGCCAGATTGCGGCCGGGTTGTCCTTCAGTGCTCGAGAGGCACTGTTCAACCGAACGAAGGGCGTCTGCCACCTCCCGGGAATGCCGGCTGTCTTGTCCAAACAATCGAAAAGCCTCGAAACGAGCCGACACGTCTCGAAGTCCCACTGCGGTCGGGCTCGGCTGTCACCCTGAGGGCTTGCAGAATGAAGCTCTCGGTAGGTGACATCTCGCCAAGCGGTGAGGTGGAAGAGGTGCACGGAGATCGAATTCTTGAACTTGGCACTTAAACACCCCGCCGCCTCGGGAGAGGGCAGATCGAAGTCCGTAACTTTAATATCCGTCGACTTTGGGCTCTCAGCGGCGTAGAACTCAAGAAGGTTCCGAGAATGAAGAAGCAGACTATCGCGGATCATCACGCCAATTCCTGGAACGACTGAAGTCACACCAGCCCAGTCTTCGTTGGAACTCGATTGTTTCGCGTACCGTTCCCAAGACCCAGCGGCGACGGCAAACCAGCGATGTTCGTAGACCACGTGAACGAACGCCTCATGGGGTCTAAGCTTTGGCAGTGTCGTCGGCGCCATACAACCAGAATAACAGCTATCCATGGCGATCACACGGGTTGGCGTTTTCGGCCAACTTCCACTAATGTCCAAGGAGCGAGTCTTGATCATTTACCGTCCGCCGGTCAGCGCAACGTTACGCGGAATTGCGCGGTGGGTCCGTCCGGCCAGCGCGGCCCCGCTACAACGGTTCGGGGTTCACCTGATCCCATGCCCACTCGGCCGCCGGAGGGCACATCGCCGGGTGGAACCCCACTGCGCCAGACCCCGCTCGACGGCGGCCACATCGTCGTCATCCGAACCATCGACTGCGCCAACTGTACAGCCGCGCCGGCGATGCTCGTCGGCCGATGCCGCGGGCCCGAGCCGTTGGGCGTCCCAGGCCAGGTGCGTGCTGCGACTCGACATGTAGTCGCACGACGCTGCGCCGGGTGAGCCAAGGAACAAATCGTCGCACCGCGATCTCCCATGGCGCCGGAGTAGCGCCAGGTGGAAGAGGGTCAGCCGGTCGACCGCCTTGGCGAACGCCGAGTTGCGCTGGAACCACTCGCCCAGCCCGAGCATGCGCGCCGTGCTGGCGCATTCCATGACGAAACCGGTTGGCGCCGATTCGAGCCCGTACGCCAGCATGTGCAGCAGCCACGTCGACGACGAAACCGAGCGCGCCGAGCCAGAACCCCTCCACGTAGACCGACCGGGGTTCGTGGCCGGCCAGGTAGCGCTCGTCGTCCGTTCCAGGCCATCACCCGGAGCCGGACCGGGAACTCGAACGGCCAGTCGCCTTCGGCCAATGGACCGGAGCAGCTCACACTGAATAAAAGACTGTTCGTCCAGCCGGTTCAGGTGGTCGGGCTCAATCGGCACTTGGAATGAGAGGCCCCGATCCGTCGTGGTCAGCGGTGCCACGATGACGAACGGAAGGTTGTCGCCGAATAGCTTCGACGGACCTATCAATAATGCCGGACGTCGATGGGCCGGTTCACCCGGGAACGGCTCACCGAAATCGGTGAGCCAGATCTCGTCAGGCGACACCGTCGCCGACCGCTAGGTCGAACTCGTTCACGTAGGCCGCCCATGCTTGCTGGTCTTGGCGTAGGGCCTCGAGCTCCCGGGTGACGCGGTTGGCGAACTCGAGCCGCTCCAGCGCGTCCGTAGCGTCTCTGACCACGTCGATAAGTTGGCGACCGCTCTCTCGGCCGATCCGGGCGAGACGTTCGTGAACCGACTTCTCGACGCGGATCGTGGTCGTGTCGCTCACAAATGGAGGCTACATCGGTGCATGCAATGAGTCGACCCGCATGAGGCGGAGGACCTCGCGAGGTTCACTTGTGGTGTCGAAATGCGAGGACGTGAAATGGATCTCGGAGCGGCGCCTGATCGCCCGACTGGGGTGTATTTCCGGCGTCAACCTCTTCGAGATCGAGAGAAATCTGCGCTATCTGCTCGCTCTTTAGCTACTTCCCCCAGACCTCGTTGCTGCCGCCCGACGGTTGTTGAATGGGGGCGCAAGATGTGTGGCCACCCCAGGTCTGCGGCCAAAAACAAACTCGCCACCGCGGTCAAGTCATGGCCCTTCGGATGTAGTCTCCGAACAGAGGGACCGTGAAATCGATTTCACCGTGGCGAGGCGCGAACAGCAAGCCCCGTTTGATGAGCCCGTCGCGAAGTGATCCGAGTTGGGGAGTGGTTTTGCCCAGAAGTTCCGCGACTGTACCGGACCGGTATGGACCCGCACCTCCGATTGCGGCCATGGCGCGAAGGTAGTCGCGTTCCGCATCAGTGGTGCGATCGGCCCGAGCGCGGAAGAACCCGTTATCGAGTTCTGCGAACGCGACCGGAGTTGACCGTCGAACATCGGCCGCCGTGATTCGTTCACCGCTGGCCGCAGCCCACGCTTGCTTGCCGAATTCTTGAAGAAAGTACGGGTATCCCTCCGTAAGCCGAACGACTTCGGCGAGGGCGGCAGGCGCCCACGACACGCCCTCATCGCGAGCCGGTCTCTCGAGCGCCTCCCGGGCGAGGGCCGGAGCAAGGGACCCGACGACGGAGTATGAAAACAATCGCTCGGCGTACGACTTGGCCTCACCGGCCAGTCCAGGCAGCGAGGGCAGGCCAGCGCCCGTAATCAGAAATGGCAGATTCAGCTGAGCGATACGATGGAGCCCGACGATCATCGCCGCGAACTCGATCTTCGGGAGGTATTGCATCTCGTCGATGGTGAACATGACCCCGACTGACTGTGCCTTCGCGCACTCGCCCAGTTCGCGGAATAGACCAGCCAGATCGCGGTCGAGATCGCCGGAGTCTGCGACCCCGTGAAACGGTTCCACATCAATGGAGAGGTCGCCACCAGGAGCGGTGTAGCGAACCTTCAGGAAGCTCCTCACGACCCCGAGGCCCCGACGAGCCCGCTCCTTGAACCGTCCACTCATGCTCAAGCGCAACAACGCCGTTCGAGCGGCCACCGCCAACGATCTCGCAAGGTCGATGTCTTCGGTCGCCTCAATATGCTCGTGTATCCACCGTTGCGTCTCGGCGATCCGGCCGAACTCGTTGAGCAGCACCGTCTTACCGACACCCCGGAGGCCCGTGAGGATCACGCTCCGTTCGGCCCTTCCGGCCGTCAGCCGCTGGACGGCGACACTCATTCGCTCGAGGTGTTCATCGCGGCCGACCAGCGCGGGAGGAGCGGTACCGGCCCCCGGGCTGTAAGGGTTGCGAACTGGATCCATCGCTTCTTTATAGCAGTCTGCGGCACTTATAGGGGAGATCCGTAAAAAGTCGAAAGCTTCTACAATCGAGTTATCACGGAGCGACGACTGGATGAGAGCGCGTTTCACGATCGGTGCTGCTGCCCGGGAACTCACGCAGGGTCGCGATGAACTGACGCATTCTTGACGGCTTTTGGCTGCCGATGGATGAAGTTCATGTTCATCGCAAAGGTTTCCAACCATGTCTTCTTGAATTCTTCCTCAAGCTCCGCGCCCGGTTCTGGCAGGACGCTCAGGAGCCCACGGATCAACGGGTGTTCCATGATCTTGGGTGTGCTCGCTTGTACTCGCGATAGGCGCCTCGGGCGCCTCCGATCCGGGTTGTGAAATGGCAGCCTTCGAGCTTCCCGCCGCCGGGTTGGTGAGGCGTCCTTTTCCGTACGCGAAGAATCCGGCGGACTCTGCCGAACGAGCGAAAGCCTGACGAGCCGTGGCGAGCTGCTTGGGGCTCACGCCGCCACGAAGGTCACGCCTTGGCGCAACACGTCACCGTGGCGGCGGTCGATCACCTCGATGAGCGTGTCGATAAGCCGATGACCCGGCGCCAACAACTCGGCCGGAGTCCGTCCCCCGCGGCCGATGCGGTCGGTCTCGAACGTGACCCGTCGCCCAACGCCTTGCCCAAACGGTAACGGCGGGTCTCCGACACCTCGTTGCCATACCAATGCGCGCTCATACGATGCGCCTCGTCGACAATCACCAGATCCCACTCGCTCACCCGCACCTGCTTCACCAACTCGTCGCTACGGGCCAAATGATCGAGCCGGGCAATCAACAGATCATGACGGGCGAACGGGTCACCGAGACGGGCCGCGTCGATCGTCTCGCTGGTCAACAACTCGTCCTGCCACTGCGCCACCAGACTGCCGGGCGCCACGACAAGGCAGCGGCGCACATCGCCGCGCAACATCAACTCCTTCAGCAACAAGCCCGCCATGATGGTCTTGCCCGCCCCCGGATCATCAGCCAGGCAGAACCGCCCGCCAACCCGGCGACGCTGGCCCCCTTCATCAGGTCGCTCAGGTCAGCGATGTGGCCTGCCCATCCGTGGCACGCCGATTCTCGGGCACGCCATGGCGGGGAAGGGTAGCCGGGAGCGCGTCGACCCCGACGATCTCTGCCGCCGTGACGGACGTCACAGAACGATCGCGAACCGATTCCGGAGGTGGGCCGTAGTGGGAATTCGAACGGGCACCAACGCCCGCCCCACAGACCGAAAGGCAGTCCCATGAATCGCAACCGCACCGCCCGCCGCACCACCACCGCCCTCCTCGCCATCGCCGCAATCACCGCCATCGCCGCTCCGGCCGCCCACGCCGCCGACTTCACCTTCGACCACGACGACATGACCCTTCTGCGAACCCAGGCATCGCTCTCGTTCGGCGGCGTCGACTGGGGTCAAGAAATCGGCTCCAACGTCATCTCCGGCAAGCTCAGCGGGGTCCTGACGTTCCACGGTGGCCTCGCCGGCTGCGCCAGGGTCGTGATCCGCTGGAAGAGCGGCAGCAGCGCCACCATCGACTCGGACACGAGCCCTGAGGTGTGTTCGCCGAGCTCGCTACCGTCGGCTCCGACCAGCTTCCACCGCAGCGCCCGCAATGCCGCCCTTCGCTCAGTCACGGCCGAACTCCAGGTCCGCAACCTCAATACCGGCTACCAGACCATCGCCACGAAGAGCGTGGGGGCCGGAGGGAACTGAGCACAACGAAACCGAACGACCGTCGAATCCTCCAACCAACCGAACCGCAATCGCCACGCCGAAGTGCCGGACCCCCCACGGGCCCGGCATTTCGGTCTTTGCGCGCCCAACCCCTTATCCGTTCGCGTGTGTGTGACGAACGCCACAGATCGAGCGCGAACCGAACGCCGTCCTGATGCGAAGTGGGGAAGCGAACCGGGTGGAAACGCCACCCCGAACCGAAAAGGACTCGCCATGCTCCGCTCCATCGCCCGCCTCATTGCTTCCGCCCTGACCGCCGCTTCGCTCACCCTCGTCGCCGCCGGCACCGCGCAGGCCGCACTTTTCATTCCGGCACCGACGGCGCCCGGATCGGTCCGCGCCGTGGTCATGAGCGCCAGCAGTGTCCAGGTCAACTGGGTCGACCGCTCCACCAACGAGACCCGGTTCATCGTCCGCCTCAACCGGTCTGACCACGTGTTCGATTTCAATGGCGCCGCCGTCGCCGGCAGCGGCACCCGCACCGCACTCAACCTGACCGACATCGCACCCGGTGCCTACGTTACGACGGTGTGCGCCGTGCTCCCGTCCGAGACCCAGTGCGGCATGCACACCACCTTCACGGTCGGACCGCCCCCTAGCGCAAACACCGCGGCCGCCCCCAGCCAGCTGTCCTTCACCAGGGTAGGCGCCGGAACGGCAAGGATCTCGTGGGCCCATCCAGGAGGAGCCGCCAGTTTTCTTGTCTACGTCGCGAGCCCCGACCACCCGGTACCGATGCTGGCGGCGACCGTGGCGGGCAGCGAACGGCAGGCCGATGTCTTTCCTCTGCTCGCCGGCGTGAGCTACAGGGTACAGGTGTGCGCTACGGCATCGGGCGCGACCGGCCTGTCGTGCTCCGCACAATTGAACGTCGCCTTTCCGCTCGGCTTCTGAGCGTTTGAGCCCATAGGAGACCCCTCATGTCGCTTAGCATCGAGCCCGGATGGACACGAACCGGGCAGAGGCCGACGCCGGCATTGATGCCCTCGCTGTCCGCTTCCGAGACGGCGATGCCGAATCGGTGCGGGAGCTGTACCGCCTCACCGGTCGGGCCGCTTATGCCGTGGCCTACCGTGTCCTCGGCAACAAGGTCATGGCCGAAGACGCGGTGCAACAGGCGTTCTTGTCGGCGTGGCGGTCGCGTGAGTATCTCGACCCTACGCGAGGCATCCGGCTCTGGCTGTTCGCCATTGTCAAGCGAGCAGCGCTTGATGTGCACCGCCGAGAGCAGTTGCGGGCCCACGGTTCGGTGGAGGACGCCTCGGCGCATCCGGCACTGGTCCACGATCCCCCAGGTATCGAGCAGGCGTGGGAGGCCTGGCGGGTTCGTGAAGCCGTGCAGCGGCTGCCCGCTGATGAACGCGAGCTCGTTCGCCTCCAGCACTTCGTCGGCCTCACCCACAACGAGATCGCCGAAAAGCTCAATGTGCCTATCGGGACCGTCAAATCCCGTTCGCACCGGGCGCATCATCGACTGGCCGCTGACCTACGCGCCCTCAAGGACGTGACGACATGACCGATGACGACCTGCTGGCCGAATACATCGGCGCGGCGACCGAAGAGGAACGCGACGCAGCGGCACGAGAACTGGCCGATCGGGGCATCGACGCCGCCGACTTCGATGTCCTCGTCGGGGCCCTGCGCGACGAAGCGCAGTGGGTCGAACCCGGTGCCGACCTCGAGGACCGGATCATGGCCGACGTTTTCGCCGAAGCCGACGCCCTCCGAACGGCATCGCCGGTCGTAGACCGAGCCGGCCCTTCGCCGGTCGTCGATTTGGCCGGCCCATCGCCGGTGGTCGACTTGGCCGAACGCCGCGCTCGACGTGAAGCCCGAACCTTCCGTCGCTTCGCGCCGAAGGTCGTCGGGGTCGCGGCAGCCGTAGCCATCGGCATGTTGCTCGGTCGGGTCCGCCAATCCGAGCGACGCTTCGATACCCAGGTTGCCCTTGCCGCCACGCCGCTCGCACCCGAAGCGTCCGCGACCGTCAAAGCCCGAACGGAGGCGGCGGGAGTCCGCATCGAGCTGTCGGCTCATGATCTGCCGGACCCGCCTCCCGGGTCCATCTACGAGGCCTGGGTCAGCGATGGCACGACGCGGGTGCCGATCGGGACGTTCTCGAAGGGCGGCGACGTCGTGCTCTGGTCCGGCGTGGCGCTGGCTCGTTACTCGACGATGACCGTCACTCTGGAGCCCCTCGACGGCGACGCATCGTCGTCGGGCAAGGTTGTGCTCCGCGGAACTCTGGCCAAGCCCTGATCGTGCTTTCGACGCCGGAAGCTGGCCAAAGGTCGGTCAGTTTGGCCGAGCGGACAGCAGCAATAATGGGGGGCGGTCGCGTTCCTTCGCCCACTCCGGGTTGACCGCTCGGGCCCCACTCTTCGAGGCGGGTTACGCTGAAGCCGGCGCCGACCAACGCGTTTAGGGTTGTGGCGATCGTGCGGTGATGCTTGACCACGCCGTCGGCGAGCCAATTGGTGGCACGTGGGCCCTCGTTCTCGCCATGGCCGAGAACGGTAGCCGGGGAGCGGGGGGCGAGAGAAACGTCTCGACCCCCCTCAGGCTTGCCCTCAACAGGGGATGCCGCGATCGCCGGAAGCGCGCTACGGTCCAGCGATGGCGTTGCAACCGCTCCTCGTCGGTGAGATCCTCGATGACGGGGTCCGCCTGGTTCGACGCCATTTTGGGGTGTTCTTGCGCATCGTCGGCCCCGTGGCCATCCCGTACAGTCTCTTCTCGCTCGGCGTCCGTCTGCTTAGCGTGCCCGACGAGTTCGGTGTGTTCATCAACGGCGGCTCCACCTTCCGGTCCCGCTCGATCCTCTTGTCGATCCTGGGCCTCGTCCTTTTCACGATCGTGGGGGGCGCCTGTGTGCACGCCGCCGGTGAGTCGATGGTGGGGAGGACGCCCTACGCTTCGTTGTCGCTACGAACGGGCTTGCGGCGGGTATTCCCATTGTTGGCGATCGGCATTTTGTGGATGATCATGCTCGGCCTTTTTGCCTTCACCGTCCTCGGATGGATCGTGCCTCTCGTCGGTTGCTGCGTCGCCATTCCGGTCTGCGTGTTCGAGCGCCTCGGCCCATTGGCCAGCATTCGTCGCTCCTGGCGCATGAGTTTTCGCCGGTTCTTCCCCACCCTCGCAGTGATCTTTTCGGGCGGCCTTCTAGTGTTCGCGTTGGGCTATTTCGCGGCCATATTCTCGGTCGTCAGCCTTAGTTCAAGCCTATCGCGACGAGGCTATGTGGTGGTTTCCATCGTCAACGCGGTGCTCAGTTTGGTGATCGCCATGGTGTTCGTTCCCCTGATCGCGGCATGGCAATCCGTCACTTACACCGACCTGCGTGTGCGCCAAGAAGGCCTAGACCTCGTGGTGGCGTTGCAGGCGCTGCCACCGCCCTCCGCGTTGGGTGCGAACCCAGCCGCCGGTGCCGCGGCCACCGGGTCGCCATCGCGACCGGCCCCCTGGGAGGTCGCCACCCCCCCATCATCGGTCACCTTGGCTCCAGGGCCTGAGTCCGATTCCACGTCGCGGCGGCCGCCGTGGGAGCGCTCCGGAGACGCGTGACCTCGGGACCGATCGACCGCGTCGAAGCGCGCCGGCGCGCCAACGACATCTTGAGCCAGCGCCGGTTTCGACGCGCTCGCCAGCCCGCGACCCGCTCGTCGAATCCCTCGTGGCTCGAGCGCCATATCGGACGACCCATAGGACGAATGCTGCAGCCGATCGCCCGAATCATATTCAGCGGACCGGGGTTGGTCGTGATCGGGTTGGTAGTTCTCGCGCTGGCGTTGGTGGCCGGCCGCCGACAACTGGCCCGGCGCGCCAGCCAAGCGGTCGGCATCGGCGGCCGGCGATCGGCGACCCCGATCGCCATCGACGCCCAAGCCCTCGAAGCCGAAGCGGAGGCCGCGGAGGCCTCCGGCCAGCTCGGTTTGGCCGTGCAGCTCCGGTTCCGGGCCGGACTGGTGAGACTCGACACGGCCGGGGCCATCACACTCGGCCCTGAAACAACGTCAGGACAGGTCGGGCGCATGTTGCGCAACGAACGTTACGACCGCCTCGCCCTGCGCTTCGACGCGGTGGCCTACGGCGACGATCCGGCGACGCGCGATGACACGGTCGAGGCCCGCTCGTTGTGGCCCAACGTCCTCGAAGCAGCAGGAGCCCGCGGGTGACCCCGCCGGCCCCGGGGACCCCTCCGGCCGCGACGGCGACGGCAGCCACGGCAACGGCGGACCCTCCGACGGCAACGGGGAAAGGCTGGTCGCGGCTCTCGGTCGCGTCCCGTTCGGCGATCTTGGGCCTGGTCGCGATCGTGGCGGTGGTGGCCTTCGGAAAGTTCGTTGGCCGGGCCACCGAGGCGGCTGACGATTTCGGCCCCCAGGGTTCATCGAAGTCAACCGCCGGCAACGGAACGGCCGCGCTCCGCGAGCTGCTCGGCCGCTACGGCGTCGTAACCCGCGAACAAGTGGGCGAAATTCAATTGGGCGAACTCGATCCTTCCACCACCCTCGTGGTGCTCGATCCGTTCGACATGCCCGACCATGCGGTCAGAGCCCTCAGCGTGTTCGTCGGCAACGGAGGGCGTTTGGTCGCCGGCGGCTCCAATCCGACTTGGATCGCGCGAATCGTGGGCGACCTCCCGCGCTGGGACGGCGAGACGCTGCCCCCTGCGAGGGCGATGATTGACGACGGTCAATTCACGATCCGCGCCGACACTGGCGGCAGCTGGGTGGTGCCACCGTCGCTGTTGGTGCGCCGGACCGCGGGCGACGGTGAGGTCAGGGCCGTGGCCAACTCTTCGCCTCTCCAGAACCAACTTCTGGGCGAAGCCGACAACGCCGCTTTCGCGGTCTCGCTCATCGGCACCGATCGCACCGTCGTCTTCGCCGAGGGCGTGCACGGCTTCGGCCGCCGCACCGGTCTCGCCGCCATCCCCTCGCGCTGGAAGGCGGCGCTCCTGCTCGGCTCCCTTTCGGCCCTCCTGACGGCGTTGGCCGTGAGTCGGCGCCTAGGACCACCGGAACACATCGCCCGCCCACTTCCACCGCCCCGCGCCGCTTACGTCGATGCGATAGCGGAGGTCTTGCGCCGGTCGAAGCAACCCCGGGCGTCGTTCGCGGCGATGCAGGATGGCTTGCGGTCGCGAGTTGCTACGCAGGCTGGACTGGCGCCATGGCCGACAGACATGGTCGCGGCTACGGATGGAACGCGCGTCGGTCGCCACCCCCCGGAGCGCCACGGCCCCGATCCGACCCAACTGGCCGCCCTCATCGAGGCGGCGCAGCGCATGGGATGGAGCGTCGACGACATCGCCGCGTTACGAGACCCAGTCACTGATGACGCAGGCGTGTTGCGACTCGGCCACGCGCTGGCGAAAACCCGATGACTCGCGCCGGCGACGACCCGACTCGCGCTGGCCACGACCCGACTCGCTCCGGCCCAGACCCGATCCGACCACGACCCCAGGAGACCCCATGAGAGACTTGCGAAACCGGATCGCGGCCGAGGTCCGCAAGGTGGTCGTGGGCCAAGACGAAGCCATCGACATGTTGGTGATCGCGATAGGCGTGGGCGGACACGTGTTGCTCGAAGGCGTGCCCGGAACGGCCAAGACCCTTCTCGCCAACGCGTTCGCCCGCACGAGCGGTCTGTCGTTTCGGCGGGTCCAGTTCACGCCCGACATGCTCCCGGCCGACATCACCGGCAACATCACGTTGCGCGGCGGATCACTTGAGTTCCGGCCCGGTCCTGTGTTCGCCAACGTCCTGCTGGCCGACGAGATCAACCGCACTCCGCCCAAGACACAAGCGGCGTTGCTAGAGGCGATGCAAGAGGCGCAAGTTACCGTCGACGGCGTCAGCCATCCGCTGCCCGATCCGTTCCTCGTCGTGGCGACGCAGAACCCGATCGAATACGAAGGCACCTATCCGCTGCCAGAGGCCCAGCTCGATCGGTTCCTCTTGAAAGTCGATCTCGGCTACCCCGACGAGGCCTCCGAGATTCGCCTCCTGACGCTGGCCCGCAACGGGATGCGGCCGTCAACCTTCGATGACATCGCCGGCGTGTCGAGCGCGGAGGAATTGCGCGAAACGCGCGCCGCTGTCGACGCGACATTGGTGCGGCCCGAAGTCATCGAATACGTCGCCGCACTCGTCCGAGCGACCCGAACCCTGCCGAGCGTTGCCCTCGGCGCGTCGCCACGGGCCGGGGTCGCCCTGCTCGTCGCCTCGAAGGCCAGCGCCCGAATGGCCGGCCGTGACTTCGTCACCCCCGACGATGTGGCGTGGATGGCGTTGCCGGCGTTGCGCCACCGGCTCATCCTGCGGGCCGACGCCCAACTGGAGCGGTTCCGGCCCGACGACGCAGTTCGCGCCGCCCTCGGCGCCGTTCCCGTCCCGCGGTAGGAATTCCGAATGGAGATCCTCTGGCTTGGCGTGGGCACCGCGGTGGTGCTGGCGATCTCGGGTGCGCCGTTCGCCCTCACGCGGCGTTCGGGACTGGTGTTGTGCGGGGCCGCTGCACTCGCCCTCGGGTTCGGTGCGAAGCCGGCAATCGCGGCCGTGATCTTCGTGGCCATCGCGGTGGCCGTCGACGGATGGCTGGGCCGCCGCGCTCCCGTCATCACGCGTACGATTCCATCGTCTTTGGCCCGGGGCGTGTCGCAAACCATGTCGATCGTAGCCACGCCGGGCGCTGGGGTCCGGGTGCGCCAACCCCGGTTGCCGGACATGCGCATCGAGCCGGTGGAAGCCGACGCCACGTTGCAAGCATCAATCACCGCGCTGCGCCGGGGCCGTCACACGGTTGCCGCGCCGGCCACGCGTGTCGTGGGTCCGCTCGGGCTGGCGGCGTGGTTCCGGCACCGCCAGGGCGACCCGTTGGAAGTAAAGGTCTACCCCGATCTTCCCGCCGCGCGACGGCTCGCCGACGCCGTCCGGACGGGGCGCTTCCGTGACCCCGGTTCGATAGTGCGCGGTCCGATGGGTCTTGGCACCGAGTTCGAATTAGTGCGCGAATACAGCGCCGATGACGACATCCGGCAAGTGAATTGGCGGGCCACCGAGCGGATGGGGCGGCCGATGAGCAACCAGTACCGGGTCGAGCAGGACCGCGACGTTCTCGTCGTAGTCGACTGCGGGCGCCTCATGAGCGCGCCGTTGCCTGGCGAACGAACCCGACTCGACACCGCCCTCGACGTGCTGTCGACCATGGCGTATGTGGCCGACGAGGTTGGTGACCGGATCGGCGTCATCGCCTTCGATGCCACCGTGCTGCGCACCGTCGCGCCGCGGCGCCGAGGCAGCGAGGCGGTCATCGAGGCCACCTTCGACCTTGAACCGTCGCTGGCCGACAGCGATTACGAAGCGGCGTTCCAACGGGTCGGCGGTGGCAAGCGGGCCTTCGTACTGGTGCTCACCGACTTGCTCGACGAAGCCGCGGCCACGGCGCTCTTGGCCGCCATGCCGGTCCTGGCCCACCGTCACGTGGTCGTAGTGGCCAGCGCCGCCGATCCTGACATCGACGATCTCGTGCGCCGCCCGCCGGTCGACACGACCGACGTGTACCGAGCCTCGGTCGCCCTCGACGTTCTCGGCGCGCGGGACCGGACCGCAGCGCGGCTGCGCAGTGTCGGGGTCGACGTCATCACGGCTCGTCCCGACACGCTACCCACCGCCTGCATCGGCACGTATCTCAAGGCCAAGGCGCGAGCTCGGCTGTAAACCCACCCCCACCCCACCACAAAGACCAAGCAATAAAGCTACAGCTCCTAACAGCCGATGGCTTCCTTAATTGCTCGGCACACTTCGTCGAGTTTGTTCACATTGAGCGCACCGATCCGGAGACTGAACGCGTCGCGAGGCACCAGCTGAAGTTGCTGGGCATTGAACACGCAGTCATCGACAAGTCCGTCGGCGAGGCCAGCCACTACTTCGGTAGCCAAACCGCGTACCCGCGTCGTAGCCGGAATGACCTGGATGTCATTTAGCCCAGTAAAGGTCGACAAGACCAGCGCTGGGCGCAGCTTGTCGATCGCGACGAGCCAAAGCTCGCCGCGATTCAATCTTCGCCCTTCCATGGCCGCCGAGCCGCCATGGCGCGAGCCTGTTCTTCGGGAGTGACCCCATACTTCGCGGCCCAATCACGATCGTCGTCGTAGTCACTCGGAAACTCGGCGTAGGAGGCTTCCATCAGCGCACTACGGACTTCTCGAACCCGCTCGGCCAGCGCCGCATCGCACAACGCTGACAAGTTGAGGTCTGGGATCAGTGTGCGGGCCACGCGAAGCGTATCCGCAGTAAGCGTAACCGTGGTCCGCTCCTTCGTTTGCATGCACCCACCATATCATCCGTAGAAACAGAAGGTATCAAACTGAGTGCGCAGGCCGGCCCCGCCACACGACCATGCCCCAAAACAGCACCCCTAACCCGATCCCGATTACGAGACCCAGGGGCACGCCGACGCCACTCGTCGAGACGGTCCCTTCGACGATGCCGGCAATAACTAGCCACATAGCGGTGCCCACTACAAGCTCAGCGGCGGGACGGGCCTCGGCCCGCAAAGCATCGCCCCGTGTCAAATGACCGGGCGCCACCAACGCCCATCCTAGCCGCATACCGGCGACGCCGGCCACGGCAATACAGCTCAACTCGAGCACTCCGTGGGGAATAACGAACTCCCACAGGACCGCCGCGTTACCGGCATGAATGGTGAGACCGAAAGTCGCTCCCAGCGCGACGCCCTGATAGATTAATAGCACGCATGCGCCGACCGCGGCGGCCATCCCGAGCACGAATACTAAGATGGCAACGTAGATATTATGGGTAAAAATCTGACTCGCCGTGGCGATCTTTTCGTCGGCACTGAGCCCGAAGTTGGCTGACGACCGCTCAACCACACTACGAAAGCCGGGCGGAGCCAGTCCGCTGGCCGCGGCCGGATTCCGGACGGCCCAGATGCCGGCCAGCATCCAAGGCAGAAACATCGCGCCAAGGCTCGTTACGAGAAACCACGGACGCTCTCGGACTCGTCGCCAGTAGGTGGTTGTGATGAACGTCAGGGGTCCCGCGTTGCGCCGCTCGTAGCGGTACACCGACGATCGAGCGGTGCGGGCCAAACCCTCGAGCCGCTGCGTTTCCGGTTGATTGGGAAAGCGGCGCCGAGCGACAGCCAGGTCGGCGATAACGGCCCGGTAGAGGGTTCCGAGTCGACGAACCGCATCGGGCTCGAGGCGCTTGGGCGAGCGTCCGGCTCGCTTCACAAGCGTTTCGAGTTCGCTCCAGCGCCCTTCCCGCTCTCCCCGGAAAACTTCCATGACCATGGTCTAGCCGAGGAGACCCCGATTCAACGCCGAAGACGGGCTACGGTGGGCCGATGGCGGAGTTCGTGCCCGAAAGCGTCACCGACGTACTGGTCGTCACCACCCCCGAGGGCGTGCAGCTCTCGTACCGGCTCGCCGGCTTGGGGAGCCGCTATCTCGCCCGATTCGTCGACTCGATTTTTCGAATCGTTCTCGTGGTGATCGTGGCGCGTGCCGTGCGAGACGTCAACCGAAGCGGATTGATGCAGGCCGCCTTCGCCATCGGCCTCTTCGCCATCATTCTGCTCTACGACGTGATCTCCGAACTCGCATCCAAGGGCAGGACAATCGGCAAGGCGGCCGTCGGTATCCGCGTCATTCGGTCTGATGGTCGACCGATCGACGTGTGGTCGAGCGTCATCCGTAACCTGCTGCGACTCATCGACGAGATCTTCAGCTTCGGGCTTGTCGCCACCATTTCGATATTCGTCACTCGACGCGGCCAACGTCTGGGAGACCTCGCCGCCGGGACGGTTGTCATACGCGAGCGCACATTCAAAGCCGCTCCCGATCCGCTGCCCGATTGGGCCACCGACGCCAACGCGCCCTTCCTCCACTGGGACACGAGTGCGATTAGCCAAGACGAGTTGGCCCTCGTGCGCTCCTTCTTGGCCCGTCGATCGATGCTCGACTCGAAGGCCCGGCTCGATCTCGCCAGCCAGCTCGCCGGTCGCATTCGCCCCCGTGTTCCGGCAGCACCGGATTGGTCGGACGAGCAGTTCTTGGTCTCCGTGGTCGCGGCCAGAGTCCGCCGGGCCGGTTAACGCCTGTGGGCTTAGAACATCACCGCGCCCGAATCCATCCCGAGCAGGATGCGACCGGCCACCACGGGCGGATCATCTGTCGGGCGACGGCCCGAACTCGGCCTTACCGCTCGACGGGGAGCCCGAGCCCGCGGGCGAGCACGAGCCGCTGGACCTCGCTCGTGCCTTCTCCGATCTCGAGAATTTTGGCGTCGCGGTAGAAGCGAGCCACCGGGGTCTCGTCCATGAAGCCCGAGCCGCCGAAAATCTGCGTGCCGATGCGCGTTGCCGCCACCGCGGCTTCCGTCGAATGGAGTTTGGCGATAGCCGCGGCTTGTTTGAACGGTCGCCCCATGTCTTTCAGCCACGCCGCTTTATAGGTGACGAGCCGGGCGGTCTCGACCATCACCTCGAGATCGGCACACTGGAAGGCGACACCCTGGTATCGCCCGATCGGGCCCCCGAAGGCGTTGCGGGTCTTGGCGTAGGCCACCGACTCTTCAAGGC
>JANYDT010000139.1 GCA_025359845.1 Acidimicrobiia bacterium
CAACGCAACCCACACACCCCCAAACTACACACTCGCAACTTCCGCGAGCGTGCACTAGTTTGCTCAGCGGATCCGCCTCAGAAGTCGTTCTAGGAGGCCAAATGTTTCGATGGCGGCATCCGTTCATCTAGCAGTTCACCCACACATGGTGCGCTCAGTTGCTACATGAACGCTCGGGAGGTCGCCGGGAACGCTCAGCCGATCAAGGAGGAACAGTTCCATCGAGACGAACTAGGACCTACTTTTCTCAGATAGTCCAGGACAGCGATGCAACTAAGCGGCTATATTGGGCGCTTAGCGTATCGATTCTCTCCACGAGAGCGATAGATCGACATATATGACACCCTGACTTCGGACATGCCGACCGCACTCACTATTAGCTAGGGAAACCCCTGATTCGAAGGAGGCCGCTTTCTAGTACCGTCCAAGGTATGACTCGAACACGCGCACGCAATTCCCGTGGGGCGGCGTTGGTAGCGCTCACCATAGCATTGTTCGTCCCGTCCCTGAAGCTCGGATCCGCGTCGGCGGCGAACGTTTCGGCCTCAGCCTGCGATGGCGATCACGCCGATGGCGCCATTCTCGGCCCGTCGCCGAAACTCGGCCCCTCGAAATCCCTCCGGCCCAAGGTGGTCGCCTTTACGATGTCGTACCCGGCCTCGTGGACGGCCAGCGATCCTGTCAAGATCAGCGCCAACTTCGTCCTCGACCCGCAGCTCGCCAAGGGAGCGAGAATCCGCCCGACAGACATGATCTCGCCGGTGCAGGTCAGCGGCCCGAAGGGACAAGGGACCCTCAGCGTGTTCCGCTTCGACAGGATCGGTGTTCCGGTCGCCGCCGTCGTCGACCGTATGCGCGCGTATTACGCTTCACGTCCCAACGTCATCGTCGACGAGGCGGTATACAAACGGTGTCTCGGTGGCGAATCCGTAGTCGGAATCGAGGCCCGATCAGGAAACGTGTTGCAGGTCAGCTGGTTTGCCGTGCGGGGCGGGGCGATGTGGCACATCCAGTACGTCGACCAGGTCCTCGGCTCGAGCTTCGACGATCGGGGTCCGGTCCTCGACCGATTGAATGCGATGCTCAACACTTGGAAGTGGACTACCAAATGAGAGAACGCGCCCGAGTCGTATTAGCTGTTATTCTGGTGCTGCGACTGGTCCTCTTCACGCAACCAATCGACGCAAAGTCGAAGCCGAAAGGCAAGGGACGCCCCAAAGCGTCGACAGGCGGGGCCCCCGGCCCGAAGCTGCACACGCGACTTGACAATGACTACACATTGGACGGTCAGTCCGTCACTATATACGACCACAACGCCACGCTCCGAGTCGAACATGGCCAAGATCTTTACTTCGTGCTTAACAACGGAGGAGCCATCGATTCAGTCCTCAATGGACAGGTGCCGTGCCCGAACAACACGGCCCGCAAGTTCTTCGTGAAGGGTGACGTCAAGGGCACGCGGATCGTCGGGACGATGCAACGCTGCACAACACAGGAGCTGGTGGACAAATGCTCGCTCGACCCCGTATGGGAGCCAAATATGGTGATCGACTCGGTCTCTGACGAACAGCTCTCAGGCACATATCACACGGAATGGTGGAAGGGTAATGGCAACCGAACAGGCTGCCCATACACGCGTGACCCAGGCGGCGACCACGACGTAGCGTTCACCATGACGAGAACAACGCCGCCGACGACAACCCTCCCCGGTGGAAGCTCGCCCTGTCCGGACACCGGGAAGGTCGGTGCCGTGAAGGGTGCGGTCGACAATTTCGCGACGGTGAACAATTTTCTGGCCAATGCGGCCAATGCCACCGGAAAGCCGAATCCGGAACTAGCGCAGGCTTTCAAAAGCCTGGGGGACGGTATGGGTGGCGCATCGAAGGTGCTCGGTGACATCTCGAATTTCGGCCAAGAGTGCGCGAAGTTCAAGGCCCTTCTCGACACGGTCCTCTCCGCCATCAACGAAGTCAACTCGGCCGGCTGCCACAGCGATGCGCTCGCAAAGGGATTCGATCATCTCTTCAAGGCAACCGGAGATATGGGTCTATATGTGTCGGACTATGTTCCGCAATTTCGCCCTCTGTTTACGATCTTGTCAACGGACCAGAACTTTTTCCAGACCGTGGGCGGACAGCTCGGTACGACCGTCGGTGCTGACCAGTTCGCATTCGTCGACGGCTACACCACCGACTCATGCGTTCGGTGACTAGTTTGACCGTCGATCGTTGCCCAACAGTCCCGCGAGCTGCGTGCGCGAGCGCACGCCGAGTTTTCGGTAGACCGAGCCGAGGTGATATTCGACAGTCTTCTCGCTGATAAAGAGCTGGCCGGCGACCTCACGGTTGGTACCACCCCCGACGACAAGACCGGCAACCTGTCGCTCCTGCGTTGTCAACGCCGCCGGTCGACTCTCCCGGCGCGATGCAACTCGTTCCGCGGTCAACCCGAGTTCGCTACGAGCCCGCTTCGTCCACACCGTCGCGCCTAGCTGCTCGAACGTGAGCAGGGCGGCGCGCAGATGCTCACGGGCGTCGGCGCGACGCTTCCGACGGCGAAGCTGCTCACCGAAGCATAACTGGGTGCGCGCGGTCTCAAAAATATTCTGGGATCGCGAGTGCCATCCGAGCGCTCGCTTGAAATGCTCGATCATGTCGTCGGTCGATTCCGCCAGTAGAGCGACGCATCGATCCGCGGCGCCGAGCGCCCACGCCCGCTGAGTAGCCGCCGCGACCTCCTCGAGTCGCCCGGTTGCGGTACTCGCGGCGTCACGGCGGCCGAGGCGAACCAAAGCCTCCGCCATCTCCCCAAGGGGCCCTGTGTGTTGAGGATCGCCACATCCCTGGTGGGCCAGCTCAGATACCAACGGTTCAAAGTGCACGAGCGCGCCCTCGAGATCGCCCCGCGCGAAGCAGAGCCGACCGAGAGTCTCCGCTGCGGTCAGTCGCGCCGAGACAATCGTGGCCCCGGCGCGCCGCATCGCCTCGTCGACACGCGACCGGCAGACGTCTTCATCGCCGCGAAGAGCATCCACTCGAGCGGCTAAGAAAAGCGCTCGTGACACGTGCACCCGTTGGCCGGTCTGATCGGCCAATTCGGCGGCGCGCAGCGCAGCGAGCTGCGAGGCGTCCCAAGCCCCGGTGGCGAATGCAATCTCGGCCTCCACGATGAGCGGGAACGGATATAGGGCCGGACTTCCACTCGCTCGCGCCGCCGCGAGACGACGATCGAGCAAACCGCGGGCGTCGTCGAAGCGCTCGAGCCAACACAACGTCAGCGGCATGCTGTCGAGCGCCATCGCGTATGCCCCACGCTGCTCGCGACAGGCCTGCAACACTGGACGGCCGGCCGGATCGGGCCACCGAACTCGCCGTGGGGTGTGCGGACCGCATCGAATCAAACGAGCCGGGTACCGCCGCCCGCCTGCTGGCCGTGGCCAGCTTCGCCTCGATGCCCGCCGGCGACGGTCGATCGGCGTATGCCCTGGCCGACCGGGCCGAACGTCTCGCCCTTCCGGTAGGCGGGCCTGTCCTGGCTGCGGCCCAGGCAGCCCGCGCTCAAGCCGAGGTGGTCCGCGGCCAGACATCGCACGGCACGGTCATGCTCGAAAGCTCCGTCCGATCGTCAAGCCAGGAACGTCGAGTGTCTCGATGCCCTCGAACGGATCGGGCCCTTCGGCGACCTGTTTGTCCGGCGCGGCCACGACTCGACGACACGTGAACAGGAACGCCACGCGGTCGGCGTGGAGACGTCGGGCCGCAACAACAGCGCCTGCAACGATGCTGCGTCGACCCACTGCGCGTCGTCGACGGCTACCAGTAACGGCACGGTTTGAGCACGGACTGCGAGCATCGAAAGGGTGGCGGCGGCAACCACGAAGGGTGCTGCTCGCACCGGCGGCCCCAGAGCGAGGGCGGCGCGCATCGCCGCGGCTTGCGGCGCGGAAAGCTCCTCAATCGCATCGGCGTATGGTCGCAACAGATCGGCCAGGCAGGCGAAGCCAAGCTCGGACTCGGCCGAGACACCTCGAGATCAAAGGACCTCGAAACCCCGCTCCATGGCACGGTCGACCGAGTGGTTCAGCAACGCGGTCTTGCCGATGCCAGGTTCGCCGAGAAGTACGAGTGCGTGACTTTGACCATCTTGAGCTGTAATCAGGAGAGAATCGAGGCCGGCGGTCAACTCCTCCCGTCCGAAAAGCACACAGCAAGTCTACGAGGTCAGTGAGCCGGCTGCCCCACGATCCCGGGGCAGCCATCCGGACCAATCAGGCGCCAACGGATAAATGGGGTAGTTCCGCTCTGGTCGTCAGGTCCACTTCGAGCGATGCTCGTGGAGTCAAGATCGCACGTTCATTCCCATCATCACGAAGGACCAGGTATGTTCCGCCTCACCATTGCAAAGAGGGTCCCCGCCGCCCTGCTCGGCATCACTGCGACGCTCGCGCTGGGGACCGTTGCCGCGCCGCCCGCCTACGGCGCGCCGGCGTGCCGAAGCACGATGCGGGTGGTGCTCGACCAGAACCGCTCCAGCCTCGCGCGCGGCTCGACGCACCTGTTGAAGGCCGACATCACCACCGACTGCGGGCGCCTCGCCTCCGGACGCTGCACCGCGGATTTTCAACCAGCCGGGAGCAGGCCCTTCCAACTCATTTTTGGCCGTCCCATTGGGCCCGGTCAGCCATGCACCATCTACCTCAACCTCCTGAACGGCCTCGCACGAGGCGTCCTGCGCATCCGGTTTCAAGGCGACCCTGGCATCACCGGAACTGAGGTACGGATCGCCACAACGCCCGATATGACGCTCCCCGTCACCAAACCCTGACCGCCGCATCGCGCCCCAACCCACCGAAATGAGAGCCGGCGTCCGAGGCTGAACAGCTCGATGCCGCTCACATCACTTTGGGAGCCCTCGGCGACCTCATCGTTGCCTCGATTCCCGAAAACCTGCAGGCTCCGTACCTGCTCGCCGAGTACGTAGAACCATGATGAACCTCCCGGATGGATCCGATCACCGCTGTACCCTCTCACAGATTCGATTCGTCGAAGACGTTGTTCCGAGCGCCGACGACATTTTGAACGTTGGTGCCAGATGGCGCTGGGCCACCGCTGTCTCCGTGCTCGCAACAGAGTAGATCACTCCCCATACGGCGCCGTCGAAGTAGGTCATGGCGTGGATGCGACCGTCGCTGGTCGTCGTCAGGGGTGCTGCCAGAAAACCCTCCCAGCAATCATCGCGGAACGCCTTGATGAGGCGCTAAATTCGCTGATGGTCTGCGCCGAACAAGAACGGCGGAGCCGGAGTTCGATACCTTGCGAAGACGTTCGATCCGTCGGCCAATCGCACCAAATGCACCCGGTTCGTCGAGACATTCGCGGACACCTCGGCGATCGCGGCCACGGAGTTGGCGGAGGGGAAGAGAGGGCACAGGACGCCCAACGATCTGGTGGCGTCGCGATCCGAAACTCGATGATGTCGACGGGGAACGCCTTCGACTGTCGGCAGTTCCATGCCGTATTCTTAGTCGTTTCCACATGCCTGGCCGGTCCGGCGGGTTCAGTGAGCTGAGGACCCGGCCGAACGAGAGGCGTGGAGAGGGCTCTGTCGCTGCCGACGTATCGCGAATAGCCTGCGCCAAGGGACCCGGCATCAGAGGCGTTTCAGGGCGAGCCGGGGGATTCGGGCGGTCGATTCACCGAGAACTCGCCCGACGAATCGAGATGAATGGCACGCACCTTGAACCGCCATCGGCCGTCGGCGCCGCGCGCCATCTCATCTCGGTAGCGCCC
>JANYDT010000146.1 GCA_025359845.1 Acidimicrobiia bacterium
CCACCGGGTCTATCTGACGGTGTTGGCGGCGTTGGACAGCGAAGACAATTGGCGTCCTGACGGGTCGACGTCGATGGGTCGATGGGTCGCGGCCCGCCACGCAGTGACGGCGGGCAGCGGCGAAGAACTGGTCCGGGTCGCCCACCGCCTGGAGGAACTTCCGGCTATCGGCGCGGCGTACGGGGCCGGAGAACTGTCCTGGGATCAGACCCGGTACCTGGCCCGCTACGCGACGCCTGAGACTGACGAGGTGCTGGCCTGGCGGGGCGCGCGGACGTCGGTCAACGCGTTGGCGTTGGAGGCGCGCCGGCATGAACCGGTCCCCGAACCGAAACCTGAGAACCGGTTCCTTGACGTGCGGCCCGACACGACCGGGTACCACCTGAAAGGATGGCTTCCCGGCGACGACGGAGAAAGGGTCCTGGCCGCCATCATGCGTATCGCCGAAGGCTTCAAACCCGACCCCGAGACGAACAAGTACGCCCCGATCGGCCAGCGTCGCGCCGACGCCCTGTCGGAGTTGGCTACTCGGAGTCTCGCCGCTGACGGTGACGCCGATCTGGCCACGGTGACGGTGTTCTTCGACACGAAAACGTGGCGGGCCGAACTCCCGTCCGGCATCCAGTTAGGAGACGAAACGTTCCGTCGGTTGTGTTGCGACGCCCGGTTCGAAGCGGTCGGACGCGCCGACGGCCAACTCGTCACCGCCGCCGCCCCCCACCGCGACATCCCCCGCTGGCTACGACGGGCCGCCAAACGCCGAGATCATGGGTGCCGGTTCCCCGGCTGCGGACACATACGCCGCACCCAACTCCATCACGTCAGGCCCTCCGCCGCGCACGGACCCACGATCCTCGAAAACCTGATCACGCTCTGTATTTATCATCACAAACTCCTGCATGAAGGCGGATGGAAGCTCACCGGCGCCTTATCCGGACCCATCAAGTTCATCAAACCCGACGGAACCGAATACATCGAAGACAAACCACCCCCAATACAACTCGAACTCGCCACCGCGCTGGCGCAGCAATGGCGACCAGGCGGCGCGTTACATCCGCTAAACCGGCCAATCGCAACCGCTTGTCCTCACCCGGATACAGCCCGACCGTACCGGTCGGGCTACGGGCGCGCCCACGCTCGCGGATGGCTTAGGAATTAAGGATCCGGACCTGTGTGTTGCGACGGCGCGCCGCGGCGATGAGTTGGGGATTCCCGTCGTCGGCCGCCAGGCACAATTCGGCCCCGAGTCGTTCGGCCGCACTGAGGGCTTCGAGCGACATGAGGTTGAGGCGCACACCGTCGCCGAGAAGGCGCGCCATCGACCAACCGAGGTCACGTAACGAGAGCACGCCGATCAGCTCGGGCAACGACACGATGGCCTCTACCGCGGCGCGAGCCGTCGTAACGTCCACGTGGCCAAGGGAGCCCGAAAGGGCGCCAACAACGTTTGGAGTCGCCACCGCTCGGCAGAGCCGGTGGTACCACAGGCCGGTCGTGAACAGGCGGGCACCGGGCGCCCGTAGCTTTCGCGGTTCGTCGTTCAGGAGCACCCTCAACAGCAAGTGGTCATCAACGACGACGTCCAAGGTCGCGCTCAGGCCAGTTCGGGCTCTTCGGTCGCCGCGTCGGCGGCGAGCTTGGCGTACCCTCCTGCGTCTTCGATGGCTTGGCGGAGCAGTTCTCTCAGACCCCCCCGGCCGGCCGGCACGATCAGAAGTGACTCTCCGAGATCGGCTATCTCAACCGCTCCTCCTTCGATGAGGTTCCATCGCCGGCGAGCTTCTGCGGGCAGCGCCATTTGGCCTCGTTCAGAAACTCTGAATTCACTTATGGTCACCGAATCATCGTATACACAACAAGGCGAATCTACAAGATTGCAATGGCACGAGCGTCCGGTCTACGACGCAGGCAGCAGCTCGACGAGTTCGGCGTCTTGAACGCTTCGAGCTGTTCGTTGGTCATGGCCCGACCTCGGGCGAAGGCGCGGTCGAGGCTTCGTCCCCGAGTTGCGTTCGGGCGAGAGCCCGGGCCGCGGCGCAGGGCTTCGGCCTGATCGTGAGCGGAGTGCCGACACCGTCGATCACCCCGACCGTTTCGTGGCGGCCCATTGAGGCAAAGGTGGCGATGAAGTCGCGCATCAGCCACGGATGCCAAAGGGCGCTCCAGCGTCCTTGTAGTACGCCAGGGATTCGGCCAGAGCGTCCATTGCCTCCAGGCCATCTTGGCGCAGCAACGCGATACATGCCGGGACAAGGCCGATCAGTACCGTGCGGAGGCCGGCCTCCTGACCGACTCGTCGGCAGCGTTCGAACATCAAGGTCGCGGCGGACGGGTCGGTACGGAAGAAGGCAGTTCCGGCGGCGAAGTAGGCCGGGGAACTCAAAGCGGGATTGCCGGTGGACTCGGCCACCCGCAGACATTGCGCGACTTGTTCGGCATCGGCGTCTCGGTCTTGGTACGAGTCAATATGGATGAGATGGAACAGAGCCAAGATCTGGTCTGGAACACGACCGAGATTGCGAGCCAAATGCAACGCGTCGGTCGCGGCGGATTCGGCGGTTCCGAAGTCGGCTTGCCAACAAGCGCCCAGCGCGAGCATGAGGCGAGGTTGGGGGTGCGGCGGAAGCTGCAGTTCGGCCTCTATGCCCAGGGCCGCCCGGGCGTGACGCACCTGTTCGGCTGCGTCGGCCATGCTGTTGCGGGTCTCGCAGATCACCAAATGTGCCCACATAGCGTCACCGTGTTGATCGGCCCCCGGAAGAGCGAGCGCTGCGAGAGCCCATTCCTCGGCTTCGACCCACAGTTGGCGTTGCGCGATCACCCACAGAGGGGCGACGATCGACAGCGGCTCCAACGCCGTCCGCATGGCCGACGCATTCTCCACCCCATCGCCGCGTCGAACCCTCGATGTCGGTGAGGAGGATGACCAAGGTCGCTATCTTCGGCAGTGTAGCCGACCGGTGGGCCCACAGCCGAGCGACGACCGACTCGCTACTACGCGTACGCGGCGACGGCGGCGTGCGGAACACGGACCAGGACCGGTCGGTCCACCAGCATCCGCTCGGCTTCAATGGCGGCCACATCTACGGCGACGATGTGGCCACCGGCATCAGTGGCGACCTCCACCCGCAACCGTTCTCCCAAGGCGGTCACGGTGCTCACCCGTCCCGGCCAACCGGTGATCGTGTTGTCAGCGGCCGCGTTGTCGCGATCATCGTCGGCCGAACAGTGGGTTGCGAGGTCGAGTCGGGACGGAGCGAGCGCAACGAAAGCAGGGCCGACCAGTGAACACGGCACCGACAGGCCGCCGGCGAAGACGATCGCGGTCCCGTCGCCCACGCCGCTAAGGAGGGTGAGTCCGGCCATGGCCGCCAGTGATGGCGTTCGGGGCCGGGCCAACACGTCGGCCGGGTGTCCGGCCTGCGCCACCGATCCGTTGTCGAGGACGATCGCATGGTCGGCGAGCGTGCGGGCATCGACGTGGTCGTGGGAGACCACGAGCGTGATGCCCGGGAACTCGGCCAGCATCGAACGCACGAACGACCGGGTCGATGCGTCGAGCGCAGCCAGGGGTTCGTCGAGCAACAGCAGCTTCGGGTCGGTGGCCAGTGCTCTGGCCAAGGCAACGCGTTGGGCCTGTCCGGCGGACAACGCGCCCGGCTTTGAACGCCCGTGTCCGGCGAGATCGACCCGTTCCAGCCACACTTGGGCCATATCGCGGGCCGCCGCCTTTGTCAACTCCGGTTGACGACATCGAAGCCCGAACGCGATGTTGTCGAGCGCGCTCAGATGGGGGAACAGCAAGAAGTCTTGAAAAACCATGGCCACCGGGCGGCGCTCGGGGGCCACGAACCGTCCTACGGCGGAGTCCTCGAGAACCAATTCGCCCAATCGGACATGGCCCGACGCACCCCGCCACAGGCCGGCGACCAGTCGCAGCAGCGTGGTCTTGCCCGCTCCGTTCGCGCCGAGAATGGCCACCGTCGCACCGGGGGGCGCGGTGAACGACACGTCGAGGTGCAGGGAGCCCAGGTCGATCACCGTGTTGACGTCGAGCCCCGCATCGGGGGCAACCAGACCGGAGGCGGGCCCCGGGGGAGAGACCACTAGACCAGCACCCGGTCGCGCAGCAGCAGAAGCGTCGCGAGGCAGACGCCGATCAGGATCAAACTCAATACGATCGCCGCCGGCGGGTCGTTCTCGAGCGCCAGAAAGATGGCGATCGGCATCGTCTGGGTCCGGCCGGGAAGGTTGCCGGCGAAGGTGATCGACGCACCGAACTCGCCCAACGCCCGAGCCCACGCCAAGGCCGCGCCCCCGAGCACCGACGGAGCGACGAGCGGAAGGGTGATGCGGCGGAACCGGACGGAGCGGGTCGCGCCGAGCGTCGCGGCCGCGTCCTCGAAGCGCACATCCGCGGTGCGCAAGGCGCTTTCGGTCGTCAGCACCACGTAGGGCAGCACCACGAAGGTGACCGCCAGAATGACCCCGGGCGTGGAGAACGGAAGATGCACGCCGATCCGGCCGAGCGAACGGCCGACAGTTCCGTTGCGGCCATAGGCCAGAAGGAGCGCGACGCCGCTGGCGACCGGCGGCATCAGTAGTGGCAGCACACATACCGCCCGCAGCAGGCGGCGACCGGGAAACTGGGCGCGCGCCAAGATCCAGGCGAGGGGCAGGCCCAGGAGCACAGCCAAGAATGTCGACACGAACGAAGAGACGAGCGAGAGGCGCAGTGCGTCTCGGACTTCGGGCTTGGCCAGTTCGCTGCCGAAGCGAGACCATGGCGCCCGCCACGCCAGAGACAGAACGGGCAGCACCATGAAGGCCAGCGCCAGCGCGCCCATCGCGACGATGGGTTTCGGCGGTATCGCCCGACCCCCCGAAAGCAGTTGTTTCTCAGGACCCGATGACCTACTTCGGCGCAAGGAACCCGTACTTCCGAAGGATGGCCTGAGCCGAGGGGCTCTGCACGAATTGCACGAACGCTTCGGCGGTCAGACGATTCTTGGCCGCCATGAGCGTGGCGATCGGGTAAGAGGCGATCTCGTTCTGGGCCTCGGGAATGGTAACGCCGTCGACGCGGTAGTCGTCAACGGCGACGTCGGTGACGTACACGATCCCGGCGTCGATCTCGCGGAGCGCAGCCAACGCGATGATCGACTTCACGTTGGGTTCGAGCGTCTTCGGCTTGACCACGACACCGGCCCGCGTGAGGACGTCGCGGGCGTAGCGGCCGGCTGGGACTTCAGGCGCGGCCAACGCAACGAACACCTCCGGTCGGGCCAAGTCGGACAGCCCGGTCACCCGCAGCGGGTTTCCCTTCGGGACCACGATCATGAGGCGGTTACGGGTGAAGATCGGCGCGGGTCCGCTCACGAGTCCTGCTCCGGCCAACCGTTGCATGGTTGGCTCGTCGGCCGACGCAAACACATCGACCGGCGCTCCGCTCTGAATCTGTCCGGCCAGGGTGGACGAGCCGGCAAAACTGGTGACCACCTCGACGGCCGGATTCGCGGCTTTGAAGGCGTCGACGATGTCGGTGAAGGAAGCGGTGAGCGACGATGCCGCGAACAAAGTGATCGACCCTTTGAGGGCCACCGGAGCGGTGGTCGCCACGGTGGTCGAAGCCGCGGTCGGCGGCGTCGAGACCGTCGCCCGGGTGGTCGTGCTCGCCCGGACCGCAGTGGTGATCGTCGTGGCCCGAGCGGCGCTTGTGCTCGTGGCCAAGCGGGCGGCGGTTGGCTTCGTCGCTCGCGCCCGGCTCTTCGGGGCGCCAGAAGCGGAGGTTCCGGTCACGGCGGCAATCAGCATCAGGGCTGTGGCCAGCACCGCGAGTCTCGTCGTGGACGGGCGCGTGGCCGGTCGAGTCCTGTTCATGATGCTCCTCGGGCGCGGTAGTCAATCATTGACGACCAGCATAGTCATCGACTGACTACTTGTCCTCCTGAAGACTGTGAAGAAACCGGATGGCGGCGCCGGAGTTCTCCCTTCGCCAGATCGACACCGGGTCGATGGCCTGGTCGCCGGCGCCGTCGATTCGCTCCTGCTGAAGCCGCTCCACCAGACGGGCGTGGAGTGGCTCGAATATCGCCAGTTCGGCGGCGATGAGGGCCCGGGTCTCAATTCCGAGGCGTTCGCAGAGCACCAGTTTTACGAGGAGTTCGGAACGAATATCGCGCAGGTGCGTCACCGGCTCGCGCAGCCATGCGTCGAGCGACCGACGGCCTTTGGCGGTCAGCCCGAGCACGACCCGATTCGGGCCGGACTGACCCCGAGCCGAAGCGACGGCCCGCACCATCCCTTGGACCACAAGGGTGTCGAGGGCCCGGTAGGTGAGCGGGCGGGAGAGTGACCACACTCGCCCCAGGTCGCCCTCGGGTGCGAGGCGCTTGGCGATGGCAAATCCGTGCGAGCGTTCGTCCGCCAAAGCGCCCAGGCACATCCATTCGCCGAGGAGCAGACCGGGTTGGCGGAGTCGAGCCACGGTCACAGCGTGCCACGAGCGGTACCGCCGAGGCGGCCGAGCCGCCGCCGACGTGCGGGCCACGAGCGGCCCAGCCGAGGCGGCCGAGCCACAGGCGAGACGGGCCACGTGCGTAGAGTTGGCCCCGAAGCGGCGTAACGTTCGACAGGTGAAGGCTCACTCCGAACGCCATGTGGCCAGTGATCCCAACCAAACCGCGGTAGAGGCGGCCAGATTCCTGGCTTCAGAGATCGTCCACGCCGTCGCGAAACGGGGGGAGGCCCGAATCGCCGTGAGCGGCGGATCAACTCCTGGCTTCATGTTCACCGAACTTCGTCATCTGGACGTGCCGTGGGACGCCGTCCACCTGTATCAGGTCGACGAAAGAGTGGCCCCCGACGGCGACCCCGACCGCAATCTGACCGGTCTGCGCGCCGCCCTGCTCGACCACGTGGCGGTCCACACCCACCTGCTGCAGGTCGACCCCGTCCGCCTTGACGCGCCCACTCTGCCCGACAGTTTCGATGTGATCCACCTCGGCCTTGGCGATGACGGCCACACCGCCAGCTTGGTGCCCGATGACCCCGCGCTCGATGTGACCGACCATCGGCTGGCGCTCACCAATGTCTACAAAGGCCGGCGCCGAGTCACGGTCACCTATCCGGTTCTGAACTCCGCGCGAACCGTCCTATGGCTGGCGTGCGGGGCGAACAAGGCGCCGTTCGTGGTGCGCGCGACCGCCGGCGATCGTGGCATTCCCGCGGGTAGGGTCGAAAACCCCAACCAGCACTGGTTTCTCGACAACGCAGCGGCCGCTGCGGATTCACCGATCCCCCAAGGAGCAACCCCATGACCAACTCTGCAACCAAGACCAACTTTGCCATGATCGGCCTTGGCCGAATGGGTGCCAACATGGTGAAGCGGTTGCAGCGCAATGGCGTCACCTGCGCCACCTACGACCGCAGTCCTGAGGCGGTGGCCGCGTGCGTGGCCGATGGAGCCGTCGGGGCCTCGTCACTTACCGATCTGATCGCCAAGGTGGAGGCGCCCCGCAACATCTGGATCATGGTGCCGGCCGCCTTCGTCGACTCGACCATCGCCGATCTGGTCCCGCTGCTGAGCAAGGGAGACACGATTATCGACGGCGGCAACTCTTACTACCTCGACGATCTTCGGCGGGGGAAGGAACTTGCCGCGCAGGGACTGCACTACGTCGATGTGGGCACCAGCGGCGGCGTGTTCGGCCTCGAACGGGGTTACTGCCTGATGATCGGCGGTGACGAAGAAGCTGTGGGCCGACTTGTGCCCGTCTTCCGCACCCTGGCCCCGGGCATCGGGACGGCCGAGCGAACGCCTGGGCGAAGCGGCGATCCCACGCCCCAGGAGGAAGGGTGGCTGCATTGCGGCCCTTCGGGAGCCGGCCATTTCGTGAAGATGGTGCACAACGGCATCGAATACGGGCTCATGGCGGCGTACGCCGAAGGGTTCAACATCTTGCATCACGCGAACGTCGGCAAGGCCGCCCAGGAGCATGACGCCGAAACCACGCCGTTGCGCAATCCCGAGGCCTATCAATTCGACATCGACACTGCCGCCGTGGCCGAATTGTGGCGCCGTGGAAGCGTTGTGGCGAGTTGGCTGCTCGACCTCACCGCCAATGCGCTGCAAGAAGATCCGAAGCTCGACGATTTCGCGGGACGGGTCTCCGACTCGGGCGAAGGGCGCTGGACCGTGCTCGCCGCCATCGATGAAGGTGTTCCCGCCAACGTGCTGTCGGCCGCGCTTTACGACCGGTTCTCCAGCCGGGGCGAGGCCGATTACGGCAACAAGCTGCTTTCGGCCATGCGCAAGCAATTCGGCGGCCACGCCGAAAAGAAGTAATCGATCGCCAAATCGACTTGCCGCGCGAATTGCCGGCACCGCCGCCCTGGGGTGGCCGACGGCGGGGCTCGCGACCCGTAGAATTGGACGTCGTGGTCCATTCCCCGACCGACATCACAACCGGTCTTCGCGGCGGACCTGAAGCGGCCATAACTGGTCGTAAGACCGGCGCCACCGGCCCGCGCCACCCGACAAAATATCTGCCGGGCCTGGATGGTCTGCGGGCCATCGCCGTGGTCTCGGTAGTGCTGTATCACGGCGGCGTCGGCTGGCTTCCGGGTGGCTTTCTCGGCGTCGATGTGTTCTTCGTCATCAGCGGTTTTCTCATCACCAGGCTGCTGCTCAGCGAGGTCGCAGCCGATGGCCGGATCGACGTGGTGCGCTTTTGGAAACGGCGGGCCCGACGCTTGTTGCCGGCGTTGTGGACGTTGCTTGTCTCCGTCGCCATTTGGCTGCTGGTTGCCCACAGCAACGAAGTGGGCCGAATTCGCGGCGACCTCGCGGGCGCCGTCACCTACGTCACCAACTGGTTTCTGGTGGTTACCGGCCGCTCGTACTTCGATCAATTCGGCCGCCCGTCGCCTCTGCGCCATCTCTGGTCGCTGGCCGTCGAGGAGCAGTTCTACCTTGTTTGGCCGGTACTTTTCGGATGCCTCCTCCGGTGGCGTCTGGGCCGCCGCTCAACGTTGGCGATCATCGTGGGCGGGGCCATCGCGAGCACCGCGCTTATGGCCGTGCTGTTTCATCCCGGTCACGACCCCTCCCGGGTCTATTACGGAACCGACACCCGGGCATCGGGTTTGCTGATCGGCGCCGCCTACGCAGTGTGGGCCCGTCGCCGCACGGTCAGTCCCAAACCCAGAGCCGACTGGTGGCCCGATGCCCTCTTTGCTGGGGGACTGGTCGGGTTCGCGGCGATGGCGATGAGCACCGGCGATCAAGACGTCTGGCTCTACCGGGGCGGATTTCTGGTTGTCTCGATCTTGGCCTTGGCGATGGTCGCGGCAGTGGTGCATCCGGGCGCACAATGGAGCGTTCGCGCCATGAGTACCCCGTCGCTGCGGTGGATTGGTTTGCGGTCCTACGCCATTTACTTGTGGCACTGGCCCGTCGTCGTATTCACCCGTCCTGGCGTCGATCTTCGTCTTACCGGCTGGCCGGTGTTGGCCTTGCGCCTCGCCACTACCGCGGTGTTGGCCGAACTCTCATGGCGACTCGTGGAGGACCCGATCAGGCGCGGTCTCGTGAAACGGTGGTGGGAGGCGCGCCACCAGCGCCGGTGGGCGTTCGCGGCGGTCTGGACCGCTGCGGGGGCGAGCGTCTTCGGACTGACCACCGCGGTGATGGCCCACACCTCGACGGTCGACGAGATCACTGCGTCGATCCAAGCCGGACAGGCGGCCCTCGCGTCGATCCAGCCCGACACGACATCGGCGATCGCGGCTGCGCCCCTCCCTACCGCGCGCAGCAATGACTCGTCCACGACCAAGCCGGCGGCCCCAGCGAACACCAGCACTTCTGCCCGTGCGACCGCCGACGCGACCACGATCGACGCATCGACGATCGACACGACACCGGTGACGACGGCCCCCGACACGACGGCCCCCGACACGACACCGGTGGTAACGACGACCATTACGCCGCTCCCCCGTAGGACGATCCAATACGCCATTCCGTCGACCGCTATCGGCGATTCGGTGATGCTCGGCTCGGCCCCGGCCCTTATGAAGACATTCGGACGGGCGATGGTCGTCGATGCCAAGGTTAGCCGCCAGTTCAAGGTCGGCGTGGAACTCCTCGAGAAGCGCAGACAGGAAGGCACCCTCGGCGACGTCGTAATCGTCCATCTCGGCGATAACGGCGCGGTCACAGCTCCGCTTCTCGACCGTCTTCTGAGGGCGGTGGCCGATGTGCCAGCAGTGGTCCTCGTCGCGCCGAAGGTTCCATTCACGTTTGAGACCCCACTGCGCGACATGCTGTATCGGCGAACGCAGCCCCTCGCCAACGTGCGCATTGCCGACTGGACCACGCTCGCCTCGGCCCATCCCGAATTTCTGTTCGCCGACAACGTGCACCTGCGCGAACCGGGCTCCAGGGCTTACGCGTCGATGTTGGCCGAGACCGTGCTGCGAATGTGCGGACCCCCCGACGCCGGCGACGCCACGAAACCTCCGCTCCTCCTCGACCGCTGTGTGGCCCGGCTCCCGCCCGAGGCCGTATTGATTGGCAGCACCTCGACCATCCCAGTGCAGTCTGACCGCCCGTAACTGCTCGAGATGCACGAACGGGTCCGAAAGAGGCACGATAGGTAGCGATGGCCACCACAGTCGCATCCGCGCTTCAGCCCGTCCTCGATCGCCTCTTCCATGGCGCGGCACCGCCGATCGGGTTTCGGTTCTGGGACGGCACTACCCTCGGTCCGTCTGATGCCAAGGCGACGGTGGTATTGCGCTCACCGATGGCGTTACGGCGAATTCTCTATGCACCGGGCGAACTGGGCTTCGGACGGGCTTATGTGGCCGGAGAACTCGACGTCGATGGTGACATCTTCGCGGCCTTCGATTTGCGGGCGTTGATGGGCGGGGAGCGTGAGCACGTCGAGGTTCATCTCGACGGCCGCGGGTTGGCCGCCTTGGCCCGTGCCGCCAAACGAATCGGGGTGCTCGGACCGCCACCAAAGCCGCCCCTGGAAGAGGCCAGACTGCGAGGCCGGCTCCACTCCAAAGAACGCGATGCGGCGGCAATCGCCCATCACTACGACGTCGGCAACTATTTCTACCGGACTGTCCTCGGGCCCACGATGGCCTATTCGTGCGCCTACTGGTCTGAGCCCGATATGACACTCGAGGAGGCTCAGGACGCCAAGTTCGACATCATTTGCCGCAAGCTTGACCTTCGGCCCGGGATGCGCATGCTCGACGTGGGCTGTGGATGGGGCGGTCTGGCGCTGCATGCGGCGCGTCACTACGGCGTCGAAGTGATAGGGGTGAGCCTGGCCAAAGAACAGGTGGAGTTGGCCACGGAACGGGTCGCGGACGCAGGGTTGGGTGGCCAGATCGAGATCCGCTTTCAGGATTATCGCGATGTCACCGACGGACCTTTTGATGCGATCAGTTCGGTCGGCATGTTCGAACACGTCGGTCGGGAACAGCTGACCGTGTATTTGGCCGGTCTTCGAGACTTACTGGTACCGCGTGGGCGACTTCTGAACCACGCCATCTCCAGCCCCGACACGAAGGGGGGCAAGGTTCCGCCTCGATCGTTCATCGGGCGCTACGTGTTTCCCGACGGCGAACTCATGGAGGTCGGACGGGTGGTCACCGCTATGCAGGACTTGGGGTTCGAGGTGCGAGACGTCGAGTCGCTGCGAGAGCACTACGCCCGTACGCTGCGGGCCTGGGTGGGTAATTTGGAAACTAACTGGAACGATTTGGTGGATCGAATCGGCCCGAATCGGGCCCGTGTGTGGCGGCTCTACATGGCCGCGTCGGCCATGAATTTCGAGGCCAATCGCGTAAGCGTCCACCAAGTCTTGGCGGTAAACACGCCAGACGACGGCGGATCAGGGTTCGCCGCGACTCGGGCCGACTTCGTGGCCGGCCCATAACCGACAGTTATGGGCGAGGCACGGCACTAGTGCACCGTCGCGTAAGTAACGCGCGCGTCGCAGTTCATGCTATTTCATGCTACCAGAGGGTCGGCGGCGTAAGTCCATTTGAACGGACCGGCCGTCGCGTCATAGTCGATGACGA
>JANYDT010000164.1 GCA_025359845.1 Acidimicrobiia bacterium
GACCCGCCAACTGCCGGTAACATGCCTGAGACCAAACCAAGGATTCGTGGGAGCCGCACGTGAAAAAAGGACGGCATCGTCGCTTCGAAGAGGCCCGAGCACTTAAGCGACTTTCGGACGCCACTATCGGCGAACCGTGCGTGGAATGTGGAGCAGGTGGCGACGAACCTTGTAAAGCGTGGTGTTTAGCCCGCGTCGACGATCTTGATGATGAGCCTGAGGACTCCTATCCATAACTTATGAGCACGCTTCTGGAGCGGGCTGGCGGCTCGCTGCCAGGCCAAATACGAAATCTAGCCATCGTCGCGCACGTCGACCACGGCAAAACCACCCTTGTCGATGCGATGCTGCGCCAGACGGGGGTGTTCGGCGCACGCGAACAGGTCGTTGATCGCATCATGGACTCCAATGACCAAGAGCGCGAGCGGGGCATCACCATCTTTGCCAAGCAGGCGTCCATACAGTGGGGCGACTACAAGTTGAATCTGGTCGACACGCCTGGTCATGCTGACTTTTCTGGTGAGGTCGAGCGGGGCCTTCATGTCGTCGACGGCGTGTTGCTGCTCGTCGACGCGGCCGAGGGCCCCTTGCCGCAGACCCGCTATGTGCTGTCCAAGGCACTCTCGAAAGGCCTCCCGGCGGTGGTGGTCATCAACAAGGTCGACCGCCAAGACGCCCGGGCTGAAGAGGTTCTCGATGAGGTGTATCAGCTCTTCTTCGACCTCGACGCGTCCGATCACCACATCGATTTCCCTGTCATATCCGCGATTGCTCGAGAAGGCCGATCCATGGCCGGTATCGGTATGCCTGGGCTTGGCGACGATCTCACAGCCCTGTTCGAAGCCATCGTCAAGACCATTCCGGCACCGTCCGGTGATCCGAGCGCGCCCGTCCAGGCCCTGGTCAACAACCTCGATGCTTCTGATTATCTCGGTCGCCTGGCGGTCGGGCGGGTCATCGAAGGGACCCTGCGCAAGGGCGAGATGGTGGCGTTGCTCGGCGCCGATGGTCCGCCGGTCAAGCGCAAGCTGGCGAGCCTGATGGGTACTTTGGGCCTCAAACGGGTCGAGGTCGATTCCCTCGTGGCCGGCGACTTGTTCGTCGTATCGGGCTTTCCCGAGGTCGAGATCGGCGACACGTTCGCGGCCTTCGACGAACCCGTAGCACTGCCCCGACTAACCGTCGACGAGCCGGTGCTCACCATGACGTTCGGCGTGAACACGGCCCCAACCGCCGGTCGCGACGGCAAGTTCCTCACTTCTCGCCACTTGCGGGAACGACTGGCCCGCGAGGTGCTTGGCAACGTCTCGATTCGGGTCAGCGACACCGAGTCGCTCGACGTGCTCGAGGTAGCCGGCCGCGGTGAACTCCAGTTGGCCGTGATGATCGAGACGATGCGCCGGGAGGGTTACGAACTCCAAGTCAGCCGCCCCGAAGTCATCACGAAAATCATCGACGGGCACCGCCACGAGCCCTATGAGAAAATCGTCGTTGATGTGCCCGAGGAGTACGTCGGGATGGTCACCCAGTCCTTGGCCCCCCGGCGGGGCCAGCTCACGGAGATGCGCAACGGCGATACCGGGCGAGCGGTACTGACATTCGAGAGCCCGTCTCGAGGTCTGCTCGGCTTGCGCAACGAGTTGCTTACGCAGACCCGTGGAACTGCGCTCATTCATCAACGTCACGCCGGTTGGGTACCTTGGGTAGGCGACCTCCCTGGTCGCGCCGGGGGCTCCATGGTCGCCGACCGGGCCGGCTCCTCCACCGGTTACGCCCTTGACAACCTGCAATCGCGAGGCACGTTCTTCGTCGATCCCGGCGATGAGGTGTACGAAGGAATGGTCGTAGGGGAATGCGCTCGCGGCGAAGAGATGTTGGTTAACATCACCAAAGAGAAAAAAGTCAACAACATCCGCACGCACTCCCACGACGACGCCATCAAGCTCATGCCCATCCGGGAGATGACGCTGGAGACAGCCATCGAGTTCATCGCCGACGATGAACTGGTCGAGGTCACACCCAAGTCGATACGGGTCCGCAAGCGGGTGCTGAAGGAAGAAGACCGGCGCCGTCAGAAGCGGTAGCCCAAAACGTTCGCGTCCGCTTGCGGTCCGGCGGGCGCCTACGCTTGATCCATGAGGTTCGCTTCCCCGACCTCCGTAATGTTGAGCGTCGTGCTCGGCGTCGCGGTCATCGCGCCCACTGGCGCAGCAACGAAGGTGGCCGTGAAGGTCGCGGCCAAGTCGCGCGTGGCGGCGCCGGCGAAGGACTGTCGATTCATCGTGGTGTCACCGGGTCAAAAGATCCGGGCCTGTCTAGTAGCCGACCCCAAAGCGAAGACTTCGAAGAAAGTCGTCACCTCGAAGTCGAAGAAGAAGGCGGCGGTAACGACGGCTCTCCCAATACCCGTCGACACGGCCCCGCTCCCGCCGACCTCCCGGCCGCCCGCCTCCGCGGCCACAGTGCCGCCCCCCACGTCGACCGCCCTGGCTCCGCCCACGACCATTGCGCCGTCGACGACCGCCCCTTCGCCCCCACTGGCCGGACCCGTCGTGACCCAACCGGGCGTGGTGCCTACGGCGCTGCCCAGCATCGCGGCCGTGACGGTGGCTCCCACGATCCCGGTCCCGGCGACGACCACGACGACCATACCCACTCCCTTCCCGGCCGCCGCAGGACCGGCCACACGGGCCACGACGGCGACGCTTGACCCTTACCGAGGCTTGGGCACCTGGGCCGACGTGTTCGACTGGACAGTTCAGTTCAGCGGCATCCCGAAGCCCAAATTCACCGTGGCTACCCTCGACGGCGTTGCCGCCGCCGGCGTCCAAACCCTCTATCTTCAAGTTTCGAAGTGGGATTCGAAATCGGGCGACATCCCCGAAGCGGCGCGACTGCAGCCCATCATCGATCGGGCCCACCAACTCGGCCTGTTCGTGGTGGCGTGGTACCTCCCCACGCTGGAAGACGTGAACGCCGACCTCCGCCGCACCGTGGCTGCGGCCAACCTCGACGTCGACGGCATCTCGATCGACATCGAAACGAGTCGGGTCAAAGATCTGGGCGTACGCAATCAACGAATCGTCGATTATTCGGCGGCGCTGCGTACCCTGTTGCCCGGTCGCCTTATCACTGGCACCGTATTGCCGCCGGTCGACACCGACTCGCCCACCTACAAACTCTGGCCCAAGCTCCCGTACACTTCGATCGCCCCGTACTATGACGGCTGGGTAATTATGGGATATTGGACGGCGTGGAAGCCCGAGTCGGGGTGGCGCGACGGCTACCGGTATACGCAAGAAAACATCGCTCGGCTTCGCTCCTATTTGGGTCGCCCCGACGCGCCGATCCACTTCGCCGGCGGCATCGGCGGCTCCGCGCTCAAGGCTTGGGATGTGGGCGGCATGGTGAAGGCCGTTCAGGAGGCCGGCGTACTCGGGGCCAGCGTCTATGACTGGCTGGTCACCGATCCGTCGTATTGGCAGTATTTGTGGGGGGTGCGCAACATCGCCGATCCCCGTTTCGTGGCGGTGCTGGCCCCCCCTGTGCCCCCTCCGACGACAACCACCGCGGCGACCACGCTGCCCGGAGGCACAGCCGCCCCCACCACGGCGCCGGTGGGGCCCGACACTGGCGGCAACGCCAACATCACCGTCATTGCCACGGTCCCGCCGGTGCAGTAAGGCCCGGAGTGTGTCGCTACGGGGGAGTGTGTCGGTACGGGGTTGGTCGCATAGCCTCCGTGGCAATGTATCCCGGCCACTATGCCCTCGACCATCCGGACCAGCCGGCCATCATCATGGCCGGGACCGGGCTCACCATCACGTACCGAGAGTTCGAGGCACAGGCCAATCAGGTCGCCCACCTCTTCCGCGCCGCCGGCCTCGTCCGCGGTGACCACATCGCCATCCTCATGGAGAACAACCCGGCCATGTTGGTGGTCGAGGCGGGCGCGGAACGGTGCGGGTTGTTCTTCACCTGTATCAACTCCTACCTGACCGGGCCCGAATGCGCGTATGTCGTCAACGACAGCCAGTCGAAGGTATTTGTCACGTCAACTGCGAAATCGGCCACGGCGCTCGAAGCGGCCACCGAGACGCCGAACGTGCAGCTCTACCTCATGGCCGATACGACCGAGGGGCGCGGACCGTTTCAACCGCTCGACGCGGCGGTGGCAGCCCAGCCGACCACTCCGATAGCCGACGAGCAGCTCGGAGCGGCGATGCTGTACTCATCGGGCACGACCGGTCGTCCGAAGGGCATCGTGCGGGTATTGCCCGACGCCGAACCGAGCGACCCCATTCCCCTCATGGGCTTTCTCCAGTCGGTGTGGCGCCAGCGACCCGGACAGATTTATCTTTCGCCCGCGCCGCTTTGCCACTCGGCCCCGCAGGCCAATGTGAGCGCAACGCTGCGACTCGGCGGCACCGTCATCGTGATGGAACGCTTCGACCCCGAGGAGTACCTGCAGCTGGTTCAGAAGTACCGGGTAACCCACAGTCAACTGGTGCCGACGATGTTCAGTCGCATGCTGAAGTTGCCCGAAGCGGTGAGGAAGTCCTACGACGTGTCGAGCATCGAGACGGTCATCCACGCCGCGGCGCCTTGCCCGCCACCGGTGAAGCAGGCCATGATCGAGTGGTGGGGGCCGAAGCTCTACGAGTATTACGCGGCCACCGAGGGCAATGGCATGACGTGGTGCACGAGCGAAGAGTGGCTGGCGCATCCGGGCACGGTGGGGCGCCAGATCATGGGCGAAGTGGTGATCCTCGACGACGACAACCAGCCCGTTGCTCAGGGCGAACCCGGTACGGTCTGGTTCCGCGGGGCGACGGCGTTCGAGTACTTCAACGATCCCGTAAAGACAGCCGAAACCCGCATCACCGAAACCTCCGGGGCGGTACTGTCGACGGTAGGCGATGTCGGATACCTCGACCCCGACAATTATTTGTTCCTGACCGACCGCAAGACGTACATGATCATCTCCGGCGGCGTGAACATATACCCTCAGGAGTGCGAGAACCTGCTCGTGACGCATCCGAAAGTGATGGATGCAGCGGTATTCGGCGTGCCCAATGAAGACTTGGGCGAAGAGGTGAAAGGCGTGGTACAGCTCGTCGACCCCGATGCCGCCAGTCCCGAGATGGAGCGTGAATTGCTGACCTTCTGCCGCGATAACCTCGCCCATTACAAGTGCCCCCGTACGATTGATTTCGAGGTCGAGTTGCCCCGACTGCCCACCGGCAAGCTCTACAAGCGAATCCTGCGCGATCGTTACTGGGCCGACAAGAACACGCGGATCGTGTGAGTCCGTCGTCTCCCGAGTTGCTGGCCGAGTTGCGGGCGGCCTTGGCGCCCATCCGCGTGCTCGACAGTCCCTTCGAGAAGGTGCTGTACGCCCGCGACGCCTCCGCCGTTGGTTACGCCCCTCCCGGAGTGGTCTGCCTTCCGCTTACCACTGCCGAGGTACAGGCGTGCGTGCGGATCGCCGCCGCCCACGGCCGGCCGGTAACGCCCCGAGGGAGCGGGACCGGGCTGGCCGGCGGTGCGGTGCCGCTGAACGATCCTGTAGTCATCGTGACCACTAAAATGAATCGGCTCGTGGAGGTCGACGAGGATTCGCGGACCGCGTGGGTTGAACCAGGCCTGCTCAACCTCGACCTGAGTCGCCAAGTTGCTCACCTCGGTTTGCATTACGCGCCCGACCCCTCGAGTCAGCAGACGTGCTCGATCGGAGGCAACGTGGCCTCGAACTCGGGCGGTCCTCACTGCTTGTTGCACGGCTGCACGAGCGCCCATGTGCTGGCCATCGAGGTGGTGCTGGCCGACGGCTCGGTGTGCGTGTTGGGCGGACCCGAGCCCGATGCCCCCGGCTACGATCTGCGTGGTGCGTTTGTAGGTTCCGAAGGCACGATGGGCATTGCCACGAAGATCTTGGTCCGCCTGATGCCGAACCCGCCGACCATACGAACGCTGTTGGCTGATTTCGCCTCGATCCGCGACGCCAGCGCAGCGGTGTCGGCGATCATTGGGGCCGGAATTCTGCCCGCGGCACTGGAAATGATGGATGCCAACTGCATCGCCGCAGTGGAGAACTTCGCGCATGCCGGGCTGCCTTTGGACGCGGCCGCGGTGCTGCTCGTCGAGGTAGAGGGGCTGGCGGCCGGAACCGAGATTGCCGCCTCGGAAATCGTGGCGCAATGCCGAGCTAGTGGGGCACGAGCGGTCAGGGTGGCGGCGACGGTGGAGGAGCGCATGCTGCTTTGGAAGGCCCGAAAATCGGCGTTTGGCGCCATCGCCAATATCAAGCCCAACTACTATTTGCACGACTGCGTGGTGCCGCGTACCAAACTCGTCGAGGTGATGGAAAAGGTCGTCGATATCGTAGAATCTCGCGGACTCATCGTGCTCAACGTGTTCCATGCCGGTGACGGTAATTTGCACCCGCTCATCGTGTTCGACCGCCGCGAGCCGGGGGTCGAAGAGAAAGTGCAACAGGCCGGTAAAGCGATCATCGAGGCGTGTGTAGCCGCCGGTGGCGTGTTGTCCGGCGAGCACGGAATCGGCCTCGAGAAGCGCGACTATATGGCGCTGGTATTTTCGGCGGTTGATCTCGAGCACCAACAGCGGCTGCGCGACGTCTTCGATCCGGCCCGGCGTATGAATCCTGAAAAGGTGCTCCCGACCGGTTCGTGGTGCGGCGAGCTGCATCACGTACCCGAGGGCGCATGGATCTGAGCCTCGCCCCGCCCTCGGCGGCCGTTCTGTCGTTTGCCGAGGAAGTTGGTGCTACTGGACCGGTCGCGGTGTTGGGAGGGCGCACGCATTGGCATGTGGCCGGTGAACTCGACGCCGGGGCGCGATTGGTGAGGGCCCCTTCCGGCATCGTGGCCCACGAGCCCGAGGAACTGATCGTGCGCTGCGGAGCGGGCACGCCCGTCGGCGAACTCACGGAGGCTTTGGCCGAGCATGGGCAGATGAGTCCGCTCGATCCGGCCTCGCCCGACGCCACGGTGGGCGGGGTGCTCAGCGTGGGCTATTCGGGCGTGCGGCGGTTGCGCTACGGGCCGGTCCGAGATCTTCTGCTGGAGGCCCGCTACGTGGCGGCCAACGGAGAGCTCGTCAAGGCCGGCGCGCCGGTCGTGAAGAACGTGACCGGTTTCGATCTGTGCCGGCTGTTGGTAGGTTCGGTCGGCACGCTGGGGCTCATCGGCGAGGTCGTATTGCGATGCCGACCCATCCCGGCGGCCACCCGGTGGCTGCTCTCCGTCGACGCCGATCCGTGGGTCACCCGACGAGCCTTGTTCGGCGCCAGCGCGGTCCTGTGGGACGGCAACACCACCTGGGTCTTGCTGGAAGGGTACGCGGCCGATGTCGACGCCGAGGCGAGGGTATTGAGCCCATCGTTCACCGAAGTGGCCGGTCCTCCTCCGTTGCCGGCAGGCGTCCGGCTGTCGCTTGCCCCAAAGGCCCTTCGGGGGTTGTCGGCGTCAGTGTTGGGAGGCCCGTTCGTGGCCGAAATAGGGATCGGCACCGTCCATGTGGCGAGCGGCGCGCCGAAAGTCGCGTCCTCGTCGAACAGCTCGGGCGACGCCCGAGTGGCCATGCTCAACCGCGAGCTTAAAGCGGCCTTCGACCCCACTGGTCGCCTCAACCCGGGAAGGCGGCCATGACGAAATCGCGCCGTCCAAGTTGCCACGAAACGAGAAAAGGAGGTGGGAGGCCGTGAGCGAAACCCTGATGCGGACGGTGCTCGGGCTCGACCCCGACAAGTTGGTGGCCTGCGTGAGCTGTGGCTTGTGCCTGCCCCATTGCCCGACCTATAGAGCGACGGAGGAGGAATCGGCCTCGCCGCGAGGACGGATTGCGCTGATGCGAGCGGTCGAGGCCGGCGAGCTGGCCATCGACGAGGATTTCGTGCGTTTCATGGAACGCTGCGTCATGTGCCGGGGTTGCGAAACGGCCTGTCCGTCAGCCGTGCAGTTTGGCGCGCTGATGGAACAGACCCGGGTCACGCTCGGTAGTCAGCGCCGGATTGGGTCTCGTTGGATGCGGCTCGCGCTGAAGCCTCTGGGCCATCACCGCCTTCTTCTCGTTGGATCGAGCGCCCTCGGCGTGCTCCAGCGGCTGCGGATGATTCCGATGTCTGTTCAACCGCGCCTGGGGTTGCCGGCCCGCATTCCGATCCGCCGGGCGCCCCTCGGCCCGCTCTCTGACCGGCCGACCGACGCTTGGTTATACACCGGCTGCGTGATGGATGCGTGGCAGCGCGACGTGCATAACGCCGCCCTTAGGGTGATGGCTGCGACAGGTGCGAATGTCAATGTGCCTGACGGTCAAGGCGCTTGTTGCGGGGCGTTGCACGTCCACATGGGCATGGGCGGCGACGCCCGTCGCCTCGCCGTACGAACGATGGCGGCCTTTCCCGGTGACGCTCCGATCGTCGTCGACTCGGCCGGTTGCGGTGCACAGCTCAAGGACTACGGCCACCTCTTAGGCACAGAAGCGGCCCGGGTGTTCAGCGCTCGCGTGCGAGACGTTGGCGAGTGGCTGGCGCCGCGGATGAACACGCTTCGGATTTCGAAGCGATTTGGATCTGTCGTGGCCATCCAAGACCCTTGTCATCTTCGCCACGTCCAACGCGCCCATCTGCCATGGCGAATCGTATTGTCAGCCGTGGCTGACACGGCCGAACTCGACGACGACGGACGGTGTTGCGGCGCTGGAGGTTCGTACTCGATCACCCAACCCGAGCTGGCCGGATCGATTCGAGACACGAAGGTGGAGGCCATCCGCCGGACCGGCGCTCCCATCGTGGCCAGCGCCAATCCCGGCTGCTCCATGTGGCTCTCGGGCGCCGGCCTGGACGTGCGCCATCCCATCCAAATCGTCGACGAGGTACTCCATGGGCCGTAGTGAAGATGGCGATCAAGCGTTGAGGGACCGCCTGCGTGACTGCTCGGAAGCGCTGGGCGATCGGGCGATCGAGTTGTTGCGTGAGGCGATGCAAACGAAAGACCCAGACGCTCGAGCGGGTTTTGCCGCGCTCGAAAAACGAGTGACCAGGGCGAGGCGGGCCGTGGAAAAGGCCATCGGCCTACTCGACGGCGACTAGTAGAGTCGACTCAAGGCCACTGGACTCGGCGACTGGTGCCGTCGGCTCAGAAACCGGTGATTGCGGCGAAGCTCCGGATGACAGTGTCGTTTCCAAACACCTCGAAACCAGAATCGCCACCATCGGCCAAGGGGTCGAGGCGACCCCACACGAACAGGTTGAGATCGGAGGCCGACGCTCGTAACGCGGCGTCGCCCTTGGCGTGACCAAGCTCAACGCCGACGATGCCGTTCTTGATTTGCACCGTCCATTCTCCTTCGGCGTCGGTGGCATGAAGGTGTAGCGACCCGCCTGTCGTGGCCTCGGGCTTGGCCTGCGGGAGGCGGGCGCCGAGAAGCATGAACAGCTCATCGACGCCATCGACGGCGAGATCGGATCCGATGCTCGTGACCTGTCCGAGCGCGGACTGGCCGTCCCAACGGTGGATCGACGTCTCGTGGGCCTGGCGGCGAACCCAGAACTCGGCCTTCGGCGCAAGCCCCACGAAGTTCCAGGCCGGGGCCGCGGGGTCGGCCGTGGCCAGCGCCCTGATCAAATTCTCGATGCCCTCGTCGAACCACGGAAGAAGCTCGCTGGGCTCCGTCGGTGGCCGACCCACCAGATCAGGACCGGGTGGCACCAACAGCTGGTTCACCACCACTGCCGCGGCCATTCGGTGCACCCGTCCGGTGTGGGCAATCAACTGGTTCACGCTCCAGCCCGGGCAGCTCGGCACGGGTGCGTCGCCGTGGAGACGAGCCACGCTGACCAGCGCCAAAGCGTCTCCGCGCAGGTGAGCCAAGTAGTCGTCGCGATCGAGCAGAGCCATCGCCGAGATTCTGCCAGTCCCGGACCGAGAGCCCGGTCATTGCGAGCGACAACCCATCCGGGGCGGCGCTCGCCGTTCACCGAGCCATCACAGAATGGCCACCCAAGGCGCACACGACGGCAATGTCGGCCTGCATACCTCTGTACATGCGCATTTATCAGATGCCACCGCGCCCGCCGGTGCGCACCGTGCCGAGGCTGACCCGCATCACGTTGCTCGCCGTCCTGCTTGGAATGATCTCGCCCGCCGCTTCACCGGCCCAAACGTCGACGAGTACGTCGAGTACGTCCAGTACTTCCAGCCCATCGAGTTCGACCAGCACGACCACCGGGTCGACCAGCACCTCGACATCCACCTCAACGTCAACGTCGGTCCCCGCGACCACGACTTCCAGCACCGTCACTGCCCTGTCGACATCCACGAGCACGTCCACCTCATCGTCGTCGACGATTGCGGCCCAGCCGAGTTCGACGACCACGACGACGATCACGTCGACGACTCGACCGCCCACCACGACAGTGTCGATCGCGACGACGCCACTGACTGCGCCACCTCCCACGACCGCACCTCCTGCGTTCACGGTCGTGGTACCTCCGGTGATCGTTCCTTCGACTGTGCCGACCGCCACCGTGGTAGTCGGCCCGGTCAACGGCCCGGCGCGGCCCAACCCGCCGGGCGTTGCGAAGCCCTGCGTGCCCTTCGTGTGGCCGGCTTTCGCCAACAACGCCCCGGTGAACTTCCGTACCGGCGGCCCCCAAGGGATTTACGTCTGGTACGCCTCTGGGCTGTTCTACGTGCGGTTTTACAACCCGGTTCTGGTCCCGATCGTCTTTACCGGCAGTGTGGCCGCCAACGCGAATATCTCCACCACGGGCCAGTATCTCGAGCGCTACGACGACGTGTTGAGGAAGGGCCGCAAGAGTGCCAGCTTCCGATTCCGTACCACCTACGACCTCGACGGCTTCACGGTCAAGGCCAGCTGCGCTACCGCGATCACGTTCCGGTTCTCACTCAACGGCGTGCCGGTCGGACCGCAGCAGATCTTCATTGGACGAAACGGAGGCAATCCAACCAACATTCCGATGACTTTCATTCGGTAGAAGCGTGGCGGGGATTGCGTAGACCACCGATACCGGTCATTGTGCGCCTCCAGCAAGCGGGCGGGGCACCCTATACAGGCCGTTACGCAGCGCGACGGGTACGTCGATAAGGTGAGGGGCGATGCCGAGCGCCGATGAGATCCGAGACCTTCAGCGAGTGACGTGGGCCGGGCTCTCTGCGGGCTGGGAGAAGTGGGACTCGGTCATCATGGATCAGCTGGGCCCGGTCGGCGCAGCGATTATCGAGCGTCTCGACATCGCTGAAGATCAACAGCATCTCGACATTGCGGCAGGCACGGGTGAGCCGGGTTTGAGCATCGCAAGATTGTCGCCGAAGGGACGGGTCGTGCTTACCGACCTGGTACCGGAGATGCTGGAGGTAGCCGCGCGACGAGCCAGGGCGCAAGGGGTCGCCAATATCGAGACGAAGGTGTGCAGCCCTGATGATCTGCCGTTCAACGACGCCACCTTCGATAGCGTCTCCGTTCGTTTGGGTACATGTTCTTTCCCGACGTGGCTAAGGCGACGGCGGAGTTCGCGCGCGTGCTCAAGCCGGGCGGACGTCTCTGCTCGTCGGTGTGGGTCAAGCCCGAGGAGAACCCGTGGACGACGATCGCCATGCAGGCAATCGCGACCGAGGCGGTGGTGGTGCCACCCGATCGGGCCGGACCGAACATGTTTCGGTGCGCTGCCCCGGGTTTTGTCAGTGCCCTGTACGAGGGCGCGGGGCTGCGCGACGTTCTCGAGTGGTACGTTTACGTTGAACTCGTGACGCAATCGCCCGAGCAGTACTGGGAGATGATCAGCGAGCACGTCTCGCTCGCAGTTGCGGCGCTTCAGCAGGTCGACGAACAGGCGCGGGGGCGGATTCGGGCAAACGCGATTGCCAAGGTGAGGGCGTTCGAGACGGACGGCAAGGTCCGGGTTCCGGGCGTGGCGCGGTGCATCGTGGGAACGAAACGGGACGCGAGCGCGCCGCGCCCACGCGGCGGCGCGCGATCCTTCGACGCGACCCAGCCGTAAGCCGAGGTAGAAGCGGATCGGGATTGCGGTGCCGGGGCCGGCCTGGCCCCGGTAGGCTCATCAGTCGCTCATGGACCGCTCCAAGATCCGCAACCTTTCGGTGATAGCCCACGTCGACCACGGCAAGTCGACGTTGTCGGATCGCATCCTCGAGCTGACGGGCGCCGTTGATGCCCGGGATATGCGGGCGCAGTACCTCGATTCGATGGACATCGAACGCGAACGAGGCATCACCATCAAGGCGCAGAACGTCCGAGTGGGGTGGAAAGGGCACACGATCCACCTCATCGATACTCCCGGCCATGTCGACTTCGGTTACGAGGTATCGCGCTCTCTGGCGGCGTGCGAAGGCGTGGTGCTGGTGGTCGACGCGGCCCAAGGAATCGAGGCCCAAACGCTGGCCAACTGCTATTTGGCACTTGAAAACAATCTTGAAATCGTAGCTGCGCTCAACAAGATCGACCTCCCTTCGGCTGAGCCCCAAAAATATGCGGCCGAAATCGAGAAGGTGCTTGGCATTCCCGCCGACACGATCTTGCACATCAGCGCGAAGACCGGCGAAGGCGTCCCGGCGCTGCTCGACGCCATCTGCGCCCGAATTCCGGCGCCCCAAGGCGACCCTGATGCGCCGCTCCAAGGCCTGATCTTCGACTCGTATTACGACGAGTATCGCGGAGTGGTATCGGCGGTTCGAATAATGAACGGACGCCTCACCACTGGCGCCCAACTCTTCTTCATGAACGCGCGGGGCCGCCACGACGCCCTCGAAGTGGGGGTGCGCAGCCCTTCGAACACGGCAATCGACGAACTCGGACCGGGTGAGGTGGGCTATCTCATCGCCGGCATCAAAGACGTTGGCGAAGCCCGCTCGGGTGAAACCGTCACCACCTACGCCAAGCAGGCGACGACCGCTCTCGCCGGCTACAAACAACCCAAGCCGATGGTGTTTTGCGGACTGTATCCGGTCGACGGTGACGATTATCCCGAACTGCGCGACTCGCTCGACAAGATGAAGTTGAACGACGCGTCGATCAGCTACGAGCCCGAAACTTCGGGAGCATTGGGCTTCGGATTTCGTTGTGGCTTCCTCGGGCTGCTGCACATGGAAATCGTCCGGGAACGGCTCGAGCGCGAGTACAACCTCTCGTTGATCGCCACCGCGCCGTCGGTCGAGTACCAAGTTTCGCTCACCGATGGCAGCACGGTGGCGATCGACAACCCCAGCGAGATGCCGGCCACCAACTACATCGAGACGATCGCAGAGCCCTTTCTTCGCATCGGCATCCTCACCCCATCGGAGTACACGGGCACGATCATGGAGCTGTGCCAGGGACGTCGGGGGGAGATGATCAAGATGGACTACCTCTCGCCTGAACGCCTGGAGCTGATCTATCGCATTCCGTTGGCCGAGATCGTGGTCGATTTCTTCGACGCGTTGAAGAGCCGCACCAAGGGCTACGCCTCGCTCGACTATGAGGCCGACGGCTATTCGGTGAGCGAGCTGGTCAAGATCGATGTGTTGCTGAACGCTGTCCCCGTCGACGCGTTCTCGACCATCATCCACCGTAGCAAGGCCGACGAATACGGGCGCAAGATGACCGCGAAGCTACGTGAGCTCATCCCCCGACAAATGTTCGACGTGCCCATCCAGGCCGCCATCGGCGGACGCATCATCGCCCGTGAGACGGTGAAGGCCAGACGCAAGGACGTGTTGGCAAAATGCTATGGAGGCGACATCACCCGTAAGCGCAAACTGCTCGAGAAGCAGAAGGAAGGCAAGAAGAAACTCAAGTCGATCGGGCGCGTCGAAGTGCCCCAAGAAGCGTTCATCTCAGCTCTGAAACTGGAGGAATAGGCGTGCGCGAGCACCCAAGCGCAGCCGAGCACGCCGCGTCCGGTGGGAAGCCCGTTCGCCGGGCCGAAGCGAGGACGACATGATGGGCACCGTTGTCGTGCTTGGTTCGATCAATGCCGATTTGGTGGTGCAATCGCCGAGGCTGCCATTGCCGGGTGAGACACTTCTCGGCGGACCGTTCGTGACGTATTCGGGCGGCAAGGGGGCAAATCAGGCCGTCGCCGCCGCTCGGATGGGGGCCGATGTGCGTATGGTCGGCTGCGTTGGTGGCGATCCGTTCGGCGTCGAACTGATCGCCGGATTGGTCGACGCCGGGGTCGATGTGGGTTCGATGCAGCGCGCCGAAGGATCGAGCGGTGTGGCCATCATCACCGTCGATGGGCGCGGCGAGAACACCATCGTGGTGGCGCCGGGCGCCAACGCCCACGTTCGCGCTGATGGTCTTTCGTGGGCTGGTGTGGCTATCGTTTTGGCCCAACTCGAGGTGCCGATCGACGTGGTGCGCGACGCCTTCGAGCAGGCGCGAGCCCACGGCGTCACGACCGTGCTCAACGCCGCGCCGGCGACCGATCTCGACCCGTCCCTTCTCGCCTTGGTCGACGTGCTGATCGTCAACCAGCATGAGCTGTCGGTGCTCGCGACACCCGGCCCGGCCAAGATCGTGCTCACGCTGGGCGGTGACGGCCTGGTCGTCGACGGCGCGCCGATCGCCGCCCATCAAGTGTCGGTGCTCGACACGACGGGCGCGGGAGACGCCTGCTGCGGAGCCTTGGTGGCGGCACTGGCCGGCGGGGCTTCGCTCTACGAAGCGGCCCGGCTGGGAAACGCCGCCGGTGCAGTGGCCTGCACGGTCCGAGGAGCCCGCCTCGACGGCGCCGCTCGCACTCATGTCGAAGCCCTTCTCGGGGGTTGACGGTGACAACCCGGCCGGTGGTGTTTTGGTTCCGACGCGACCTGCGGACGTCTGATCATGCAGCGCTGCAGGCGGCCGCCGCGGCCGGTCCGGTGTTGCCGGTGTTTGTGCTCGATCCCCACCTTCTGTCGCGCTGTGGCGCTCCACGGCGCGCCTACCTCAACGCGTGTCTTCGGGCCCTCGGCGCCGACGTTCCACTCGTGATCCGCGCCGGCCCGCCGGTTGAAGCGCTTTCCGCGCTCGTTACCGAGAGTTCCGCTACCGCGGTGTACGCAACCGAAGATTTCGGACCCTACGGGCGGGCCCGCGACTCCTCGGTCACGGCCCGACTGGCCGGCCTCGGTGTGGCGTTCAAGCGGGTCGGCAGCCCCTATCTCGTCGCCCCCGGCACGGTGCGCAAGCCCGATGGGGCGCCCTACCGTGTGTTCACCCCGTTCTACCGGGCCTGGAGCGAAAAGGCGCAGAGCGAGAAGGCCTGGAGCGAGAACACCTGGAGCGAGAGTGCCAACGCGTCGACCGAACAAGCGGTCGCTCGTTGGCACTTGGGCCCGCGATCGGATCCGATTGCGCCGACGACAACTGATGGGCCGGTCGGACTACCCGAAGCAGGGGAGCGGGCCGCGCTCGACCGCCTCGAGCAGTTCGCGACGCAACGCGTCGCGTCCTACCACGAGGAGCGCGATAGGCCCGATCTCGATAGTACGAGCCGCTTGAGCCCCGATCTCAAGTTCGGGGTGCTGCACCCCCGCCAGGTGCTCGCCGCTCTCGGGCCACTCGACAAGGGGCGAGAAGTGTTTCGCAAGGAGATCGGTTGGCGCGAGTTTTACGCCGATGTGTTGTTTCACCAACCCGAATCGGCCCGCCACGCTTTGCAACCGAAGATGGAAGCGATGCGCTGCGACACCGGTCCGGTCGCGGAGGCCCGTTTGGGGGCATGGTGTACCGGACGGACGGGTTACCCGTTCGTAGACGCCGGCATGCGTCAACTGTTGGCCGAAGGCTGGATGCACAATCGGGTCAGGATGGTCGTAGCCAGTTTCCTGGTGAAGGACCTCCATCTTGATTGGCGCGTTGGCGCGCGTCATTTCATGCGTCACCTCATCGATGGCGACCTAGCCAGTAACCAGCACGGTTGGCAATGGACGGCCGGGACGGGTACCGACGCGGCGCCGTACTTCCGGGTGTTCAACCCGGTGAGCCAAGGCCGCAAGTTCGACCCCGACGGCCAGTACGTGCGCCGCTGGATTCCCGAGTTGGGTGACATCATGGGCGCCGCGGTACATGAGCCGCACGCGGAAGCGCAGCTAGGTCTAGCGGACGGGCCCGGTGA
>JANYDT010000145.1 GCA_025359845.1 Acidimicrobiia bacterium
ATCGAGCACCAGGTACTGCACCACTCCAGGGTCGGGAAGGTTCTCATTGTTGTTACCCCAATACGCAGGCCGGAATGGGTTGGGCCAGTCGAACACCACTTTTCGGTGGGCGAGATGGGGCAACACCGCATACGTTGCGACGATTCGGGCACCAGTGGGCACCAGACGAATAGCCGTCCGGAGGGCGTTGTGATGGGCCTGGGACTGGTCACAGGAGGGCTGCGGTTGGCAGATCCGATCGTGGCGTGGCGGCCCGGACCAGATCCGGTAGAGGTCCCCCCACGGTGACGGCGACCACGCGACGTTGCTCACTGTCGCGCACAACAACATCCAAACCGCGATTACGCGCAACGTCACGCCGAGTCGGCGCGAAATGAACCGAGCCCCTTCGATAGCCGCGATGATGATCGGCGCCAACATCACACTCGTGTACTGGTAGCGGATCTGGCGGGCGTATGGGCTGGTGCCGATGACGCTGGCCACCATTTGCGGGGCAATCATCAGCAGCAGCGGCAACGCGCCCAGCGAAAGCGCGCCCCATGGCAGCAGGAGGTCGCGATAGAACCGCACGCGATCGGATTTGACGGCCGCGCTGATAACCCGATTGGGGTGGCGCACGATGGTGCCCACCACTTGACGCATGTTCTTGCCGTACTCACTGTAAAAGTATTGAATGTAGAAGGGTTCCTCGCCGCGATTGAAATGCGGAATGAAGACCTTCGTACTGATCGCGTACCAACTACCGCCCAGTAACAACGTCCACCATGCCGCTTTACGATCCCGCTCCAGGCCTCGCCAGTGCATGACAATCAGCACTAAACCGAGCATGGTGACGACCAACGCCACGTCTTCGCGAGTCGATAAAGCGATCACGATCGCCACAAAGAACGGTCGCCATCGACCCCGTCGGGCGAACCACCAGGCAAACAGCAGGGGCGTTATGACCAGCGCCTCCGGATGGAAGTTGGCCTCGGTGAGCCACTCCACGGGCGCATACATGACGAAAGTCGACGCGAAGGCGAGGGCGATCCACGGACTCTTCAAACGATCTCTGGCAATCAGATACGTCGGAACGGCGCCTAGGCCGACCACCGTTGCTTGAGCTGCGCACAAGAACGCGGGTCCGGCCCCAAACCAATAGAACGGCACGAAGGCGTAGACGATGAGGTTCACGTGTTGACCCCAAAACTCAAGTCCCCGGACTGTCACGAACGACTCGGTGAACCGAGAGGTCAACCAGAAGCCCTGGTCGTAGATGCCCATATCGAAGCTCCACGTTCCGAAATGGTTATGGTTGCGAACGCTGAGGTAGCCAAAGGTCAAGGCGAAGACGGCCGCCGCGCCACCGGCCAACAACGCGGCCGGGTGAACGCCCTCGGGAAACCGCGCTCGGAGGCCTTGGCCGGCGCGACGAACGCGCGCTGCGAGCGGGGGCGCGCCTCGGGGGTTACGCGAAGATACAGAGGGGGCGTCGACGACGGTCATGGGAAGTGGCGACAGCGTATCGTCACGCCGCCCGGGCTGAGCGCCTTTGGAGAGCCATCCCGCCTAACGCTAGGGTCACGCCGACCACGAGAACACTGGTGGCGAACACGTTGATCTGCGGGGGTACGGCCGCCCGTTTCAACGTCCAAACCGCTACGGGGAAAGTTGGCTTCAGCCCTGAGTTCAAGTAAGTGATGATGAAATCGTCAAGCGACAGTGCGAAGCAGAGAAGCGCGGCGGCGGCCACGCCCGGGAGTATCAACGGAAACGTCACCTTCGTGAACGTTCGCCAGGGGTCGGCGCCGAGATCGGCCGCCGCATCTTCGAGACGCCAGTCGAACCCTCTAATCCGGGCTTTCACAGTGGTGGCGACGTAGCTCATACAGAACATGACATGGGCGACGACCACCGTGCGGAATCCTCGGTCCCAATTGATCGCGACAAAGACCGTCAGCAAGGAAAAGCCGAGTACCACCTCGGGCATTGTGAGCGGCAACACGAGAAGCGTGTTGATCAGCCCCTTGCCCCGAAACCGATACTTCACCAGGGCGAGGGCCATCGCCGTGCCGAGGACAACGCTGATGAAGGTCGCCAACAACGCCACTCGCAGGGAAAGCAGAAATGCGTCTTTCAGCTGCGAGTATCGGAACGGGTGGGCCCACGCGTCGAAAGAAAACTTGTGCCAAAGGTAGTTGTAGGTAGACAAAGGCTTGTTGAAACTGAAGGCGACGATGACGAAAATCGGGGTGAAAAGGAAGAGGAGGGCAACCCCCGCCCACACGCTCAGCAACCGTGAACCCCACCCAAGTTTCATCAGATCACATCCTCAGTTCCCAAAAAACGGGCATACAAAAGGACTCCGCTCAGGATGACAACCATCAACACAAACGACAACGCCGATATCTTAGGACGAAAGACGTCCTTTTCGAAGTTTTTGGCAATGATGTTCCCGATCATCCGCTGGCCATCGCTGCCCAACAATTCGGCGTTCACGAAGTCGCCGGCGGCGGGAATAAACGTCAGCAGACTCCCGGCGAACACGCCGGGCATTGAGAGTGGGAGGGTCACCCGTCGAAACGTTGCGATCGGCGTGGCGTACAAGTCGATGCCTGCCTCGAGCAAGCGGGGGTCGATCTTCTCGAGACTGACGTAGATCGGCAAGACCATGAAGGGCAAGAAGTTATACGTCAGTGCACCGATCACCGCCCAATGCGTGCCCAAGAGCTCGGAGTTTCGTCCGAACACGTGGGTGAATCGCAAGAATCGAACCACCGGTCCGTCGCCAAACAGCAGCACTTTCCACGCAATGGTTCGTATGAGATACGTCGTGAAAAACGGCAGCACCACCAAAGCCAGCAAAAGGTTCTTGGCCCGGCCGCCTCGGGTCGCGATCACGTAGGCCAAGGGATAGCCGAGAACCAGCGCCCCCATTGTGGCCGCGAGCGCATAAAGGAAGGTTCGACCGATGACGGCGGCGTTGTCGGAGAAGACTTTCGAATAGTTGTGGAGCCCGCCGCGCTCGAGCGACTTTCGCCCGAGGCTGAACAGCGGAACCACAAAGAACAGCACCAGCCAAGCAAGCCCAGGCGCCAACAGCGCGTAAGGCACCCACCCGCGCCGCGCTATCCGGCCGTCCATTAGTGCCAGCCGGGCCGAGGGTTCATTGTTGTGTGGCCTCGGCGAACGCCTTCGAGAGTTCGTCGTCCTCGTTGGCAGACAGGATCCGAAATTCAACCAACTTGCCCGTCGGGTTGAGGAACGGACTCGATTTCGCCGCCGCCGACATGTTCGCCAGGGCGCCCTTGACCGGGGAAGGGTACTGAATTTTCTCGTACAACGGCCCCGCTACTTTGGGGTCATACACGTGGTTCAGAAATAGCTCGGCACCGACTTGATTGGGAGCGCCCAGCAAAATCATCGCGTTATCGGTGGATCGCATCGTGCCTTCGGCCGGAAACAGCCACCGGAGATCAGGGTTGTCGTGTTGAAGCTGGGCGGCATCGCCGGCCCACGCTATCGACGCCCACGTATCACGCAGCCGCAAATCTTCGGTGTAGCTGTTTCCGGTCACTTTGCGAATCTGGCCGTTGCCGCGGGCCGTGCGGATCTGGGCCACGGCTTTCTTCATGTCGTCGATCGAGCCCGAAGCCGGGTCGAGTCCCTGGGCGAGCATCAGTAACCCGACGGTGTCACGCATCTCATCGAGCACCGTCACGCGATTCTTGAGACGCGGATCGAACAGGTCGTTGACGCTCTTGAGTTCAAAACCGCACTTGTCGGGATAGTACGCGATACCGGCCAGAACAGTCGCCCAGGGAAGGGTGAATTTTCGGCCCGGATCCCACGGTGGGTTGGCGAAGTCGGGCAGAAGGTTGGCCTTATTCGGAATATGCGACTCAGTGAAGGGAAGGGCAAAACCCTTCGCAATCATTCGAGCCGCCATCCATGCCGTGAGAACGACGATGTCCGCGCCGATCCCTTTTCCTTTCGAAAGTTGGGGCTCATACTTCGTGTAAAAAGTATCGTTGCCGTCGATCTCGGGTCGATAGTCGACCCGTATGCCGGTCGCGTCGGTGAAACTCCGGATCGTCGGTGATTTCGACGGGTCGGCGTCATTTTCGATGTACAGCACCCAGTTCAACATGGTGATTTTCTTGGCGTCGCCCGCTGACCCGCTGCCGGCCGACCCGCCGTTGGCGGACACGCCCTTCGTCGATATTGATTTCGATTTGCTGGCGCCGCATGCACCGAGCAATGTCACCGCGCCCGCGGCGCCGAAGCCGGCGAGAAGCTGTCGACGAGTAAGCGAAGTATAAGACATGGGGCCTCAGATTAAAACGATGGGAGGGGTAATGACGGAATGCAAGCAAGGCCAGTTTATCGATCGGCCCGAAATTGATGGGCGCTCAAAGACTCGCCTCTACGAGGTCGACATCGGTACCCGTGGCTCCTACGCTCCGGGCTTCTCCCGCGAGCAAGAACGCATCGTTGTCAGGCCACGTGAGCCATCCTTGCTCGCCTACCTGGGCCGCGCCTTTTCCATGGCCGAGAAACATCGCGCCGTCATCGGTACGCAACGCGAGACGGGTGTGGGCTCCTTGGAAAGTGGCATCCGAAATAGTCACTGCGACGCTCGGCCCGTCAGGACGGGTTGATGTGAGTTGCATCGATTCGGGGCGAAGCATTAAGGTGACAGCCTTGCCGACAGCGACGCCGGATTGCATACGGTTGGTGCGAGTTCGTGTGCCGTCGGCCAGTGCGACGGTCGCCGTGGCACCCTTGATGTCGACCACAGTCGCTGGCAACATGTTGGCCGTCCCGATGAAGCCGGCCACAAACATGGTTGCCGGAGTGCGGTATATCTCGCTTGGGGATCCTATCTGCTCAATTCGGCCCTGGCTCATTACCGCTATGCGGTCGCTCATGCTGAGGGCCTCTTCTTGATCGTGAGTCACCAGCACGAATGTGGTGCCTGTCTCGCGTTGGATCCGTTTGAGTTCGAATTGCATGACTTGGCGCAACTTTTGGTCTAAGGCGGCCAGGGGCTCATCAAGTAATAAAGCGGATGGGCGATTTACCAACGCTCGGGCTAACGCCACGCGCTGTTGCTGACCGCCCGACAGTTGCGCCGGTTTACGCTTGGAAAACTCCTCCATATGCACGATGTCGAGAAGCCGTTCGACCGCTTCAACAACAGCGGCCCCCGACATCTTGCGACTCCTGGGCCCGAACGCGACATTGTCGAACACGGAAAGATGCGGGAAAAGAGCGTACTGTTGAAAAACAGTATTGATGCTGCGCTTGTGGGGCGGAATACCGGCTTGGTCATGACCACCCAGGAGCACTCGACCCGATGTGGGTTGATCGAACCCGGCGATCATGCGCAGCGTCGTGGTCTTTCCGCAGCCGGAGGGGCCGAGCAGAGCGAAAAACTCGCCGGGGGCGACATCGAGAACCAGGTCGCGCACGGCTACGAACGATCCGAACGACTTGTCGACATGGTCGAGGGTGATGACGGATTGCTCGATCGTGACGGAGGGAGACTCGTGGTCGGCGGCGTTCAGCGGCCGTTCCTTTCGAATGGGCGCAATGCTGACGGACGGGACGAATGGATAGTAGCCAAGTCGCAATGGCGACGGTGCACCCATTCGCCGGCCACCGTGAGACGATGCAGCCATGGCGCCTACCTACAGGACCGGCAACCCCGTCCTCGACGACCTCGTCTCGAAGCTGTTGGATGCGGCGACGGGCCGCTCCGACGGGCGCGACAATCGCGACCAACTCCGTCGGATCCTGACGACCGCCGTTCTCATGACTACAGACGGAGCCGATCGACTCGATCTCAAGATCGCGGCCACCGCTTTGGAGGAGATGCGAGAGGCCTACAAAGTCTTTGGCCCGCATCGGGGCCGACGCAAAGTTACGATTTTCGGATCGGCTCGCACCGCCCCAACCGATCCCCTCTATGACGCCACCCGGACTCTGGCGCAACGGCTCGCGGCCCACGATTGGATGGTCGTGACGGGGGCGGGGCCGGGCATCATGGCCGCCGGCCTCGAGGGCGCCGGGCGCGAGAACGCGCTGGGGGTAACAATCAGCCTCCCCTTCGAGAGCACCGCTTCGGAGTTCGTCGATCGCGAACGGCTGGTGGACATGCGCTACTTCTTCACCCGCAAGCTCGCTCTCATCCGCGAATCCGATGCGTTCGTGGTGATGCCCGGTGGCTTCGGAACCCTCGACGAGTGCTTCGAGGTGCTCACGCTGCTGCAGACGGGCAAAGCCGAACCGGTCCCGGTGGTCATGGTCGGCCTGGGACAGGGCTACTGGACGGCTTGGCAAACCTTCGTCGATACGGTGATCGAACAAGGATGGGTATCAGAAGAAGATCGGCTGCTCTATCGGGTGACCAACGACATTGACGAAGCGGTCGAAGAAGTCTCCGGCTTTTATCGAAACTTTCACTCGCTGCGCTACAGCGGAGCATCGCTCGTCGTGCGCCTCCAACACCCGCCATCCGACGACCATATGGACCGTCTCAACTTAGAGTTCGCGGATCTCGTCGCGTCGGGGGCGATCACGAGAACCGGTCCCCTTCCCGGGGAGGTGGCCGACAACGACCATCTCGAGCTGCACCGGATCATCCTGTCGGCTCGGCGGCGAAAGCCGGGCCGCCTGCGACAATTCATCGACTTTCTGAACACGCTCTGAACCCGTTCTGAACCCGCTCATCTAGAGGCAGCCGAGCACCGCCTCGATCAAGTTCGCGGCGCGGGGGTCGCCGGCCAGGTTGCCGTCCATCTGGTTCATCACGTACCCGAACCCGAGCCGGTGCTGAGGAGAGGCAAAGGCCAGGGAGCCACCCGCGCCGGCATGCCCGAAGCTTCCTGGTCCGGCCATCGGGGTGAATGGTCCGTGCGTCATGAATCCCATGCCGAACGTGGTTTCGACATGAAGACACTTGTCGGGCCCAGTGGATACGGTTGTGGCCGCCCGCTGCAAGACTTCAGCCGGCACCACCCGACCCAGGTTTGCGTACATGGCGGCCAAAGAGCGAGCGTTGGTGATGCCATTCGCAGCCGGGATCTCCGCGGCATGGACGGCCCGTCCGTTCCAGGTACTGGCGGCGATCGTTTCTTCGCCCGAGAAAGCTCCGTTGAGCGACAACGCCCGTCCTCCGAGAGACTCCGGTCCCATCATGGCGTCGACGAGAGCTTGCATTTCGGTGGTAAGGGGCGCAGGGGCCAGCAAAGGCGCGACCCGTGACTCGTGCTCCGCCGGGAGCCCGATCCAGAGTTCGAGCCCGAGGGGTCCCGACAGCTCTTCCTGAACGAAACGACCGATGTTTCGACCATCGATTCGGCGAAGGAGTTCTCCTGCCAGCCATCCGTAGGTAAGCGCGTGGTAGCCGTGAGCCGTTCCCGGATTCCACATCGGCGTTTGCTGCGCCAGCAGCCCGCTTATCGTGGCCCAGTCGAGGCATTCAGCGAGCGTCGGTTTAGCATCGATCGTCGGTAGCCCGGCCTGATGAGAGAGCAGCTGAGCGACGGTGATATCGCCTTTATCGGCAGCCGAGAACTCGGGCCAGTAGTGAGAGACCCTCTGGTCGTAGTCGAGGGAGCCCCGCCCCGCGAGTACGGCCAGACAGGTCGCCGTCACGCCCTTCGTGGTGGAGAAGACGAGCTGCAGATGTTCGGGTCCGTAGCGCTGGGCTTGGTCAGGATCGAGCCATCCGCCGGTGAGATCGACGACGCAACGGTCGCCGACAAAGATGGCCAGCCCGGCGCCGACCTCGACAGTTTCGTCAAAGTTCCGTTCAAAAGCCTCGCGCACGGGCTCGAAGCCAGGCTCAACCCTTCCGGCGATGGGCCGGGCCGCGAGGGGTGAATTCAAGGTGCTCATATCGCCAACCTAGTGCCGCCTGTCCTTAGAGTCTGCGGTTGGCCCCTCCGGTGGACCTCTCCGGTTGGGCTCGCGGTCGGCCGCTCGGTCGGCCTCGCGGTTGGGCTCGCCTGGGGACCGGTTGGCCTCGGGGCCCCGTGGGTCGGTACGGTCGGGGTATGGCACGACTGAAGCTGGGTTTACAGACGGGGTACTGGAGCGCGGGTCCGCCCGCGGACATTGAAGACCAACTACGAACTGCCGAAGAACTGGCTTTCGCATCGGTGTGGACGGCCGAGGCGTACGGCAGCGATGCCCTCACTCCCTTGGCCTGGTGGGGGGCCTCGACCAAGACCATCAAGCTCGGAACGGCAATCGTGCAGATGTCGGCCCGGACACCGGCCGCGACCGCGATGGCGGCCCTCACGCTCGACCACTTGTCGGGCGGCAGGGTGATCCTTGGGATCGGCGCGTCGGGCCCCCAAGTCGTGGAGGGCTGGTACGGCCAGCCCTACCCGAAGCCACTGGAGCGGACCAGGGAATACGTCCAAATCCTGCGCGACATCTGGGCTCGGGAGAAGCCGGTGGCGTTCAGCGGCCAGCAATACCAGATTCCGTACCAAGGGGGCGCAGGCCTCGGCAAGGCCCTGAAGTCGACGGTGCATCCCCTGCGGCCCGACATTCCGATCTATCTCGGCGCCGAAGGGCCGAAGAACGTCGCGCTCTCGGCCGAGATTTGCGATGGCTGGCTTCCGCTCTTCTACGCGCCGACTCAGGACCAGTGGTATCGGCGCTGCTTGGCTGAGGGCTTCGCCCGTCCCGGCGCTCGACGCACCGCCACGGATTTCGAAGTGGCCTGCACCGTGACGGTGATCGTCGACCCTGACGTTGAACGGGCGGCCGACCAGATCCGGCCCATGCTCGCCCTGTACATGGGCGGGATGGGGGCCCGCGGCCAGAACTTTCATTTCGACGTGTTCGCCCGCATGGGGTACGAAGATGTGGCGATCAAGGTTCAAGACCTGTACCTGGCCGGCCAAAAGAACGAAGCCGCGGCCGCCGTTCCCACCAGCTTGGTCGAGCAGATTGCCTTGATCGGCTCAAAGGAGAAGATCGCCGATGATCTGGCGATGTGGGAGGACAGCTGCGTGACCACCCTGTTGCTCTCCGGCCCATCCCCGCTGTTACGGACCATGAGCGAGCTGGTGAACCGATGAACGAACACCCACCGGCATCGGATGTCTCGGCGTTCTCCATTGCGATCAGTGATTCGGTGTTGAGCGACCTCCGCGAGCGTTTGGCCCGCACCCGGTGGCCCGATGATGCGCCAGGCAGTGCTTGGCAATACGGCACCGACCTGACCTACCTCCGCGAATTGTGCGGCTATTGGCATGACCACTACGACTGGCGCGTCCACGAAGCCCGCCTCAACGCGTTTGCGCAATTCACCACCGACATCGAGGTGGACGGAGTGTCTCAGAACCTGCACTTCTTACATGTCCGATCCCCGCACCCGAATGCCTTGCCGCTCATCATCACCCACGGCTGGCCTGGCTCAGTGTACGAATTTCACAAGATCATCGGTCCTTTGGTCGACCCGGCCGATCCGGCTGACGCGTTTCACGTCGTTTGCCCATCCATGCCCGGTTACGGCTTCAGCGGACCGACTACCGCGACCGGATGGGATTGCTCGCGTATTGCGCGCGCCAACGCCGTGCTCATGGCTCGCCTGGGCTACGACCGCTACGGAGCGCAAGGCGGCGACTGGGGGGCCATGGTCACCACTTGGACGGGCGCCCAAGACGCCGATCATTGCGCCGGAGTCCATGTCAACATGGTTGTCGGCCGACCGCCTGATTCGGCCCATCCCATGGCCGGAGTGACTGCGCAAGAGGCCCCCGACGTCGTTGCCATGGCCGCATTTCGCGAGCACGAAACCGGCTACCAGGGCATACAGGGCACCAAGCCCCAGACTCTTGCGTACGGGCTCACTGACTCCCCCGCCGGGCTCGCCGGTTGGATCGTTGAGAAGTTCCGTACGTGGAGTGACTGCGACGGCGATGTCGAAAGCCGATTCACCAAAGACGACCTGCTCACCAACATCATGATCTATTGGGTGACCGGCACCATCAACTCATCGACGCGGCTCTACTACGAGACCATCGGGCCGGGCCGACGCAAGGAAATGCCCAAAGTAAACGTCCCCGCCGGATGCGCCCTCTTTCCAAAAGAGCTGTACCGCTCGCCTCGAGTGTGGGCCGAGAGCACATTTACCAACATCACCCGGTGGAGTCGCTTTGAAAGCGGCGGGCACTTCGCCGCTCTGGAAGAGCCGGCGGTACTGGTCGACGACGTCAGGGCCTTCTTCGCGACAGTCCGCTGACCGCCGAACACGGCCGGCACCGATAACGAACGGCTCTCTGCTAAAGTCTTCGGGCTCTCGATCGGCCAGTCCTTGACCGGCTGATCACCCTCAGCGAATACACCAAGGAACCCCGTGGCCAACATCAAGTCGCAGAAAAAGCGGATTCTCACCAACGCCAAGCGCCAGGAGCGCAACAAGGCGGTCAAGAGTGAGCTGAAAACTCGCGTCAAGACTGCGGTCAAGGTCGGCGTAGCCGATCCGACGGCCGAAGGTTCAGACGCGCTGCGCATGGCCATCAAGCGCCTCGACAAGGCGGCAACGAAGGGCATCATCCACAAGAATCAAGCGGCCAACCGCAAGTCGAAGCTTATGCATCGCTTGGCCAAAGCGGCCGCCGGCGCTCAGTAGTACACGCTCGCGAAAGTTCGTCTTCGGGTCCTTTACCGACGGCCCGTGACCGGGGCGAGCCGGGTGAGCCGGGCCACGAGCAACTCCATCGTCTGAGGCCCGGTCAGATCGCGAACGCCGCGAAGGTCGAGATCGGCCTGGGCGAGCAACAAAATGGCCCGTCGCACCCCATCGGAGCCGATTCGGCGAAGTTGGCCCATGGCCTTCTTGGCCGGGAATGAGCTGCCCGTCATACCCAGCACTGAGGCCGCTTCGGCCTCATCGCGAACGCCTGCTCCGTCGAGGCGCAACATGCGCCCGAAGTGCACGTGAAGGCTGGCCATGACTTGCAGCGGATGACGGTCGCTCCCTCCCAACTGTCGGTGCAGCTGCCCGAGGGCCCGAGCAACGTCGCCACCGTCGATGGCGTCGGTCAAATCCCACGGCGCGCCTCCGCCCGAGGTACCCAGAAATGGATCCAGTTCGCTCACGCCGATGCGCGCCCCCGATCCGTACACCGCGCCGAGGACCGACACGATCCCGTCGACGCGGCTCAGATCTTCGCCCAAATGCTCCGAGAGTCGGACCAACGCCGAACTATCGAAGCGGACTACCGCTCCCGCCAGGCGGTCCTGCAACCACTGATCGCGGGCTCGACCGGTGGGCACGCCGGTCTCTTCGACCCGGCCAACCCGTTTGACCGCATCGAGCAATTTGCGGGCGATCTGGCCACCGCCCCCGACCAGAATGAGCACCGAGGTGGGGATCGGCGACGTGAGGTAGTCGAGGAGGGGATCGAGCGCTTGGGCCCCGAAGCGACCGACCTCTCGAAGCACCACGACGCGCTGCGAGGTGAACATCGGTGGGGTCGAGGCCGCATCAACGGCGGCGCCGACGTCGCCCTCCTCCCCCAAATCGTCGACTCCAAGAGCGAGGTCTTCGCCCGCCATCGAGGTGCGGATGAGGGTTCGAACCGCGGCCTCGCGCAGCACCGGGTCGTCGCCGCGGACCAACACGACATTCTCCGCGCCCGCAACTCGGGGGGCGGCCGCGGTCTTGGGAATCTTGATCGTCTTAGCCACGGGAGTCGTCGTTTTGCGCCGATCGGGCCAGCATCAGCTGCTCCAGCGTGTCGCGGACGCGACACGTTCCAGCCACGTCGTGGACCCGCAGGATTCGACACCCCTGCTCGACTGCGAGCGCGGCGGCAACGAGTGAAGCCTCGCGTCGCTGAGGCACCTCCAGACCGAGGAGCCGGCCTAGAAAGGTCTTGTTGGAGGCCGACAGCAGCAGCGTGAAGCCGAGCTCGGCGTGGCTCTTCGAATGGCGCAGCAACGCGAGGGATTGTTGCCAGGTCTTGCCGAGGTCGAGGCCCGCGTCGACGATGATGCGTTCGGCCGGAATTCCATGGTCAAGCGCTTGCTGGGCGCGGTCGCGCAGGAATGCGGCCACATCGGCGACGAGATTGTCGTAGCGAGGATCAGGATCGGCCACTCGAGGCCGCAACCGAATATGGGTGGCGATCACGGTGGCCCCGGCGCGGGCGGCCACGGGCAGGTAATCGACGTCGGAAAAGCCCGAAATATCGTTGCCAATGACCGCGCCGGCGGCGTAAGCCTGCTCCGCGACCACAGCCCGCCACGTATCGATCGACAGCGGCACGTCGAATCGTTTCCGTAGGGCCTCAATGGCCGACGTCGTGCGATCCAGCTCTTCGGTCGGGCCGACGTAGTCGCCCGGGCCGGCTTTCACCCCACCGACATCGAGAATGTCGGCCCCGGCGGTCACGAGCTCGTCGGCCTTCTGGAGAAACGCATCGAAGTTCCAGTACGTGCCATGGTCGAAAAATGAATCTCGAGTCCGATTCAGGATGCCCATGACGAGCGCTCGGTGGGTGACGTCGAACCCCGATTCTCCGAGCAGCAACCGCATCGTCGGACCCTAACCCTCCTTGACCCTCAGCACGGTAACCGTGCCCCGATCGCCCATCGTCGCCAGAAACGGACCGGTGCTCACCCGCGTACCCGGCGGCACTTCGTGCAGCGACGTTCCGGCGGTGCGGAGTTTGGCCCTAAGCGGGGCCAAGGTCAGGCTTGTTGGGACGCGGGCCAGAAGGGCCCGAAGGTCGTCGAGGGCAATGGACTTGTCGACGACCAGCACGTCGATGCGCCGTACCCCAGCCCTTCTGATCGAAACCAACAAGCGATCGAGCTGGGGGTGCGAAACGACCATCACGGTTGGGCGCCACGTACTGTTCGATCCGGCCGATCGCCACAGACGTCCGCCGCCGGCCAACCGACGCTCGTTGTCGCCAGCATGGGGCCGCACCAGACTGAAGGCCAGAACAGCGACGACAAGCGTGATTGCGGCGCGGCCCGCGGTGCGTTGTCTAATGGCCGGACGTGGGGGCTCGCGAGCCCCGCCCGTCGACCCCCTCAATGGCCACTTCAGTGGCTGCTTCGTGGGTACCTTCGGACGGGCCGCCGCTCGAATTGCCACGATCAGTACGCACACCACGATCGCGGTGGTTCCTTTGACCTCCCCGAGGGGCACCCACGCGGCGCGCCGGGCCACCGCGGCGATCCAGCCCAACAGCACCTGCGTCGGCCACTGGAGCAATCGGGTCGCCAGCCCGCCGCGCCATCCGACCAGCAACCCCGCGAGCAACCCACCGGTCAGGCCCCAGACCATAACCGGCTCGGCCGCCGGCAAGGCCAACAAGTTGGCCGGTATCGAAGCCACCGGCACCCCTCCGAACACACCGATCAAGAAGGGCCCCGTGCCGAGTTGTGCGGCAAGGGTGACCGAGAGCGGTTCGGCCAACCATCGGGGGCCGGGCAGGCGACTTTCGATCGGCTTCGCCAGGAACGCGATTCCCGCGCACGCTCCTACCGACAATGCGAAGCCAACCGACCAGGCCAATAGCGGATCGATCAGCATGAGGATCGTCACCGAGAGCGCCAGCGCACGAGCCGGCGACACGACGTCGCCGCGATAGCGGGCGGTCAGAGCGACCCCGGCCATCGCTGCGGCCCGCAAGACCGACGGTTCGAATCGGGTGATGAACAGGAATCCGACCAACAGGGCCAGCCCGAAGCCGTAGCGGGAGCGCCAACCCAATCGGCGCAGCAGGGGGCCGGCGGCGACGAAGAGGAACGCCACGTTTTGCCCTGAGACGACTAGAAGGTGGGTGAGTCCGGCCCCCCGGAAATCGTCGGTGATCTCGGCCCGCTGCCCTCGATCGTCGCCCAGCAGGAAGCCGCCGTACAGGGGCTGTTGTCGGCGCGGCAGTACGCGGCCGCCGCGCAGCAACAACGATCGCAGCGCGTTCGCCAGTCGCCAAGGTCTGGGGCCCGGTCGCAATGCGAGAATTTGTCGAATCGTGAAACGGGCACCCACGTGACGGGCCCGCAACCAGGCCGGGATCGGTTCAGCGATCGGGCGCAACGTTCCGATGACAGAAATCCGTTCGCCGGCGGAGTGCCGAAGGAGGCTCCATCCGGGCGGACCGTTGGCGGCCGCGAGCACATGTCGACCATGGATGCGTAGTTCGACCCGAACTCCGAATCGGGTGGGCTCCGGATCTCGAACGAGAGACGCCCAGGTGGCGTGGCTTCGAAGCGCGTCGCGCTCGGCGCGGGGCCACTCCAGGCCGGCGTTGGCCCGCTGCGAAAGAACGAACGCGATAGTACCCACCAGCGCCACGACGGCGGCCCCTAACACGAGTTCGCCCCAGGTCGATCGACCGATCGAGTCGCCTCTCGATGGGCGGCGAAGTATTCGTCCGACCAGTGTGACGACGAGAACACCGACGATCAGTACCACCGCTGTAATCTGCGAGCCCGGTCCGCCGAACCGGGCACCGCCGATGGCGGCGAGGCCGACGAGCAACAGGGCACGATCGGACGCCGGTTTCACACCCGAACTTTCGAACGGAGCGACGCCAGCTTGGCGTCGCCGATGCCCCGGATCTCGAGCAGTTCGGTAACCGATCGAAGGCGGCCGTGTTGCGTTCGGTATTCGATGATCGCGGCCGCAGTGGCCGGGCCCACGCCCGGCAACGTATCGAGCTGCTCCGCCGTCGCGGTATTGAGGTCGACCGGCCCCGATGCCACCGTCGCCCCTCCTGAGGACTGTGCACCAGCGGTGACATAACCCGGGGCGGGGGTGGGATCGACGACGACCGGAGCAGCCGTTTCACCCCGTGTAGGCACATACACCCGACTCCCGTCGGTAAGCGGGGCGGCCAAGTTCAAGGCATCGACGTTGGCCCCCGGCGTTGGGCCCCCGGCCGCTCGTACCGCGTCATCGATCCGAGCCCCTGCGGCGACGCGATGGACTCCAGGCTGCTTCACCGCGCCGGCGACGTGGATCACGAGAAATACGCTGGTCGTCGTAATTCCGGGAGCCAAACCCAGCCGACCCGCGCCCGGCCGACCCGTGCCCAGTGCCGCGCCCACTGTCGACCCGCCGTTGACCGAGCCCGCGCGGACGGCGAGATTCGAAGCATCCGACGAAAAAGGCGACCCGTTCGACGCGCCATCCCTCGGTGGGGCAAATCGTGGCAGCGACCGCTCGACCGGCGCCGCCCTACTCGGCGCCCGCCACGCCAGTAACGCAACGAACGAGGCCACGACCGATACGGCGATCGAAAAGGCCAACGCCACCGGAATGCGGTGCTCCGTCTGCCATCGACGAAAACGCTGACGTACGAGTTCGACGAGACGACGAACGCCTCGGACCGTCGGCGCGCTAGGCCCGGAGGGATAGGGGGCGATGGGCGGCAAGGTCAGCCTCTTCCTGCATGGCGCGTCGAGCTACTAACTCAACAAACGGCTACGTACGCAGGGGGAAGCGCTTTTGTTACCTTACCACTATTGACCCACTTCCATGATCATCCAGGACGCGCCGTAACGGTGGTCAGAAGAGGCGAGCCGCCAGCTTTCGCCGATAGATCGGCACTTCTGGCGCATCGCCCATGACTTCGAGCAGATCCAAGAATCGTTGCCTCGCGCCCTCATCGGCTTTGACCTGATCGAGCAGGGTGTCGAGTTCACGCAGAGTGGCGTCGTCGACAACTGTGGGAGCGACCCCGACCCGGGCCAGCGCGGCTATCCGGCGCGTTTCGTTGCTTTCGGCGATCTTGGCGAGGAGGGCGAGAGCCGCTTCGCCATCTCCCTCATCGGAGCGACTGACCAGCAGGTCGGCCAGAGCCACGGTAGCGGCGTCGTGACCGGGCTGTAGCTGCACGGCACGGCGCAGCGATAACTCGTCGCCGGCTTCGACGAGCAGATCGACTTCCGTTTTCGGCGGGGCCAATTTGGCGACGAAGGCCTTGACTTGTGCTTCGGGGAGCGCGCCGACGAAACCGTCGACCACCTTTCCGTCCTTGAGGGCGTACACCGCCGGAATCGACTGTACCTTGAACGCGCCCGAGATCTGCGGGTTCTCGTCGACGTTGACCTTGACCAGTTCGACCCGGCCTTCGGTCGCGCCCACCACTCGCTCGATAATTGGGCCCAACGACCGACAGGGGCCGCACCATGGCGCCCACAAGTCGACCAATATCGCAACTTCGCTCGAGCGTTCGATCACGTCGGTCTGAAAAGTCGCATCGGTGACGTCGAGAGCCATACCATCACGATACCGCCATGAACCGGTACTCCCGGTGAGTCAGGGTCAGGGCGCCACGACGGCGCCGGTCACGTTCGCGTGGCCGTCATCATCGTCACGCTAGCGTGACGATGATGACGACTGAGCCGCCTGGCATTCGCGTGGCCGACGTGAGCAGGTGGCTCACCGCCAACGTCGCCGGCGCCAACGGCCCCTTTGCGTTTCAAGCCGTGGCCGGCGGACGGTCGAATTTGACGTACATCGTGTCCGGGGCCGACTCCACCCGGTTTGTCCTGCGCCGACCGCCGCTCGGTCATCTCCTCCCCTCCGCTCACGACATGGCCCGTGAATACCGCATCATTTCGGGCCTGCACGGCTCCGCCGTACCGGTAGCCACGCCGCTGGGATTCTGCGATGACGAATCGGTGAGCGACCGTCCCTTCTACGTAATGGAGTTCGTCGATGGATTGGTGTTACGCACGCCCAGCGAAGGGAAGGCGCTGACCCAAGCCGCTAGACGCCATTGTGGCGAATCGCTCGTGGATACACTCATCGCCCTACACCGCCTCGATCTTGGCGCGGTGGGATTGGCCGATCTCGGGAAGCACGACGGCTACATGGGGCGCCAACTGAAGCGATGGCACCGACAATTCACCGATTCGAAGACTCGAGAAATCCCGCTGCTCGACGACGTTCAGCAACGTCTGGTGGCCACGACGCCCGACCAGCAGGCTGTGGCGATCGTGCACGGCGACTACCGACTCGACAATGTGATAGTCGACACTCGCGGCGACGTGCGGGCCGTGCTGGACTGGGAGATCTGCACCCTCGGCGATCCATTGGCCGACCTAGCCCTGCTTACGATCTATTGGCCCGACCCCGCTGACGCCAATCCGCCGCTGGGCGAGGCCGCTTCGCAGGCCATAGGCTTCCTTTCAAGCCGCGATCTTCGCGATCGCTACGCGAAGAACTCGTCGCTCGACCTTGGCCAATTCGATTACTACATCGCGTTCGCCTATTGGAAGTTGGCTTGCATTCTTGAAGGGGTGTATGCCCGATATGTTCACGGGGCGATCACCGGCGACGGCTACGACCATACGGTCCTCCAAATGCAGGTACCCATGCTGGCTGAGGCCGCCCACCGGGTTCTTGAAGAACAAGGAATTTGAGTGCCTAGCCCGCTCATCATTTGGGAAAACGCCAAACCCGTCGACATGCATGAACCCGTGTTGGTCTGTGGCCTTGAAGGCTGGATCGATGCCGGGTTCAGCGGTCTCACGGCCATCGGCAACCTCAAGCTCCAGATCAGGACGCATCGGCTTGTGCGATTCGACACTGACGAGCTGATCGATCAGCGGGCCCGGCGCCCGCGGATGCACCTGGTCGACGGCGTAAATACCGGCCTGGTCTTTCCCCGCCTCCAGATTCGCCATGGTCGCGACACGGCCGGGCAAGATGTTCTCGTTTTGACCGGTCCGGAGCCCGACTTTCGCTGGAACCGTTTCACGGAAGCAGTGATGGAGTTAGTCGACGAGCTCGGGGTTCGCATGCTGGTCGGACTTGGGGCGTTTCCGGCGCCCTACCCGCACACCCGTCCCACTTCGCTCGGCAGCACGGCGACGACTGCCGAACTCGCTACGCAGATCGGCCACCTTCAAGGAGGCTACGAAATTCCCGCAGGGGTTTCGGCGGCGCTTGAACGGGCTTTCGCCGATGTCGGAAAACCGGCGGTCGGCATCTGGGCCCGCGTCCCCCATTACGTCGCCACAATGCCGTATCCGGCGGCCTCCGCGGCGTTGCTCGACGCGTTGGCCCGCGTGACCGGACTGGTGGTCGACACCGCAGAATTGCATCGGTCCGGTTCAAACGCAAGAGAGCAAATCGACGGGCTGATAGCCAACAATCCCGAACACATGGCGATGGTCCGCCAACTCGAAGCGCAGCTCGAGTCGGGTGACGATCACATCGCCGGCCAGGGCTCAACGCCGTTTGCCGATCCTGGCAACTTGCCGTCGGGCGACGAACTGGCCGCCGAACTCGAACGCTACCTTCGCGACCAATAGTAAGCAGTCAGCACCCAATAGTAGGAGCGTCTCCGTGACCTTTACCATGCCCTCATCGTTTCCCGCATTCATGGCCACGAAAACTGACGGCGCCGTCGTCCGGGGTTTGTCGACCCTCTCGGCCGACCAACTTCCGGTCGGCGAAGTGACCGTCAAGGTCCATTGGTCGAGTGTCAACTACAAAGACGCGTTGGCCACATTGGCTGATGGCGGCGTCGCCCGGATCTCCCCTTTGGTTGCCGGGGTCGACCTCGCCGGCGAAGTAGTGGCGGTGGATGGGGTCGCATTCTGCCAAGTCGGCGATCTGGTGTTGGCTCACGGTTACGACATCGGGACGGGCCGCCACGGCGCCTATGCCGAGTACTGCCGGCTGCCCGCGAGCTACGTCGTGGCGCTCCCCCATCCGCTCACCGCGCGCCAGGCGATGGCCATCGGCACGGCCGGCTTCACCGCCGCGCAATCGGTCCATGCCCTTGAACGCCACGGGCTCAGGGCCGGTGACGGACCGGTTCTGGTCACCGGCGCAACCGGGGGCGTCGGATCGACCGCAGTTGGAATGTTGTCGCGGCGGGGGTACACGGTCGTAGCCTCCACCGGTAAGGCCACTGAGGAGGCGTTCTTGCGCGAACTCGGGGCGTCGAATGTGATCGATCGGGCCGAGCTGGCCACCGACGACGGCCGTCCGCTCGGCAAGGAACGATGGGCCGCGGTGGTCGACTGCGTCGGAGGGACGACGCTCGCTACGGCCATCAAAACCACCAAGTACGGCGGGGCCGTGGCCGCCAGCGGCTTGACCGGGGGTACGGCCCTACCGACGTCGGTGTTCCCGTTCATTCTGCGAGGCGTAGCGTTGTTGGGCATCGACTCGGTGCAGCTCGACATGGAGCAGCGCTGCGAGATTTGGCGGCGCTGCGCCACCGATCTGCAACCGGTAGGGCTCGATGGTGACCTCGTGGTCGAGATCGGGCTCGATGGTCTCGAGGAGGCGCTCACGACCATCCGGGCCGGAGGGGCCCGCGGCCGTTACGTCGTACGACTGGCGTAGCCCGTCACCGATCGGTAGCGTCGCCGAAATGCGTGTTGATGGAGGAGCAGCGACTGGTCTCGACGGCGTGGCGGAGGCCGCCAAGTTGTCTGAAGAGGCCGGTTACGACGGCTTCTGGACGGCCGAAATCAGTCATGATCCGTTCTTCCCGATTCTTCTCGCGGCCCAGGCCACCGAGAAGATCCAACTCGGCACGTCGATCGCCGTGGCGTTCGCCCGCAATCCGATGGTGACAGCCAACATCGGCTACGACCTCCAGCAGTTCTCGAAAGGACGATTCATTCTCGGGCTGGGCAGTCAGATCAAGCCCCATATCGAGAAGCGTTTCTCGATGCCTTGGAGCGGCAAGCCGGCCAGCCAGATGCGGGAGTACATCTCGGCTATGCGCTCCATTTGGGATACTTGGCAGAACGGGACGAAGCTCGATTTTCGGGGCGATTACTACACGCACACGCTCATGACGCCATTCTTCAATCCCGGTCCGAATCCTTACGGAACTCCAAAGGTGTTTCTCGCGGGTGTGGGTGAGGGCATGACCAAGGTGGCCGGTGAGGTGGCCGATGGCTTCCTCGCCCACAGCTTTACGACCGAGCGCTACGCCCGAGAGGTCACCATGCCGGCGCTCGAAGCCGGTATGGCCAAGAGCGGCCGCCGGCGTGAAGACTTCGAGATCTCGCTCCCGGCCTTTGTCGTTACCGGCGCCACCGAGGAAGACATGTTGGCGGCGGCCGTGGGCACCCGCCAACAGATTGCGTTCTACGGATCGACTCCAAGTTACCGCGGCGTGCTCGACGCCCACGGATGGGGAGGCTTGCAGACCGAACTCAACGGACTCTCCAAACAAGGAAAATGGGTCGAGATGGGCCACGCCATAGACGATGAAATGCTGCACGCATTCGCCGTGGTGGCCGAACCCGAGCAACTCGCAGCCAAGCTCACGGCCCGATGGAAAGGCCTCGCCGACCGAATCAGCTTCTACGCCCCCTACCGGTCCGATCCGACCCGCTGGCGCAAGGTGCTGCTCGACCTCAAGGCCGCGTAGGCACCTCCGTTCATGTAGCAGTCCACGCCCACACGGCGCGCCTCAGTTGCTACATGAACGGTTGCTACATGAACGATGAACGACCCGGTTACCCCTCTTGAATCGTGACTTTCGTGATGGCGACCGGCTCACTCGGCGGACCATCGCCGGTGCCGAGGGCAGCGATTGCGTTCACCGTGTCCATACCTTGCGTCACCGCGCCGAAGAGCGAGTAGCTGGGCGGCAGGGCCGCGCCATTCGCCCCGGTGATGACGAAGAACTGTGAGTCATTCGTGTTGGCCCCGGCGTTGGCCATGGCGATCGAACCGATCTTGTACTCGCCCGCTTGGGGCAGTTCGTCTTGAAACGCATAGCCCGGACCGCCGCCGCCCTGGCCGTCACCGGATCCCCCCTGGATCACAAAGTTGGGAACCACCCGGTGAAACCCGCTGCCATCATAGAAATGGAAGCGGGCCAAGAAGACGAAATTATTGACGGTTACCGGGGCTTTTTTGGCGTCGAACGTAATCGTAAAGCTGCCCTTACCAGTCTCGACCGTGGCCCGATACGTCTTGGCTGGGTCGATGCACATCGGCGGTGCAGCCGCGAATTTCTTGGTCGGCGGCGAAGATCCGTCGGCTTTCGGGCACCCGGCAGAACCGGCGGCGCTGGCGGCCGCGCTCGATTCGGGGGCCGGCGCCGTATTTGGCGCGGCGGCTTTCGTGTCGCTCGGCGCGGCGGCGGTGTCGGGGACTGCGGCGGCCGCGATCGACGGCGTTGCCGCGCCATTCGAGGATCCCACAACGGTGTCGGGAGCCTTGGTGGTCTTCGAGCCACAACTGGCGATGCCGAGCGTGGCCGTAGCGGTCACCAGCAGCACCGAGAACCCGGCGATGGCGCCACGGTTACGTATACGAGGAGGGGAGGCGACGTTTGGCACGGGCGTCAACGCTAGCGCTCCGAAGGGGCCGCACTCGGCACTGAGGGTCTGCCCAGCAATAACTTGGCCGTTTCTCAGAGCCGGCCGTTCCTCAGGCCACTACGAAATTGACCAGCCGACCGGCCACCGAGATAACTTTGCGAACTTCCGTACCGGCCAGCAGTTCAGCGATCTTCGGCTCGGCCCGGGCCGCCGCTTCCAGCGCATCGGCGCTGAGCCCGGCCGCGACCGTCACCTTCGCTCGCAGCTTGCCGTTTACCTGTACCGGCACCTCGACGGTGTCATCGACGAGCAGCGCCGGGTCAGCCTCGGGAAAAGCGTGCCAAGCCAGCGAATCACTATGACCCAATTTGGCCCACAGTTCTTCGGCCATGTGAGGCGCGAACGGAGCCAGCAGCAGCACTAAGGGCTCGGCCGTAGCCCGAGGGATTCCTCCGGGATAGGCCTGGGTGAGGTGGTTGTTGAGTTCGGTGATCTTAGCGATTGGCGTGTTGAATCGCAGCGCATCCATCGCGCCCCGAACGCCATCCACCGTGCGAGCGATGCGGCGCCGATCTTCGTCAGTCGCTGCTTCCTCGGTGACCCGAGCATCGCCGGTGTCTTCGTCGACGATGTTTCGCCACACTCGCTGCAGCAGGCGGTAAGCGCCCGACACGGCCCGGGTCTCCCACGGGCGGGAGAGTTCGAGTGGTCCCATCGACATCTCGTACAACCGCAGGGTGTCGGCCCCGTAGGCGTCGTACATGTCGTCGGGGGTCACGACGTTCTTCAAACTCTTGCCCATTTTGCCGAAGAACCGGGTCACGGGTTGGCCTTCATAAAACCACTGTCCGTCGCGTTCCTCAACCAGGGTTGCATCGACCCGGGTACCCCGCCCGTCCTCGTAGTAGTGGGCCTGAATATAGCCCTGGTTGAACAGCCGGGCGAACGGTTCGGGAGTCGATACAACCCCCAAATCGTAAAGTACTTTATGCCAGAACCGGCTGTACAGCAAATGCAATACCGCGTGCTCGACACCACCCACATAGAGATCGACGCCGCGGTCGCCCATCCAATAGTGCTCGTTCTCCTCGACCGTAATCGACTCGACAAGGGCGGGATCGATGTAGCGCAAATAGTACGAACAAGAACCGGCCCATTGCGGCATAACGTTGGTATCGCGGCGGTAGACGTTCGGGCCGTCGCCCAGATCAAGGGTCACGTTGACCCAATCGGTGAGCCGGTCGAGGGGGGCTTCCGGGTTCGACTGCTCGTCGTCGGGCTCGAACGTGCGGGGCGCGAACTGATCAGTATCGGGCAAAGCAACGGGCAGCATGGCCTCAGGCAAGGCGATGGGCATTCCGGTTACGTCGTACACGATCGGGAAGGGCTCGCCCCAATAACGCTGCCGGCTGAAGAGCCAGTCGCGGAGTTTGTATTGAATGGTGCCGCGGCCGTGGCCACTCGTTTCCAGCCAAACATTCATGGCCGCTTTCGCGTCGGCGATCGACATGCCGTTGAGATCAAGGGCGGCGTTGGCCGAGTTCACGACCGTGCCCTCGACGTCATAGGCGTGGGGCCACTCGACGGGTGGTGCGTCGACGCTGAGTCCGTTTGCCTCGAACCAGGCGGCAGGAGGCAAAACCGTGGCCCTTATGGGAAGCCCGTAGGCCTGCGCGAACTCGAAGTCGCGTTGGTCGCCCGAGGGTACCGCCATGATTGCGCCCGTTCCATACCCCATGAGCACGTAGTCGGCGATGAACAGCGGAATTTGCTCGCCGTTGACGGGATTGGTGGCGAATGACCCGAGAAAGACACCGGTCTTTTCCAGACCCTCGTCCTGGCGCACGATGTCACTCTTGGCCGCCGACTGTTGGCGATAGGCCCGGACGGCCTGAGTCGGACTGTCGTGGCCCGCCGTCCATCGCGGATCGACCCCGATGGGCCAAACCTCGGCCGTCAATCCATCGACGAGGGAATGCTCAGGCGCCAGCACCATGTAGGTAGCCCCGAACAGCGTGTCGGGGCGCGTGGTGAAGACCTCGATGGCGTTGGCCCCGTCGTCGCCGACGTCGAAGCGCACGCGTGCACCGCTCGAACGCCCGATCCAGTTGCGCTGCATCATTTTGACCGGCTCCGGCCAATCGACAAGATCGAGATCTTCGATGAGGCGGTCGGCGTAGGTGGTGATGCGCATCACCCATTGGCGCATGGCCCGTTTGAACACCGGGAAGTTGCCTATATCGGACCGACCATCGGGCGTGACTTCTTCGTTGGCCACGATCGTGCCTAGCCCCGGGCACCAGTTGACGGGCGCGTTGGCCACATAGGCCAACCGATGGCCGTCGACGATGGCACGCCGCTCGGTGGCGTTCAACGTCGCCCACGACCGACCGTCGTCGGGCACAGTGGTACCAACCTCGTAGCGGGCGATCAACTCACTTATCGGGCGCGCCGCCCCCTGGCCACCGAGCGGGTTCGTAGCTTGGGGGTCGTACCAGGAGTTGAATATGCGCAGGAAGATGCGCTGCGTGAACTCCAAGAACTCAATGTCGGTGGTCGACACACTGCGGCGCTGATCGTGACCCAGCCCCAGGCGCCGGAGTTGGCGCCGCATGGTGGCGACGTTCAATTCGGTGTTGATGCGCGGATGCTCACCTGTTGACATGGCGTGCTGCTCCGCCGGCAATCCGTAGGCGTCGTAGCCCATCGTGTGCAACACGTTGTAGCCAGTCATGCGCTTGAACCGCGCGTACACGTCGGTGGCGATGTATCCGAGGGGATGCCCGACGTGCAACCCGGTGCCCGACGGGTACGGGAACATGTCCATCACGAACAGCTTCGGGCGCCCCACGATGGCCCCGTCGACGGTACTTCCAGCCAGCGGACCGACCGGATTGGGGGCCGCAAAGGCGGCGTTCTCCTCCCACCAGGCTTGCCACCGGGCCTCGATATCGTCGGCCAACGCGGCTCCGTAGCGGTACTTGGGAATGTCTCCAGGGTCGGCGGCGGACATGGCCCTACGCTACCGGCCGTGCGGACCGCGCTCAGAGCGATATCCTTGGCCCCCTGCCATGAAGCTCGATGCGTCCTCCGCCCTTTCGTCGTCCGCTCAGTCGTCTTCGACTAAGCCAAGGTCGGCTCAGTCATCCTCGGCCGCGCCCAAGTCCAACGATCCGTGTTGGTGTGGCAGCGGACGGAAATTCAAGCGGTGCCATCGCGACCACGGGCCCTTACCCGTGGGCGTTGATCTGGTCGAACCGGGTGTCGTCTCCCCTATGCGGCCGGTGCCGATTTCCATCGCTCGTCCCGACTACGTCGATAACGACGGCGAACCCAAGGCCCGGCGCTTCACCAGCTTGATAAAGAGCCCCGAGACAATCATCAAAATGCGACGGGCCGGTGCCATCGCGGCCGAGGTGCTGACCGAGATCGGCGCCGCGGTGCGTCCCGGAGTGACCACCGAAGAACTCGACGCGCTGGTCCACGAAATGCACATCACAAAGGGCGTGTACCCGTCGACGCTTGGATATCACGGTTACCCCAAGTCGCTGTGCACCTCGGTCAACGAAGTCATCTGTCACGGCATCCCCGATAGCCGGTCCCTCATCGACGGCGACATCGTCAACCTCGACATCACAATATTTCTTGACGGTGTCCACGGCGACTGCTCCGATACCATCCTCGTGGGCAACGTCGATCAGACCAGTCGCGATCTCGTGCGGGTCACGAAGGAGTGTCTCGATCTCGGGGTCGCCGCCGTCGGCCCGGGCATACCGATGCACGCCATCGGAAAAGCCATCGAAACTCACGCCACCAAGTTTGGCTATGGGGTCGTGCGGGCTTTCGTCGGCCACGGAATCGGCGAGGTGTTCCACATGCCGCCCAATGTGCCCCACTACTTTGATCGAAACGCCAAACTGCTCATGCAGCCGGGCATGACCTTCACCATCGAGCCGATGATCACCGTCGGCGCCCACGAACACGAGACCTGGGACGACGGCTGGACCGTCGTCACCGTCGATCGGCGTCGAACCGCGCAGTTCGAGCACACCATCCTCGTGACCCCTACCGGCGTCGAGGTACTGACGGCGCGCTGACAGTCGGAGCCCTAGGTGAATGGCGCGATGGTGCGTCGGGCCGACCTTGCGGAGTTTCTCCGGGCCAAACGCAGCGTGATCGCGCCCGGCGATGTCGGGCTCGCGCCGGGCGAACGGCGGCGCACCGCCGGCCTGCGCCGAGAGGAGGTGGCTCAGTTGGCCGGCGTTTCGGTGAGCTGGTACACCTGGCTCGAACAAGGCCGTCCGATCAACGCTTCCAAGGACGTTCTCGACGCTCTGGCCCGCGCCCTGCGCCTTGATCCCGTCGAGCGCGCCCACCTGTTGGCGCTCGCCGCCTCCGATCGCCGAGCGGGCACAATCACCCAACCGACGGTGCCGGAGTCACTGCATCGGCTGCTGGGAGCGCTCGAGCCCAATCCGTCGTATGTCTTAGGGCCGACGTGGGATTTCTTGGCATGGAACCACGCCTACCTCCGCCTATTTCCGGTGATCGAGATCTTGTCAGCGGCGGAACGCAATCTCGTCTGGATCGTTTTCGCCGATCCCACGGCGAGAGCCCTAATCGTGGATTGGGAACCCGAAGCCCGGCGGGTACTTTCGCAATTCAGGGCCGACACGACGCCCATCCGCGATGATCCTGCCGTGCAGTCGCTCGTCAGCCGCCTCACCTTAGCGAGCAAAGAGTTTGCCGCATGGTGGCCGCGCCACGACGTAGCCGGCATGGAACGACGAATTCGCGTCTTTCAGCACCCTCAAGCAGGCCGGATCGAGTTCGAGTTTCAACAGTTGACGCCGGGATCGGAGCCGCAGCTTCGCCTCATCACCCACCTGTCGCGGCCCGGCGACAACAGCGCTGAGCGGCTCCGCGATGCCGTACTCCTCAGCCCACGCTGACCGGGCCGGCCACCCGGGTCCGGGACGGTTGGGTCAGGTCGGCCAGCGACGGTCGCTTCGCCGCTACGAGGGCCGGATCGGCTACCCCCATTTCCGACACCTGTCGCATAACGGAGCGACCGATGTCTCGCGAGGTCACGACAAAGTACGTGGCCCACGCCAAGATACCAAGAAACTTCGCGCCGTCCTCGAACAGCAAACCCCGATTGGCGGTGGATGGATTGATGGCGGCGTCGATGATGAGCGAAGCGGCGCTGGCCATCAGGGCTGCCCCCAGCAGCTGAATCCGGGTGCGCCGGACCTCGTGCCAGTTGCGAGACACCCAATACAGAACGGCCACGACAAAAATGCTTTCGCCCACGATCTTGGAAATCCCGATCATCGGAAGCAGCCCGGCGTGAAAGTCGAAGAGGTCGTCGAGCAAGAGCGCACTGGTAACGATGCAACCGCCGCGCAAGAAGCTTGCCGCCCCGTTACGCCCAGCGATGCGAGACGTCCAGCTGCACCAGCCGGCCGCGCCGGCAGCCACTCCCCACGCGAGAATGCCCAGGCTCGACACGAAGCCGGTGTACCAGGCGGCGCCGGCCGCGTAGGTGGGATCTAACAGAAGTTGACCGGCGTTACCTTGCGCGGCGACGGCTGACAACACCATGAGCCCGACCGCCCAAACGCCAAGCAGCGGGATGATCAGGTGAAGCTGTTCAGAAAAGGAAAACGGCCTGCGGCGATCTTGCGTGTGCTGGACCATGGATCACTCATCGGCGGGCTGAAAAGCCGACTGAAGCCCCATTTGGGCATTCACGCGAGCGTTCGTCGATCTTGATGATACGGCCCGATTTCGGACCCGCCCCTACCAGGAATAGGCCTCGGGCGCCGTGCCCCCGGGCCCGGGAAAGATCGTGTCAATTTTGGCCAAGGTATCGGAGTCGAGCTTTACGTCGAGGGCGCGCAAGGATGCCCCGTCGAATTGATCCATCGTACGGGGCCCGATGATCGGACAGGTGACCCCGTCCTGATGCAGGAGCCAGGCCAACGCGATCGCCGCCGGAGCTTCCCCGAGGTCACTACAAAGCGATTCCCAGGCTTCCAAGGCGGGCCGCATTTTCGGGATCCGTTTCAGCGCTTGTGGGGTTTGTCGCCGGCCGCCCCCGTCACCGGTCAGCACCCCACCGAGAATCCCACCTGACAAAGGACTCCACGGAATCATTCCGAGGCCATAGTGGAGACACGCCGGCAAGACCTCGAGCTCAACGGTGCGCACGGCCAAGTTGTAGTGGCTTTGTTCACTCACCAGGCCGAGAAAACCCCGCTGCGTGGCCGTCTCGTTGGCTTGAGCGATATGCCAACCGGCAAAGTTGCTGCTGCCGATGTAGATCACCTTGCCTTGCTGCACCAGCGTCTCCATCGCCTGCCACACTTCGTCCCATGGTGCCGTACGGTCAACGTGGTGCATTTGATACAGGTCGATGTGGTCGGTTTGCATGCGGCGCAGGCTGGCCTCGCAAGCGGCCCGAATATGGCGCGCCGACAGCTTTCCATCATTGGGCCAGTCCGACATGGCGCCGAAGACCTTGGTCGCCAACACGACCTTCTCTCGTCGGTCGCCGCCAAGGGCAAACCAACGGCCGAGAATCTCCTCGGTTGCCCCGGCCCCCTGGGCGCCACCGTAACGGTTCGCCGTGTCGAAGAAGTTGATGCCGAGTTCGAGGGCGCGATCCATGATTTGCCTCGACTCGTCTTCCGATGTCTGGGGGCCGAAGTTCATGGTGCCGAGGCACAGTTCACTGACTTGCAGGGCAGTGCGGCCAAGTCGTCGATAATGCATCACCCGATCCTTCCCCAAAAAGCCTCGCCCATCGCAATCCGTTCCGTGCGAAGCGAGTCCCGGCGGATCGAAGTCTCGCCGTCGGTCGTGATCTTGGACGGGAAGGCTCAGGTTTGGTAGAACGGCTCGACGACCAACCGCACGAGGAGCAACGAATGTTGACCGGAGAGCAATACAAGACCTCATTGGACGACGGGCGGGCGACCTTCTTCGAGGGTGAGCGCGTGAAAGATCTGCCCGGGCACCCCGTTCTGGGGCCGGCGGTCGACCACGTGGCCGAACGCTACGAGTGGCTGGGGTCCCAAGCCGTCGATGGCCGCAGCCCGCTCAGTACGGTGCCGCAATCGGCTGAACAGCTGCGGTCGATGGTCGAAGTGGTACATCACGCCGGCCTGATGGCGCACGTCACCTATACATCGATCATGACCTTGGCGACCGCCGCCGGTCGCATCGCAGGCGCCGCGCCGCAATACATCGAAGGCATCAACGCGTTCATCGAGGACGCCCAGAAGCGCGACATCCGCATCACCCAATGCATCACCGACGCCAAGGGCGACCGGTCCCGTCCCCCCCTCAAGCAGGACGACCCCGATGCGTACGTGCACGTCGTCGACCGGTCCAAGGATGGCGTCGTAGTTCGCGGCGCCAAGCTTCATATTTCGGGCGCATCGCTCGGCCATGAGCTGATGACCATCCCGACCAAAGCGATGAAGGCAGGCGAAGAAGACTACGCCATCGCCGCCATGATTCCGGTGAATGCGCCCGGCGTGAAGATCATCAACACCAGCTACGCCCCTCGCCATGCCGACACGCGCGACTTCCCAATCTCCTCCACCAGCGCCTGCCCTGAAGGGTTTGTGATCTTCGAAGACGTATTCGTTCCGAACGAACGCATCTTCCTCAACGGCGAGGTGGCACAAGCCGCCGTATTCGCTCATTCCCTCGGCCTATGGGAACGCCTGGGAGGGCTGTCAGCCATGGCTGACGGAGCCGACCTGCTTGTCGGGTTCGCTCAGCTGATCGCCGAGTCGAACGGCCTCGGCGGTGAAGGTCACATCAAGGAGAAGATCTCCGAGATGATCATCCACGCCACCGTCATCCGCGCGTGTCTTGAGGCCGCGGTGACTCACTCCGAGATAGGCCCCATGGGCGCGGCCTTTCCCAACGAGCTGTACACCAATGCGGGTAAGTACACCGGGGCGGCCAACTACAGCCTGATGGTCCGTCACTTGCACGATATCGCCGGCGGGTCGGTTCTCACTGCGCCGTCGGTGGCCGATCTCGAAAATCCCGAGACCGGAGACCTCGTACGCAAATATATGGGCACGCGCAACGACGTCGACGGCGAGTACCGCACCCGTCTCTTTCATGCCATTCGTGACTTGACCGCCGACGCCATGGGAGGCTGGTACGCGGTCACCAATATCCAGGCCGGCGGCGGTTTGTATGCCCAACGCATCGTGACGCGGCGCCACTACGACCTGGATGGGGCCAAGCGCCAAGCGCTGGCGGTGGCCGGGCTGCTCGATTCGCCCGCGGGGGCGAAAGGCTGAGGCGCGGAAACCGTCAGCGCGCTGAACCGGCGGGGTAGGTCGGTATGGTGACAGCGCGAGCTTGCCATGCGACTATTGACCAGATCAACCAACGGCCCCCGAGGCCGAGCAAGGAGCACGGCTTTGTATCCGATCCAGTCCGACGTGGCCTACACCGAGCAACGCAACCGCCTGACAGTATTGGTCCGATTGGTCCTGCTGATTCCCCACGGCATTGTACTGTATCTGTGGCAGATAGCCAACAACCTCAGTGTTGTGGCGCAGTGGTTTGTGATCCTCTTTACCGGAAAACGCAACGAGAGCATATTCAATTTCAACGCCAGCTTTTTTGCCTACTCACAAAATGTCGGGTCGTACGCACTGCTCTTGCATGATCATTTCCCGGCCTTCGGGGAGTCTGATCCGGCATCGCCGGCGCGCTACAAGGCCGCATTTGAGCGGAAGGCGAACCGCATCACCTGCTTCTTTCGGATTATCACGGTCATTCCGGCGGCCATCATCATGATGTTTTACGGCCTGGCCATGGAAATCATCACCTTCATCAGTTGGTTCGTCATCGTGATCACGGGACGCCAGCCGCGCGGCATGTGGGAGTTCAACCTCAAGGCAATGCGACTCGCCGTGGCCGTCCAGGGCTATTACTACTTGCTGACCGATGTGTATCCGTGGCCCAAGGTCGCCGCGGCTGAGCCGAATTTCGCAGGACGCCCGGTCGAGACGGCGCCCTGGAAGTCGTAGAAAAGGCGAATCCAGATCGGGTCGGTCAGTCGAGCAGGCCGTCGCCCATGGCCGCAGCGATCTCTTCCTCGCTCATCCCCGCCAACTCCGACAACAGTTCAAAATTGTGCTCACCCAGGTAGTTCGGCGCCCCCCGATACGGCGCCAGCACACTCTCGCTGAACAGCGCCGGATAGCGGTCGAACGGCCGCTCTCCAAAGACATCGGAGGTCATCGTGGAAAAGAGTCCACGGGCCGCGAGCTGTTCATCGTCGTTGAACAGCAGTTCCGCGTTCTGGACGCGCCCGGCGGGTACACCGACGCCTTGCAGCGCCCTCATCGCCGCGTCGGCCGTCTTCGTGGCGCACCAATCCCTCAGCCCTCGCAGATCTCCTGAAATCAGCCGTTGTACCGCCGCACCCTCGCGTTCGTCACGAACGGTGATCGCCACCTCGCCGTCGCTCGTCTTGAATACTTCGTTGACCAGGTAGCTCGCGTAAGGGTCGTGGTTTCCGGCTGGTTGGGCTTCTCGACGATTGGCGAGATAGTCCATGACCGCCGGCCCCACAATGTAGGCACCCACTTCGAGTTGGGCGATGTCGACGTGCTGACCCTCCCCCGTAGTGCGTCGGGCTTCGATCGCCGAGAGGATCGATAGGGCGGCAGTAAACCCGGCGGCATGGTCGTTCAACGAGAACCCTGCGCCCACATCGCCCCGGTCGGCAGGATTCGAAAGGTGGGTGAGACCGCACAGGGCGTGAACCGTCGGCGCGTAGGAGATCATGTTCTTCCAAGGGCCCTCGTGGCCGCAGCCCGACATCGTCACGTAGATCAGTCGGGGATTCCAGCCGTGCACCGTCTCGTAGTCGAGACCCCACCGATCGAGAACACCGGCGGAATAATTCTCGATGAGCACGTCGGACTGTTCGACGAGCTTACGCACCAGCACGATGGCCGGCGGGGCCTTCATATTGAGCGAGAGCGACCGCTTGGAGCGGTTCCAACACGGGTAGTAAGGAAACTCGGGCGAGTTCACCAAGGTGGCCCGTCCCGCCGTCTGAACCTTCACGATGTCGGCCCCGAGGTCACCTAACATTCGACAGCAGAAAGGCCCGGCCAACACCCACGTGAAGTCGAGCACTCGAAGCCCCGACAACGGTTTGTTCGGCTCCTCGGCGCTCGGAATCGTCGGTACCTGCGCGACCGTCGGTGCCTGCTTATCCGTCGGGGATGCGGTCCCCACGGCTTCCCACTCTCGCAGAACCTGCTCGAGGTCTCCGTCGAGGGGCGCACTCGGGGCGTCGAGCGGCGTCGATCCGTAAACGACTGGATGTCCTGGCCGTGGAAGCGAAACGGCCGCACCCGTTGTCGATCGGATGAAGCCTCGAAACGCGAATTGGGGGTTGGCGCTGACCTGCGCGACCGACTGCACCTCCCCAAAGGCCACGTGACGGGCCTGGGCTTCGGTGAAGAGTTCGCCGGCGTCCTTGGTCAACGCGAATTGACGGGTCATCGCCATGATCGGCTCAAGATGGGTCAAGACGGATGAGGAATCAAGTTGGGCCAACTCGGCTGCTCCTGGCGTTCCACACTCGGCCATCCACTCCAACAGCGGCGGTGCCGCCGGCGTCGGAGAGATCATGCACCAACCGCTTTTGCACTTGGTGACGTCGTAGGCCCGCAGCCAATGCAGCGCCCCTTGGCGTAGCGCCAACTTAGGCAAGGGCAGTGCGTCGTCGTACCAATACTGAAACCAGAGGTGCTCGACCGTCGTGGCCACGACTTCGTGCATCGATACGTCGACCAGCTGACCGCGGCCGCTGACGCGAGCATGATGGACGGCCGCCAGCCCGCTGACGGCGGCCGCGAACGACCCGAAATGCAGGCTCTGGCGTCCCCAGGGATTGATGGCCTGGTCTGGTGTGCCTGACACCGAAAGCACGCCCCCGAGCGCGCTCGAGACCAGGTCGGTGGTCTGCCACCGCGCCCATGGGCCGGTGCGGCCAAACGGCGTGAGACTGACTTGCACCAGCGCTGGATTGGCCCCGACAAGGTCACCGTGATCGAGCCCCAGCGCCGTCAGCCGTCCGAGCGGCTCGTTTTCGATGATCAGGTCGGCCTTCGCGGCAAGGCGTCGATAGGCCTGTGCGTCGGACGCCCGATCGAGGTCGAGTGGTAGCCGACGTTTGCCGCCGTCATACCACCAGTCGAGAAGCCCACCGCCGGCCACCGCTCGTCCATCGATCATGGGCGGGCCTTGGGTCACGCCATGCCCGGGTTGGACGCGCACAACCTGAGCACCGGTTTCGACCAACAGTTTGGTCGCGAAACGCCCCAGATCGTCGGTCAGGTCGATAACGCGCAGCTTCTCGAGTGGACCCCTCATGCCCGCACTGTATCGAGCCGGACAAGGCGGTTCTCTGACGTGCGCAATATCGGAGAAGGTGCTAGGCCACTGCGCCGTGGTTGCCAGCGTCCTCACCAAACCCGTTATCAGCGGTCTCTCGGCGATGGACGACGAGTTTTCGTCACGAGTCGACGAGTTGGCGGCGTACTTCGTCGACTCGGGGCGTGTCGTGCCGGGTTTGACCGTCACCCCCGAAGGGCGAGGTCGGTCCTGGTGGTGGCCACTGCCAACGGCCGCCGATCGCGACCTTGTCCGGTCGATCGTCCGCGACCCGAGCCCCGCCGGCCATCACGGCGCCGCTTCGGCTCTGGCGATGGCGGTGGACCGGCGCATGCGCGCCGGTTTCGCCGACACCGCAATCTCGCTAGTGGCGAAGCGGTCGGGGAGGCGCACGGTTGCCGAAGCGTGGACCGCGGCCCTCACGAGCCCTGACCCACACCTTCCCGCCAATTTGAACAGCGCCAAAGTGGCCGCCCTCGCCGACAAGATCGCCGGCTGGGTGCGATCGGGAGCAGCCGCCCAGACGAGAGCGCGAGTCATGCTCCGCCTCTGCGAGCCGATCGCAGAAGAAACCGGCGTCGAGCAGCCGTGGCGGATCGAAGTCCACGTCCAAGATTCTGACGAACCCACGCTCATCGTCGCCGCCGAACAACTCTGGAACCCCGATTCACCGTTCTCCTCCGAAGCGGTCGCGGAATTGCTGGGAGGCCTCGGTCGCGTCGCCCGCATTGCACCAGAACTCGCCGGGCTACTCGACGGCGCCCGCCCATCGAGCATCGAACTCTCGACCCCAGCCGTGGTCACTTTCGTACGGGATCGCGTCACGGCGCTCACCGACGCCGGTATCGGCGTGACCTTGCCCGGTTGGTGGTCGCAGCGCCAGCGAGTGCGGCTCCGGGCCAAAGCCACGCCCAAGCGATCAACGGCGACCGATTCGGTCACCGGTTCCGGATTCGGCTTCGACGAGATCGTGTCGTTCACTTGGGAGGCTGCCCTCGGCCAAAAGCGCCTCACCAAGACCGATATGCGAGATTTGCAACGGGCCGCGGAGTCCAAGGGAAGTCTCGTAAGGTTACGAGGGGAGTGGGTCGAACTCGACCCGTCCGAAATGGCCGCCATGATCGCCGCCGTCGGCACCAAGGGCCAGGCGACGGCGGCGGAGTTGATGCGCACTGCGCTCGGATTGCGCGGCATTCGACTGCCTGCCGACATACCCGAGGCCGACGTCGCAGCCAGCGGCTGGCTCGGTGATCTGCTCGACGGAGCGCTGCATTCCTCCGTCGCTCCCATTGATGACCCCGAGGGCTTCGAAGGCCATTTGCGGCCCTATCAACAACGCGGTGCGGGCTGGCTGATTTTTCTCGGTTGCCTCGGGCTCGGAGCCTGCCTGGCCGACGACATGGGTTTGGGCAAGACCGCCCAGCTCATCGCGACATTGCTCGCCGACCCGATCGAGGGGCCGACCCTGGTGGTCTGCCCGGTGTCGGTGCTCGGCAACTGGCAACGCGAACTCGAACGGTTCGCACCGACGCTACGCACCAAGATTCACCATGGCCCCGACCGGCTACGCAACGAAGATCAAGCCGTGGCGGCGCGAGGCGGCGCCGATGTGGTCTTGACCACCTACTCACTGGTCGCTCGTGACCTGGGCCTGCTCCAGGCGGTGCCGTGGGGCCGATTGGTGCTCGATGAGGCGCAGCAGGTGAAGAACCCGGGCACGGCGCAAACCAAGGCCATCCGCCAACTTGAGGCCGGTCGGCGCGTCGCTCTCACCGGCACCCCGGTGGAGAACCGCCTGGGAGAGTTGTGGTCGCTCATGCACGTCCTCAACCCCGGTCTGCTCGGCACCGCCGCCGAATTCAAGCGTCGCTTCGCCGTGCCCATCGAAACCGAACAAGATGCCGGGGCGACCGCGCTGCTGCGGCGAATCACCGGCCCATTCATCTTGCGGCGACTCAAGACCGATCGATCGATCATCGACGACCTGCCCGACAAGATCGAACAGACCGAACACTGCCCGCTCACCCGGGAGCAAGCCACTCTGTACCGAGCCGTCGTCGACGACCTCTTGAAGCAAGCCGACGAAGCCGACGGTATCGCTCGTCGGGGGCTCGTGCTGGCCGGCATCACAAGGCTGAAACAGGTCTGCAATCACCCCGCCCATTTCGCCCGCGACGGCTCGGCGCTCAATGGTCGATCCGGCAAACTGAATCGTGTTGAGGAGCTGCTCGACGAAATTATCGACGCCGGAGACAAAGTCCTGTGTTTCACTCAATTCGCCGAATGGGGTGAGTTGCTCGTGCCCTATCTCGGCGCCCGCTATGGACAGGCGCCCCTCTGGCTGCACGGCGGCGTGAGGCGGCCGTTGCGAGATGCGATGGTCGAGCAATTTCAATCCGAGGGAGGGCCCGGCATATTTCTGCTGTCGCTGAAAGCCGGCGGGACCGGGCTCAACCTCACCGCCGCCGCCCATGTGGTGCATCTCGACCGGTGGTGGAATCCGGCGGTGGAAGATCAAGCGACCGATCGGGCCTACCGGATCGGTCAACGCCGTACCGTCCTCGTCCATAAGCTCGTCAGCTCGGGCACCATCGAGGAACGGATCGACGCGATGATCACGGCGAAGCGAGCGCTGGCCGAGTCGGTCGTCGGGACCGGCGAGGCATGGATCACCGAACTCAGCACGGACGATCTGCGCGACGTCATCGCATTGCGCGAGTCCGATGTCGGCGACGAGCTCACCTGATGGCCGGCCGTTGGGATGACCGGTGGGCCGGTTATGCCGCCTCGAAGCCGCTCGCCGCTAAAGGTGGTATCGCGACGTCGAAAACCCGCGGGGCCATGGCTGACACGTGGTGGTCCAAACGGTTCGTCGACGTGCTCGAGTCTTTCGGTCTCGGTGGCCGTATGACACGAGGACGGGCGTACGCCCGCAAAGGGCAGGTCCTCTCGCTCGATGTTGCAGCCGGGCTGTTGACCGCCAAGGTCCAAGGGTCGCGACCTACCCCTTACGCCGTGACCGTGCGCATCGTCGTTCCGTCGCTAAAGCAGTGGACCAAGATCGACGACGCTCTCCGCTCCCGGATGGGCTACGCCGCCCGCCTGTTGGCCGGCGAGGTTCCGAACGACCTCGAGGATGTCTTTTCCGCCGCCGGATCGGCGCTGTTCCCGACACGATGGACCGACCTGCACGCCACCTGCAGCTGCCCCGATTGGGGCGACCCGTGCAAGCACCAGGCCGCCGTGCTGTACGTGTTCGCCGATCAGCTCGACCGCGATCCCTGGCGACTCCTTGCTTGGCACGGGCGGAGCCGTGACGACATCCTTGCGTTGTTCGCCGGTCACGGCCCCACGGGTGACAACGCTGTCGACATCGCGCCGTGGTGGCCGTTGCGCCCCGGCGCCGGTCCTGCCCCGGGCGCATTGTCCATCGCCATTTTTCCGACCGGAGAGCCGGCCATCCCCACCCACGCGGTGCTGACCAGGCTCGGTGAACTGGACGTGACCGCCAATGGCTCTCCCGTCGTCGATCTCCTCCGCGAGGCCTACCGGTCCGCTTGAGCCAGAATGAGGCGTGACCCGAGCGGCAGCCGATCCGTCCCAACGCCCGATCTGGTCGGGCACCCGGGGACCATCTCGCGGCACACCGCCCCGAACTCCCCCATCGTTTCGCCGCACAACATCCATCGACATTCTGTTTCCGCGACCTGGTGTCCTTGAGTTACGCGGCCAGGGACGCGATCTTCTCACCACTGTGTCGTCGAGCGACATTCTCGACACGGCCAGTTCAACGGTTGAAGTTGACCTCGACGCTCGACGGGTCATGCGTATCGAAGTCAATCCCTCGCCCACCGAAGGCGTCGACGCGCTCGTGGGCGTCAGCATCGGTTCGCAGTTCCGCCGTGTGCTCGCCGAATGCGCCTCCGACGAATTGGCGGGCGGCACCCTCCTCGCGCAACTCCTCGACGACACACCCGTAACGGCATTGATTGCGGGGTCCTCGCTCGGTCGACAGGGGCTCTTCGCCCGCGACCCAGGAACCAAGCGGATGCCGTTGACCGATGTGTGCGCGGGGTGGCGAGCGGGAGGCCTCATGATCCGGGCCGTCGAAGAGAACGACATCGCCTACCTGGGCGAAGGACCCCTGGCTCCCTCGCTTGACAACGAATCCGATCCGATGGCTTGGCACGGCCTTGACGAGTTGCCGGTAGGGGCAATGCGGCGCCGCCGTCGCCTCGACATCAGCCCGGCGGTTCACGGCTTCGATTTCGATGTCGTGTTCCGCGATTCGTATATCGAACCCGACGGACGGGAGAGCGTCGTGCACGAATACGCAATCACTGGGAGAATCGACGCGATTGGTGTGGTCATTGATCTCGCCGGCATCCCCCACGTCCTACCCAGCCCTGAGTGCCCGGCCGCAGCCGCCAGTGCCCAACGAATCGTCGGCCTTCCCCTCAACCAAATTCGAGCCCGAGTGGGAGCCGAATTTTCTGGAATATCGACCTGTACCCACCTCAATGATGCCTGCCGCTCGATCGGTGGTCTGGCGCGAGCCGTCGCCATATTGCGCCAGCCGCTCCCGCCCAATTCGTGATACATCGAACAGGCCCTTAAGACACATATGGATCTGCACATTCGTGACAAGACCTTCTTGGTCGTAGGCGGCAGCGCGGGCATAGGTTTCGCCGCGGCCCAAGTGTTGGCCGCCGACGGCGCGACTTTGCTCGTCGTCGGACGCGACGCGGCGCGCGCCGAGGCGGCGGCGGCCGAACTGGTCGCTCTCGGAGCCACGGCGGCCAAGGGTCAAGGTATCGACACGAGCGCGGAAGGCGGCGCGGCGCGAGCGGTGGCGGCGGCCGTGGACACGTTCGGAAAGCTCGACGGCGTGGCCATCACCACAGGCTTGATCGGACACGAGCCAATCTCGATTTCCGACGAACGGTGGATGGAAGTGGTGCGAGACGTTCTGCTCGGCACCACCCGCGTGGTCGAAGCGGCGTTACCCCTTCTCGAGGTCGATGGAGGCACGATCGTGACGACCGCGGCATACTCGATTCGAGCCCCGGAAATTGCCCGGCTGCCGTACGCGTCGATGAAGGCAGCCGTATCGGTATTCACCAAAGGCATTGCCAAGACCTACGGGCCCAAAGGCATAAGGGCCAACTGTGTGTGCCCCGGTGCGATCGAGACCGGTCCCCTGCACGCATTGCGGGCGCGAATCTCCGAGGAGCGGGGCATCCCCCTCGAACAAGCGCTCGAGCGGGTGATGATCGACGAGTGGCACCTCGACGTGGCGCTCGGTCGTCCGGGCCGCCCCCACGAGGTCGGCGAGCTGATCGCGTTTCTACTCTCGCCGCGAGCCGGCTATCTCACGGGGGCGCTGATCAATATCGACGGCGGCACCAACTTCTGAACGGCGGTCGCAACGAACCCCAACGGTTAAGGCTCACGCCAACGGTTAATGCGGCGGTCATGGATCACGGCTTCGACACTGATGTTCTGATCGTCGGGGCGGGCCCGTGCGGCCTCGTCGCCGCCAATCTGCTGGGCACCTACGGCGGGCACACCATCATCATCGAGCGAGACACGACGCCGCTCGACTATCCACGAGCCGTAGGTATCGACGACGAGTCGCTACGCACCTGTCAGACGATCGGCCTGATTGGAGACGTGCTCGCCGACACCGTCCAGAACACCCCGATTCGCTATTACACGTCGTGGGGCCGGTGCTTCGCCCATGTCAAACCCAGCGCGCAGCCGTTCGGGTGGCCGCGCCGCAACCTCTTCCTTCAACCCATGTTCGAAGCAACTCTTCGGCGCGGCGTCGAGCGCTACGCCAGTATCGAGACACGGTACGGACACGACCTGACATCGTTTGATCAGGACCACGCTGGGGTGACCGCGTCGGTCACCGACGACCACGGGCAACCGACGACCATTCGAGCCAAGTTCCTCGTGGGGGCCGACGGGGGGCGCAGCACCATCCGGCGCCTGTTGAATGTCGAGATGCTGGGCCAGACGGCGCCGGTGAAATGGCTCGTCGTCGACGTCTGCGACGATCAGCTCGACGCGCCGTATTCGGATGTGTATTGCGACCCCGACCAGCCCGTCCTCATGATCCCGCTCCCCTATGGGCACCGCCGTTGGGAATTCAAACTTCAGCCCGACGACGACGAAAACGAGCAGACCGAAACGGAACGGGTGCTCGCGCTGCTGCGGGCCCAGTACCGCTCAACGCCGTTACCGACTGTGCTTCGCGCTCGTGTCTATCTTCATCACTCCCGCACTGCGGCGCGCTTCGGATTCGGACGGGTTTTTCTCGCGGGCGACGCCGCGCACATGCAGCCCCCATTTTTCGGCCAAGGCATGAACTCCGGATTACGCGACGCCACCAACCTCGCTTGGAAGCTCGCGGCGGTGGTGTCAGGAAGGGCCGAACCGTCGTTGTTGGAGACTTACGATGCCGAACGTCGGCCGCACGCGACCGAGATGGTCGAGTTCGCGACCCGCATTGGCCGCATGTACAGCCCCCGTAACCACGCCACAGAACGGGCCCGAGATCTCGGCTTTCGGGCGCTGCAGCTGCTGCCCGGCGGCAAGGAATACATCTTGCAAATGAAGTACCAGCCGATGCCGCATTACACCGAGGGCGCGGTTCGCCACGAGGGCGGCCACGGCGCAGGGGCCATTGGGCGCATGTTCATGCAACCGGATGTCGAGACGATGGAACGGCGCCGGTGCAAGCTCGACGACGCCATCGGCCCATGGTTCGCCGTCATCGGCATCAACGTCGATCCTCGCGCCAACCTCAGCCCCGAAACGCTCGCATGGTGGCGTAGCCTCGGAGCAACGTTCGTCAAGATCGTGCGCGCCCGGTCTGGCGCCAAGCCGGTTACGGGGGCCGACTTCGTAGGCGTGGCCCATGGATTGACCGACCCCGAACTCGTTGTGCTCGAGGACGTCGATGGGGGATTTCGCGATTGGCTCTTGGCCCGTCCAAAAGACGAAATCGTCGTGCTTCGACCCGATCGCTATGTCGCGGCCGTCTCCGATCGCAACGACTTCAACGTGGCCTCGCAAGCCCTGCGCGAGGTGCTCAGCTGACGGGGCCCGACTCCGGATAGTCGCTCGACTCGGCGTAATTGGCGGCCCGGCGCATCAGCTCTGCGACCGTCGCCCCGAAGCTGAGCAGCTTCTCATCGGCGTTACCTTCGATGGCGCGCTTATAGCCCTGTTCGAGCACGATCCCGAGCTTCCAGCGGGCCAACACGATGTAGTAGTCGATGTCATCACATTGCCGGCCCGACTCCCGGGCAAAGTGCTCGACCAACTCGTCGCGTGACGGCAGGCTGCGAACGTCGACGTACGTCATGTCCACGACCTCGTCAGGCCGGTCCGGCCACGTTTGCACGACCCATCCGAGATCAAGCTTAGGGTCGCCGATCGTGCCCATCTCCCAGTCGATGATGGCCGCCAACTTGGCCGGACTGCCGTGACGGTACATGACGTTGGCGAACTGGTAGTCGCCATGCATAATGCCGGGCACGAAGTCGAGCGGCTTGTGCCGGCGCAGCCATTCAGTGACCACATCCAACCCCGCCAAATCGCGCGTCTTCACCCGGTCATAGAACGCCATCCACCGGTCCACCTGACGTTCGTGAAATCCGTCCGGCCGTCCGAGGTCGGCCAGGCCCTTGGCCTTCCAGTCGACTTCCGACATCCGCGCCACGCCCTCCACAAGCTGGAAGGCAAGACCGCGGCGGTCTTCGGCGTTGGTATCGAAGGGCGCGGGCCAGCCGTTGCGATGGTTCATAGGCGACCAGCCGTCGACGAAACCCATCAAATAGAACGTGCCGCCGAGCACTGTCGGGTCGGTGCACACCGCGTACGCCTTCGTGTGCGGGACGTCGGTGCCGTCGAGTGCTTCGATGATCCGCCACTCGCGAAGGATGCCCTCGTTGCGTCCGGCGGGAGCGTCGAGCGGTGGCTTACGCAGCGCCGCGTGGAAGTCGCCCCGACGAATCTCGACGATCTCGTTCTGGCTCCCGCCCGCGATCATGCGCGTCTCGATGGGCGCGCCGGCATCGGGCAAACCGGCCGAGTCCATCCAGGCTGCCAGCCTCGCCACGTCGATCGAAACAGGGGGCTCGGGCGCTTCACTCATTGGCTTCTCCTGGGTTCATGGTCACGCGAGCAACGCTTGACCGATTTGGGTTCGCATGACTTCGGATGCGCCTTCGCCGAGCCGCTTCACGCGGAGGTCGCGGAACCAGCGTTCCAGCGGCATCTCCTGCGACATGCCGAGGGCGCCGAACAGCTGGACGCACCGATCGACGATCCGAAACGCCGTCTCGGTACCCGTGAGCTTGCAGACAGAAGCGTCGGTCCGCACGTCCTTGCCGAGATCGGCATTCCAAGCGGCCTGGTACATCAACAGACGAGCCGCCCGCAGCTCGATGGCGCTGTCGGCGATCATCCATTGCACGCCTTGGCGCTTCGCCAATGGCGCACCGAAAGTCTCTCGGGTCTTGCACCATTCAATGGTCATGTCGAGCGCCATTTGGGCGATGCCGATCGGACCGGCGGTATAGGGAATACGGCTATGCACGAGGTAGTCGGTAGCGAGGCGCAACCCCTGTCCTTCGTCGCCGATCCGATTCTCCACGGGGACTTCGACACCATCGAAATGCAGTTCGAACAGCGAGTACGAACTCATGACGCCGATCCGTCGCTTCGTAAGCCCAGGGCCATTGGCGTCGATCACGAAGCAGCTGATGGCGCCCCGGTCGCCCAACTCTCCCGTACGGGCGTAAAGGATGCCCCACTCGGCCGTTCCGGCGTGGGTAGTCCATAGCTTGGTGCCGCTGATCACGTAGTGATCACCGTGGCGAGTGGCGCGACACTGGATGGCCCGAGCCGGATCGGATCCGCCCGATGGCTCGCTGATGGCGGTGAAGGGACGGCCGGCGCGGCCTTCCACGATGGGCCGGCCGTAGCGCTCAAACTGTTCGGGGGTGCCCTTGAACAGCACGCTCGGAGGGTTGCCCCCGAATGCGCCCAAAGCCGGGAAGAACGCCCCCATTCGACACTTAGCGGCCTCTTCGGCCACCACGCATTGACCCAGAACGCTCAATCCCGCGCCGCCGAAAGATTCGGGCGTGGCCAAGGCCCACAGACCAATTTCTCGCGCCCGGCGTTGCAAGTCGTGAAGTTGCCCTGAAGACGGTCCGGTGGCGTTGTGCTCGAGCGTGTCTTCCAATGGCGTCACTACGTCGCGCATGAACCGGCGAACGGTGTCGCGCAACATCGAGAGTTCGTCGGGCAGCTCCCACGCGCCGGTTGGGTTGGTCACGGACCCTGCCCGGTGACTGGGTTCACGGATCGAGCCGCGCCGAGGCGGTGCCGCTCACGACCGGTTGGTCCTTCTGATTGACCGTCACGATCGACAGGTCAGCCATCATCACGTCACCTTCCGAGCGGATGGCCTCGATGGTGGCCGTGGAGGTGAGGGTGTCACCGGGCCAGACCTGGTTCACAAACCGGACCCCGAAGTCGGTGACGCGTCCGTCGCCCAACCAATCAGTGAGCAGGCGGCCGGTGGCTCCCATCGTGAGCATGCCGTGGGCAAACACCGAGGGGTACCCGGCGACCTCGACGGTGTAGCGCTCGTCGCTGTGGATCGGGTTGTAGTCGCCCGACGCCCCTGCGTACATCACGATTTGGGTACGGGAAAGGTTATCGGCCACCAGCATCGTTTTGGAGTCGCCGACCTTCAGTTCTGACGCGCGCAATGCCATCGTCAGCCTTCCGGGGTGACGGGGCGCTCGGTAATGACCCGGATCATACGCGCCGTCACGACGAGTTCACCGCCCTCGTCGAAGTAGTCGGTGATGTGCTCACTGAACACCAGCTTGCCCCCACGGTTCGACTCTTTCGACCACGTGTCACCGTCGCGAAGGGTCGCGGTCAAAACGTCACCCACGCGCAGCGGGCGGTGGTATTTGAAGTGTTGCTCTGCATGCAAGGCGCCGGTTGTTGCCCTCTCGCCCCCGCTCGAGTCACGACCCGATCCGAACCACGCCACGCCCGGTCTCGGTCGGACGCCGTCGCCGTCGAACTGTTGCCCGGCCATCGTGAACGTAGGAGGAGCGATGAGTCCGCCCATGCTCCGCGCGCCGTCACTCGACGGATCGAAATAGACGGGATTGGGGTCGCCGACTGCTCGCGCGAACAACATGACGTGCCCTGCTTCTACCGGAAACCGTTCGATTGCCATTACATCCTTTTCGGGTCGGAACATCCTGTTGCGTCGGGGTTAATCAGTACTCAGACCTCGGTGCGGGAGGGACATCAGGGAAAAGTTCGGCAAATGCGCCTTGGGTCATTCGGGTTCGACTCGCCGCGTCGACGTCATCGAACAGTTCGTGCAGCGTCTTCTGCGAATGCCCGAACGTGCCTTCGATGTGCGGGTAGTCGCTGCCCCAGATCACATTGTTCCAGCCCATCGCCGTCATTGCCTTCACTGCGGAACGGTCGTGTTGGAACGACGCGTAGACGTTCTCGTAGAGGTATTCGCTCGGCAGACGACGAAGCTGCGGGCGCACCATTGAACCGTGCTGACGGTAGGCCTCGTCGAGGCGATCGGCTATGAACGGACCCCACGTGGCCCCGCCCTCCGAAACCATGACCTTCACGCCCGGAAATCGATCGAACACACCACCGGCAATCATCTTGGTGACGGCGCGCTGGCCGCCATAGGTGGTCTCGACGTAATTCATCAATGCCCCGCCCGCGCCACGGAAATATCCACCGGTGTGTTGCGATGCGTCGAGCGGTTCTGTGCCTATATGGAACGCCACCACCATGCCGGTATCGGCGCAGACCGCCCAGGCCGGGTCCCACACTGCTGAGTTGAAATTGTCGACATCGCCAGGCGGCGACACGGAGAAGAAACCCGCTTTAAAGCCCAGGGCCGAAGAACGCCGGATTTCGGCGGCGGCATCGGCCGGGTCGAGCAACGGGATGGAGGCAGTGCAGACATAGCGCGGCGAGATCGCCTGGTAACCAATCGACCAGTTGTTGATTGCTTCCATGCCGGCTTTGAGCAGTTCGCGGTCACGAATCGACGATGACCAGATGCCAATCGAAGGGAAGATGAGTTCGGCCCAAATGCCCTCCTGGTCGAGGTCCGTGAGTCGGAGGTGCGGATCGTTCGCACCCGGCGCCCGTTCGGCCACGGTCATGCCGTTCTCGTCGGTGAGGCCACCGGAATTCGGCATGCGACGTCGAAACTCCTGACCGTCCACGTAGATCGTCTCATGGCGACCGTCATCATCTTTGACGCTCCGCGGCATTCGCTCCGCGAGGGAAGCGGGGAGGCTCGTGGTGAAGAGGTCCTCCGGCTCGATTAGGTGTGAGTCGCCCGAATTTGCCCAGATCTTGCCCATAATAGTTGCGACCTTTCTCGATGTACTGATTGCCTGTGTATTTACTTTTGCCGGATCGGCCGGAACCGTGGAACCGACATCTTCGACTCGCTCTCGGCGAGGTGCTCGAAGACGATCTCGACCTTGTCGCCGATCCGGAGTGCATCGACATCGCACTCAATTATGTTGACGATCATGCGGGCACCACTGCCCTGGGTACCGTCGAGTTCTACGATGCCTGAAGCGCAGGGCACCGCAAGTTGCAGACCTGGTGACAGCGGGTGGCGAACGATCGTGAACGAGTAGACCGAACCTGTGCCGGGAAGCTGGATCCACTCAATTTCGCGGGTCTGGCAGTTGAAGCAGAACGGTGTGAGAGGAATTCGAAAGGTTCCGCATTTCGTGCACTTCGGCGCCCCGAGTCGGTTGTCGAGAGCGGCGTCCCAGAACGGCTGCGTGGCCTCGTCGGCAAAGGTCTCGGTGAGGACGGCAGGGAAAACCCCCTTGGTTGTGGGTCGCATGATTGTCATACTCATTTTCTCAGGAGGGTGCCACTGACGGGGAGGCTTGCCGGCCCACCGGTGACGAGCGCTATCTCCGCCCCCTCGACCTGGTTGATGGCGGTGCCTCGAATCTGTTCGACGGCTTCCTTCACATGGGTCATGCCGATAATGTAAGCCTCGGAGAGTTTGCCGCCATGGGTGTTGACGGGGATGCTGCCGGTCCCGTAGCGGATGTTGCCCTCCGCCACGAATGGACCCCCCTCACCGATCGGGCAGAAGCCGTAGTCTTCGAGCTGCATGATGACCATTGGTGAGAAATGGTCGTACGGCAGCGCAACGTCCACATCGGCGGCCGTGATCCCGGCCATCTCATACAGCCGTTTGGCAACCGGCCGGTGACCTGATGATGCGAACTCGTCGTCGGGGGCCTGGAAGTATCTGAAAATGGCCGGGCCCCAGCGGCCCGTTCCACCGTGCGCGCTGGCCATGATGTAAACCGGTTGCTGCTTAAGATCTTTGGCTCGCTCGGCCGACACGGTGATGACCGCCACGGCGCCATCTGTCTCGAGCGTGTAGTCGAACAGGCACAGCGGATCCGAGATCATCCGGGCGTTGAAGTAGTCGTCCAGAGTGAGCGGCGTGTTGCGGATTGCGGTCGTCGGACGCTTCAATGCGTTCTCGCGTTGCGAAATGGCGACCTCGGCGAAATGCTCTCTCTTGGTGCCGTAGAGATGCATGTGTCGCTGGGTGAGGACCGAAAAAGAGTGGCCCGGGGAGAGCAGACCCGAATTGGCGGTGAAGGCTGCGTTCGGGCTGATGCCATTGCCGCCGTATGGGCTCGCGCTTTCCGAAGTGGTTGCGTACGCCAGCAGGCCGCCGACCTCGGAACCACCGAGGCGCTTGTTGAGCTGCTGCAGAGTCATGAGGGTGACGCAGCATGTGGCCATGCCCCCGTGGATGGCCGCGGCCGCGAGTCCGAGTGCGCCGGCACAACCGCCGCCGCCCGAGGTCGTGGTCGCCGCGAAGCGAACTTCGGGGACGCCGAGCACCGACGCGACCTCGGCTGGGTCGCAGGAGTTCGAGTAGATCGCAAAGCCGTCGAGGTCGCTGACGGAGAGGCCGGCGTCGTCGAGCGCCGCGAGAATCGCGGTACACGCCATCGACAACTCCGACTCGGGGTACGACTGACCTCGCTTCCAGTACGGCGTCACTCCGACGCCGACAATGGCGGCTTGATCCTTGATCGTCATCGTCGACTCGGATAGAACGTCACGCTATGAAAATACTATTTTCACTCAACGACTGTCAAGTGCCGGTCGCGACGACGGTTCGGAACATCGATGCCATAGAGTCACTTCGATGAGCATCGAACTCCAGAATGTTCGCGGGCCCCTCGGCATCGCTCCGAAGCGCCGGTCGGGGTCCGTTCGCCGTACGAGCACCATCGACATGACATGGTCGGCGGGGTTCGGAACCCAGTTGCGCCTCGAAGGCCGCGCTCGTGACATCTTGACGCTCGACGCCGATGTCTCCCCCGTACTGATTGCTACTGCGTCGGCGCACGTGGGCGTAGGCGACAACCGCACGATCGAGGACATCACCGTCGATCCTCTGCGGCCCGGGGTCGAACGACTCATCGGTTCGAGAGGTGGCGGTTACCTACGAGCTGCACTCGATGAATTCCTGCCGGGCGAACGGGCGAAGGGCAGCCCCTTGTACTTGTTGCTCGACGACATCTCAGGTACGAGTCTCATAGCCGGCTTCGCATGGTCTCGATGGACGAGGACTGGCTGCACGCGCCGCGCCCCGACATGGAGAACGTCTGCATAGGCTTCCGAACTGGTTCCACCGCGTTGATCGAACAGCGCGACGGCCTGCAGTCGCACCGCGTGCAACCGGTCGGTTCGCTCTTGGACCCCGACGACCGGATGGGATGGCACGAGCTGATCGAACTGCCGGACGTGTCGATGCGACGCGCCCGGCGCATCGACGTGTGGGACGAGCGCGACACCATCGTGATCGACTCGATGTTTCCGGACAGTGCCAGCGATCCGCAGCACGGACGGGTGGCGATCCACGAGTACGCGCTGCGGGCGACGGCCGACCGCGCCACCATGACTATCACGAGCATCGAACCCGATGCGCGGGTCCTACCGTTCATGGAGTGCCCGTCGGCGATGGGAACAGCCGTCGCGGTGATCGGGGCGCCGCTGAGCGACCTGCGCGCCGTCGTCCTCGACCGGCTCTCGAAGGCCAACGGCTGCACCCATCTCAACGACGCGCTGCGGGTGCTGGCCGAGGTGCCGATACTGCTCGGCGACCTTCAGGGCGCGGCCAACTGAGCCACCGAACGCCTCCGCACCGCCACGTTTGAGAATCAGCCGCAATACGTGCGAAGATCGTTGGTCTGTCCGTTGCCGGTGGTGTTGGCGTCAAGAACGAGTTGCGCGAACTTCCCGACCTTGTAGGTGTAGGCCCAGTAGCAGTTCATGAGCGGCGACGGCTTACCCTCAGAATAAGTGATGGTCTTCGGCAGCAGGCCGTCGAGCGATTCGTTCTTGACGTTCCAGTAGGCCTTCAGTACATCGTCCTTGGTGACAGTTGATCCGGCCGTAGACATGGTCTTGCGGAACATTTCGAGCGCCGTCCAAGTGCCGGTCGAGGCCGGCTCGCGGTAGTCGTCGCCCGGCGCGTACTTCGCCATCACGGCCCGGAAGGCTTTCACCGGAGCTGCGTCGGCCCACCACGGAAAGCCGTTCACGTAGCCGGCAACCTTGATGTTGTCGATCGCGTCGAGAATGGCTTGGTTGGTCACATTGGCGCTCGCTCCCCAGTAGCCCTCGTAGCCCTGGCGGCTACAGTCCTTGACGAACCGGGCGAAGGCGGTGGGGGCCAGGCCCACGCTCACGAAGCCGGCGGCGCGCCCGATCGAGGCGATGCGGCTCATGATCTCCAGGCACTCCGGCGTGTAACTCGGAGCCGAACCCAACACCGTCAAAACTCCGGCATAGTCGAGATTGACCGCCTTTGCCTTGTTCTCGGCCTGCTTGGCCCCGGCCGCGCAAGCCGCCACTTCTGCGCAGACAGCCGCAGTGTATGGCGTCTGGCCGAGCGCTTTGGCGATGACGACGGCAGACTCGCCCCCGGCCGGACCCCCGGGTGAAGTCATGAAGTAGTACGGGGAAACCCCATAGCCGATTCCGGCCGCGGCGTTGTTGGCGGACCCGCCCACGACCGGGAACTTCCGGTCGTTTACCAACGTCTGTAGCCCCGACTCGGCCGTGGAGTCCTGAAGAACAAGGGCGACAACATTCTTCGAATCGATCAGGTCGGCCGCGGCCGCCTGCGCCCCCGCGGCATCGTTCTTATCATCAGCTGTGACGACTTCAACCGGATGACCGCCCACGCCACCCATCTCCGTGTTAACCCACCTTTCCCACGCCTTAGCCACGATCGGTGAGTTCTTATACGCCGACGAGGCGGTGCCCGTCTCGGCCGAGATCAAGCCGATCTTGATGGTCGAACCCGCCGGCTTCGCCGGAGTCGCCTCCTTCGTAGTCACCGGCGCCGCCGGAACTGTCGAGGCAGGAGCGGTCGTGGCGGGAACCGTCGTGGCCGTCGTCTTCGGCGTGGTCTTCACCGTTGCCTTGACCGGCTTCTTCACGATCTTCTTCGGCCCGCCAAAGCGGGACTGACAAGCACGAAAGCCGAAGCCGCGAAAAGAGCGGCGAAACGCCGCAACGCTTTGTTCATCTGGATCTCCCTAAGTGGTGGCCACCAACACGTGAGTGCCGTTGCCGGTTCGACCGCACCCCCACAGATACGGCCCAACGACAATAGGCGGAGTTGACAAATTAGTCAAGTTTCGAGCAACCTGCCGGCCAATGATTTCTGCGAGCCGATCCAAGAGTCGTCGGGGCGACCGCCGATGAGGGCGTTGCTCCCTTTCATCGTCAGCGGCATCGCGACCGGCGCGATCTATGCGCTCGCCGCGACCGGCCTGGTCTTAACCTATAAGACGTCAGGCATCTTCAACTTCGGCCACGGCGCAATCGCCACAGCCGGCGCGTATGTCTTTTACTTCTTGCACGTCGACAAGAAAGTGCATTGAGCCATCTCCTTCGTGGGCGCTGTGTTCATACTCGGGCCGCTGCTCGGGTTGCTAATGGAGCGCATCGCGCGACGCCTGACTCCACAACGAACATCGTGGAAAATCGTGGGAACAATCGGTCTCGTGCTGATGGTGCAGGGTCTCGGCACGATCAAATACGGGTCAGACCCTAATGAGTTGCACCGTCGAAATGATCGGTGTACGTTGCGTCGTCGGTGAAGAGCTGCGACCACGCAGCCCAGTCTTCGCGCACGGGACCGGTTAAGAAGTAGTGACGGAACGCCGCTTCAACCTCGGTGCGATCGAATGGCGTCATTGTGGTCCTCTCACGTCGGATTTGGTGGTTCGGGCATCGCTCAACCGAGGGCCCCGCATTCTCGGGCCTTCGAGATGGCATTCCAATCAAGCCCGGCTTCGAGCAGAATCTCTTCGGTGTGTTGGCCCAGCTCGGGGGCCGGGCCTGACGGACGAGTACTCTCGCCGTCGAAGTGTTGGGGCGCGGCGACCAACCGAAAGTCGAGACCGTCGGCCCCGTGGACGATCGGGAGGAAGCCGTTGGCCTCGACTTGGGGGTGCTCGTGAACCTCTTTGAACGTCAGCACCGGCGCCCAAACGCCCGAAAATCCGACAAAACGGGCCTTCCATTCCTCGAGCGTCTGGCTGGCGAAGGCTTCGTCGAGCGCCTTCACACATTCGACTCGGTGCTGGAACCGAACTCCAATTTCGATGAACCTAGGGTCGGTGGCGAGATCGGCGCGGCCCAAGACGTTGGTGCACAGCTCGCTCCAAAACCGATCGGCTTGCAGACATACCAGGTAGAGCCAGCGCCCGTCGCCTGTCTTGTACCAATTCGTGATCGGGTTGCCGGGTTCGGTGCGCGACATCTTCATATGCGATGCGACATAGGGGGCGGCGACGATATCGGGCGCCATCGTCCACATGCCGACGTTCATGAGCGAGATATCCACAATCGAAGCCTCCCCCGTTCGCTCCCGCTTGTACAGGGCCATAGCCACCGCACCGGCGATCGTGTTTGCCCCTTGGAGATCGAAGAATGCAGCCGGTTGGGGTGGGGGACCATTCGGTGCATCCGGGTCGGTAAGGCGATAGGCGAGACCCGACGTGGCCCATCCGGCGGCCATGTCGTAGCCGCCCACGTTGGCCATCGGGCCTTTCGAACCCCATCCGCTGCCACGGACGTAAATAGCGCCCGGGTTGACGGAGCGGATGTCATCGACGTCGACGCGGAGGCGGCTCCGATCCTCCGGCAAATAGCTCGTAAGAAACACATCGGTGTTCGCGGCGATCTTTAATAGCAGTTCGTGCCCTTCGGGCGTACGCAAATCGAGGGTGATGCTGCGCTTGCCGCGGTTGGGAATCTCGTTGAAGGGATTCGGCCCATCACCCCCGAGGTTCAACATATTCTTCAGGGCCCGCTGCGGGTCGCCGGTCGGGGGTTCGACTTTTATCACGTCGGCGCCCAAATCGGCGAGTATGGCCCCAGCAGCGGGGACGAACGTCCAAGCCGCAACTTCGAGCATTTTCACACCGGCGAGC
>JANYDT010000188.1 GCA_025359845.1 Acidimicrobiia bacterium
CGTACTGGAGCGCGTCCTGGTAGGCGCGCTCCGCCAGGGCCAGGCCCTCGAGCCCCACCGACAGCCGCGCGTTGTTCATCATCGTGAACATGGTCGCCATACCTGTGTGCTGCTCTCCGAGCAGCCAACCCGTCGCCCCGCCGTTGTCGCCATAATTCATCACGCAGGTGGGACTCGCGTGAATGCCAGCCTTGTGTTCGATCGAAACGCACGTGGCGTCGTTACGGCGCCCCAAAGAGCCATCGGAATTGACCAGATATTTAGGGACGATGAAGCAAGAAATGCCCTTCGTCCCGGGCGCCGCGCCGGGTGTTCGGGCCAGCACCAGATGGACTATCTGTTCGGTCATGTCGTGCTCGCCGTACGTGATGAAAATCTTCTGCCCACTGATACTCCACGAGCCGTCATCAATGGGCACGGCCTTCGTCGTCAGCGCACCGACGTCGGAGCCGGCCTGCGACTCGGTCAGGTTCATTGTGGCCGTCCACTCGCCCGTGATCATCTTGGGCAAGAAAGTGGCCTTCTGTTCGGGCGAACCGTGATGGGTGATGGCATCGATAGCCCCTTGCGTGAGCAGCGGGCACAACGAGAATCCCATGTTGGCCGACGTGAGCATCTCTTGCATAGCAATGGCCACCACCCATGGGAATCCGCCACCGCCGTACTCAGGGTCGAAGGGCACCGAACCCCAGCCCGCTTCGACGTAACGCCGGTATCCGTCGGCGAACCCCGCCACGGTCGTGACGGTTGCGTCGGCGTTGCGTTTGGCCCCGATCCGATCGCCAATCACGTTCAGGGGCGCCAAAACCTCACGCATGAAACGACCGCACTCCTCGAGGAGCGAGAACACGACTTCAGGTTCGGCGTGGGTGAAGCGCTCGTGCTTCGCGAGTTCCGCGATATCGGCAATGTGCGTGAGCACGAACGCCATTTCGGCGAGGGGCGCTTGGTATTCGGCCATAGTGCGCCAATGTTACGGCGTCGCGTCGATCTGCTCCGGTTGCGGCGGAGGCTCGGGCGCCGGCCGCTTCAGTCGCGACTTCGTGCGGGTCTTCTCCAAGGGACGCAATCCGGTCGCCGCCTTGGCCAACACCCCGTTGAGGAACTTGCTCGAGTCCTCCGCGCAGAACATCTTCGCCAATTCGACGATCTCGTCGAGAATCACGGCGGCCGGAGTGCCGGGTTGGTGCGCCAGTTCCTCACACCCCATGCGCAACAGCAATCTGTCGAGAACCGGGAGTCGTTCGAAACTCCAATCGATCCTTAGAAGACTGCGGATGATCGCATCGTGGGCATCTCGATGAGTATCGACCCCACGCACGATGGCCTCGGCGTACGCGTCGGGCGCCATGGGCAGGTCGGGGAGTAGTTCCGCGATCGTCATACTCTTCATTTCGGCTTCGTAGAGCAGCTCCAACGCTCGCTCTCGGGCGTCGCGGCGCCGCGACGGCGGCAGCTCGGGGGGCGCCGACTTGCTCAAACGCGCGTGAGGTATTCGCCGGTTCGGGTGTCGACTTTGACGCGGTCACCGATGTTGACGAACAGCGGAACGGTGATGACGTGGCCGGTCTCGAGGGTGGCCTGTTTCTTGGCCCCGGATACTCGGTCGCCCTGCAGCCCCGGCTCGGTCTCGGTAATCGTAAGTTCTACCGCCGCCGGCAGATCGACGCCGACGATCTCATCGCCGTACATGTTCATGATCGCGTTGTCGGAATCCTTGAGGTAGTTAACCGCATCTCCGAGCGAAGACGGCTGGACTTCGATCTGGTCATAGCTGCTGTTGTCCATAAATACGTAGTCTTCGCCGGCCCGATACAGAAGCTGCATTTCTCGCTTGTCGATGATTGCCTGCTCCATCTTTTCGCCCGCGTTGTAGGTCCGGTCGATCACGGCCCCTGAACGCACATTGCGAAGTTTCGTGCGCACGAACGCGCCGCCCTTGCCCGGCTTGACGTGCTGGAAGTCGACGACCTGCATGAGGCCCTCTGGAAGATTGAGGGTCATACCGTTCTTGAGATCGTTGGTCGAAACGGGGGGCATAAAGACTCCTAGGGCGAGCGTGGGAACGAGCGAGATTACTCGACGACCAGCTGCTTGGGCGCCAAAGTGATGGGTCGGGACCCTGTGGCCGTGACGACGACGGAATCTTCGACGCGTACCCCGCCCTCTCCGGCCAGGTAGACGCCGGGTTCGACGGTCACCACGTCGCCCACCGCCAGTCGGCCCTTGACCCTCGGTCCGATCCAGGGCGACTCGTGAATCACCAGTCCGATGCCGTGGCCGGTCCCGTGGCAAAAGTTGTCGGCCCAGCCCGCTTCGGCGATCACCGCCCGGCACGCCTTATCCACGAGTTTGATGGCGACGCCCGCCCGTACGGCGGCCACCCCGGCGGCCTGAGCGTCGCGCACGACTCGAAAATGTCGTCGGTGGGCGCGCGAGGGTTGCCCGACGTGCACCGTCCGGGTCATGTCGGAGTGGTAGCCGTCGATGGTTGCGCCGAAATCGATGATCACCTGATCGCCCTTGGTGACAATGCGGTGCCCGGTGTCGTGATGCGGACGCGAGGCGTTCGGGCCGGACGCGATGATCGTCGCGAAACTCGGCGCCTCGCTCCCCCGTCGCTGCATCTCATCTTCCAGCGTCTTGGCGAACTCTTGCTCGGACGGACGTTCTCGCAAGACCGAGAGCACGGCCGCCAGCGCATCGTCGGCCACGGCGCAGGCTCGCGTCAAGCGATCGATCTCGCCCTCGTCCTTGCATCGCCGCAATTGTTCGACGGCTCCGGCCACGGCCACGATCTCGACGCCGGCCGAGCGCCAAGCTTCGGCCGCCGCCCACGAAACGTTGGTCGACTCCAAGCCCAGCGCCGGAGCGGGCGTCGCTCGCTTGGCCCGCGTCGGAGCGGGCGTCGCCCGCTTGGTCAGCGCCAGGATGGCCGCAGTCTGGGCCTTGGTCGTGCGCAGGACCCGCAGATCGAGCACGGCACCATGGGACCGAAGTTCATCGGCGGCCCGCTCGGCGTAGCGGGAATCGGTGAAGAATGCGCCCGACCCTGTTTTCGGAACGAACAGCGTGGCGTTCGAGCCGGTGAATCCGGTCAGGTACCGAATGTTGACGAGGTCGGTTACGAGCAGCGCGCTGACCTCGAGGGCTTCCTGCAGCCGCCCGATCCGAGTCCCGCCGTCGATGGGGATCAGCCCCGTCGCACCCGCGCTCCCCGGAACCCGAGTCACTGGCGCGCCGCCAAGGCGTGAGCTGCGCCTTCGACCGCCAGCACATACCCGTGACCGCCGAACCCTTGGACAGAGCCGTGCACCACCGGGGCGATAACGCTCTGGTGACGCCACGGTTCCCGAGCCTGGGTGTTGGATAGGTGCAGCTCGACCTTCACGCCCTCAAAGGCGGCCAACGCGTCGTGCAACGCCCATGAGTAGTGCGTGAGCGCGCCGGCGTTGACCACGATCGCCGCGCAACGGCCACGCGCCGCTTGCACCGCTTCGACCAAGGCGCCCTCGGTGTTGGATTGAAAGTGCTCGAGGTTCAGTCCGTGGGCGGCCGCCGCCGTACGCGCCGTGCTCACGTGGTCTTCCAGCGTCGCCGTCCCATACACAGATGGCTCGCGGGTGCCGAGCAAGTTCAGATTAGGTCCGGACAGAAGGAGCAGGATCGGTCGGTCAGCCACTGCGCCAGTGTCGCGCATATTGCCATCTCGACCGGGTCGGATAGGACGGCCCGAACCCGTGCTCGTAGGGGTTCACATTCGCGACAGGGCCGCCTCCATGGCGAGGCCGGCGACTCCCGTCACGGTTTCGATGCCATGGGGCCCGTCCAAAACGAAGGTGATTCCGTCGAGCGCCTTCTTGTCGCGACCCATCAAGGTGATCAGTTCCGACCGGTCGAGGCCGGGCGGCGGCCGCATGGGAAGATCTCGGGCGCCGAGGATGTCGCGATGTTCGGCCACCCGTTCAGCCGAAATTCGACCGGTCTCGAAGCCGAGTTCGGCCGCGTAGATCAGCCCGATGGCGACCGCCTCGCCGTGGCGGAGTTCGAATCCCGTGGCGATTTCCAAAGCATGGGCGAGCGTGTGGCCGTAGTTCAAACAGGCACGCAGGCCGCTCTCCCGCTCATCGGCGGCCACCACGGCGGCTTTGAGCGCCACGCAGCGAGCGATCTGCACATCCTCGGGTTGGGCGTCGTCGAGCGGCGCGACGGCGGGACCGTCGACGGGCAGGAGGTGTCCCGCGAGCGCCTGGACGGTGGGTTCGAGGAAATGATACTTGACGAGTTCACCCCATCCGCTGCGCAATTCGGCGGCCGGAAGGGTGGTGAGGAACGTGGTGTCGCACACGACGCCCGTCGGCTGCCAGTACGCGCCCACGAGGTTCTTTCCCTCCGGCAAATTTACGGCCGTCTTGCCCCCGATGGCCGCATCAATCATCCCGAGCAAAGTGGTGGGTACGTGGATCACCGCGATGCCGCGGTGGTAACAAGCGGCCGCGAATCCGCCCACATCGGTCACCAGTCCGCCGCCCACCGCCACCACAACGTCGTTGCGGCTCATGCCCCAACGCGACCACGCCGAACACAGGGTCTCGATCGTCGACAGGGTCTTGTGGGGCTCACCCTCACCTATATGGAACGTGCGCGCCTCTCGACCTAAGGCCCACGTCGATGGGTCAATGGGAATGGACGCCTGAGTGACGACCGCGACCCGTTTGGCCGATTTCGGTAGGATCGCTGCGAGCCCGGCAACCGCTTCTGCTCCAACCAGAACGGGATACGACCGGCCGCCGCCCAGGGGCACATCGATGGTGATGATCATTCGGGCCTGACCATTGAAGGCCTCACCGTCGGACGCTTCACCGTTGAACCGTGGCGTGTTCGAGGTAGGCCATGACCCGGCCCGCGGCCGTCGTCGGGTCGAGGTCATCAACATCGACAGCGAGATGGGCCAGCGCGCCGTACAGCGGCCTTCGGGCCGCGTCAATCACAGGAATGAGCTTCGCCGGATCTTCCTTCAGCATTGGGCGCCCGACGCCCGACCCGATGCGACGCAAGATCGTCTCCGTCGAGGCTCGCAACCAGACCACGGTTGCCTTGGACCTCACCAACGCGGCGTTCGCCGGATCGACGACGGCGCCCCCGCCGGCCGCAATCACCACCCGTTCCTGCGTGAGCGCATCGGCCAGCACTCTCGACTCTTCCTTGCGGAAGACCGCCTCGCCGCACCTGTCGAAGATTTCAGAAATCGCCATTCCCGTCGAGGCTACGATTTGTGCGTCGCAGTCGACGTACGCCCATCCCAGTTGCTCAGCCACAATGCGCCCAACCGTCGTCTTGCCCGAACCCATCATGCCGATCAAAACAACGGGCGTCCTTGGGGCCTCCGCCGCGGCGGTCATGCCCGCAACGACGCCGCATACGCCGTATAGTTACGCCGGAGTTCGTCGAGGGAATCACCGCCGAACTTGCGGGTCACCTCGTTGGCTAGTACCAGCGCGACCATCGTCTCGGCCACAACCCCCATGGCCGGCACCGCGGTCACATCGGTGCGTTCCTTGAAGCTCACCGTCGCCTCTTTCGTCACCATGTCGACAGTGGCCAGCGAAGGACGGTTGAGCGTCGCCAGGGGCTTCATGGCGACCCGAGCGACCAGTAGTTCGCCCGTGGTCATCCCGCCCTCGGTGCCCCCCGCGAGCGTCGACTCGCGCCGGTACTCCCCGGCCCCTTGGTCCCACGTGATCGGGTCATGGGCTGCGCTCCCCCGCAGTCCGGCTACCTCGAACCCGTCGCCGATTTCGACACCTTTCACGGCCTGGATCGACATGAGCGCCTGGGCGAGAAGGGCGTCGATCTTGCGGTCCCAGTGGACGTGACTGCCGAGGCCCACGGGCACTCCGTAAGCCAGCACCTCGACTATACCGCCGAGTGAATCGCCGTCTTTCGCAGCCGCCTTGATCTCTTCGATCATGGCCATTTCGGCCTCACCGTCGAAACACCTGACCTCGCTCGCATCGACTCGGGCGAGGTCACCCACCTCGGGCCGCGGCCCCGCCGCTTTCGCCCGAGCGGACCCCATTTGGATGACGTGACTGAGCACCTCGCAGCCCGCGCTGTGGCGCAACAAGACCTTGGCCAATGCGCCGGCCGCCACCCGAGCCGCCGTCTCGCGTGCGCTGGCGCGCTCCAAAACGTCACGGGCGTCGACGAATCCGTACTTCTGCATGCCGGTCAGATCGGCGTGTCCCGGTCGGGGCTGCGTGAGCGGCTTTTCGGTGTGACCAGGATGCGGGCTCATCTCATCCACCCATTTCGGCCACTCGGTGTTGGCAATCTCTATGGCCACCGGCGACCCCAATGTCTTGCCGTGGCGAATACCGCCTACCAAGGTGATCTCGTCGGCCTCAAAGCGCATACGGGGACCTCGGCCGTAGCCGAGGCGTCGTCGCGCCAATTCGACGCCGATGTCGCTCTCCAACACCGTCAAGCCGGCCGGAAGACCTTCCACGATCACGACCAGGGCCTTGCCGTGGGACTCCCCGGCGGTCAAATAGCGCAGCACGGGCGTCGAGTCTACGGTGGCGCCACTCAGCCCCGAATCGTTACCGGGACCCCAGGACCTATTCGAAACACCAACCAACGCATCGTGGCGCGGTCGAGGCGTACGCAACCGTGCGAAACCGCGGTTCCCAGGACACCGCCGAGGTTGGCCAGGCCGTGCAGCGCGATCTGGCCCGGACCACCCTCGAACTCTTGCAGTACGTTTGATCGGGCGCTGAGAGCGAGGGCAAACGGTGCTCCCGCCGCCTTTGCCGGCAACACAATTGCCTCCTCCACGAAAAACTCGCCGGTGGGCGTCGGAGTCGATGCCTTACCGACAATGGCGGGCCACGATCCCACGGCGCGCCCACTTTCGTAGACAACGACCCGCCGACCGGCCAAGTCTACGACTATGTGCCAAGGAGTGGACGAGGCGACGGTGGCGCGGGCATCGATCCAGGCGGTCCGTCCGTTCGGGCGTCCGGGAAGGCGAACCTGCAACCAATGAGTGGCGTCGGCCGCCGTGAAAAAGCCGACGACGGGCAAGGCCGTGGACTCACCGGTGAACGGTCGGCGGGCCGCCACCACGTCGGTCTTGGTGGCGTCGATTGTGGGTCGGGAGAAAGCTTTATGGTCGGT
>JANYDT010000224.1 GCA_025359845.1 Acidimicrobiia bacterium
CACGCTTGGGCCAAACCGACGGCAAGAGCGGAGATGGCGATACGGCCATCGTCGAGAATGGCCAAGAATTGTTTGAATCCCGACCCCTCGACTCCGAGCAAATGGCTCTCGTCAACCGTGCAATCGCCGAAAGAGATGGCGTGCGTGTCAGATGCGTGCCAACCCATCTTGCGGTACGCCGGTTGTATCGTCATACCAGGCGACCCGGACGGGATCACGATGGCCGACACGGCGGTGGGTGATGTGCGGGCGGTCACCGTAACCACGCTCGTGATAGACGTTCCGCAGTTGGTGATGAAGGCTTTTTCGCCGTTGATCACCCAATTACCATCTCGTCGTTCGGCCCGCGTTCGGGTGGCGCCGGCGTCGGAACCGCCGTCGGGTTCGGTCAACCCGAACGCGCCGATAGTGCGCCCGGCCACGAGGTCGGGCAGCCAGCGGGCCTTCTGCTCGGCCGTTCCGTAGGTGAGGATGGGGTTGATGCCGAGCCCGACCCCGGCTGAAAGAGTGATGCCCATCGACTGATCTACCCGACCCAACTCTTCGATGGCCAGGCACAGCGTGGTGAAGTCGGCTTCAGAACCGCCGTACTCGGCCGGGGCCACCAGTCCGAACAAGCCCAAGTCGCCCATCTTGTGCACGACCTCGACCGGAAAAGTGTGCTCACGATCCCAAAGTTCCGCGTGCGGGCCTATCTCGGCCTCCGCAAACTCCCGGACGACCTTACGAAAGGCTTCTTGCTCGGCACTGAACTGGAACTCCACGACGCCAACGTTACGTCGAAGTAGCGTTCTCTCTTCGCCAAACAACAGGAGTAGCCCCCATATGCGTCGCTTCATTTCCACCTTGGCCGTCGCCCTGCTGTGCGTCGGCGCCGTTTCGGCCCGCTCGGCCCAAGCCGCGCCCGCCGGTCCGGCCAAGGATGCCGGTTGCTCGATCATGGTCGACCTCAGCAAAGAACTCGACAAGCTAGGCGGCGGGGGCAAACTTCCAACGCAACCCAAGGCGGTGGCGAAGGTGTTCAGCGACGCCGCCGTCAAGATCAAATCCTACGAAGGGAAGGCCCCAGCCAAGCTTCGAAATGACTTCGTAACCATGCGGGCAGTCCTCGAGAAGGCGGCCGCGCTCGTGGCCAAATCGGATCCGAAGAAGCCAGCCGACCTGACGGCGGCTCTGAAGATCCTTAACGAGAAACCGATCAACGACGCCACTAACCGCCTAGACAAATATGCCGCCTCGTGCGGAATCAAATAGCGCCGGCCCCAGTCGGCCACTACGCGGCCTGGTGAGAACCAACCTGAATCGCTGACGCGCCGAATCGGCACTCCTTCCCCAGAGTGCCGATTCAGAGCTTGTCCCCGGTCCTCCAACCGTTGATCTGTGCAACGTGAGGCCCGAAAGGCTTCGTCGTTGGTGAACATATCTTCACCTATCCCGAGAGATTTGCTATGAGGCATACGACCCATTCGCCCATGAATGGGTCAAACGACCTATAAAGATCTATTCGGCGGCGTCGGCCAACGCCTCCGACAGCGCCGGGTGCACAAGCAAGCTATCGGCGATATCTGAGACCTTCAAGCCCGCCGTGACGGCCAGCGCGATCACCGAAATCAGCTCGGCCGCGTGCCGACCCACGATCGATCCGCCCAACACGACTCCGGTGAGCGGATCGGAAACGATCTTGATGAAACCGCGAGGGTCATCATTGATCAACGCCTTGGCCGACGCGCTGAACGGCACCTTGGTCACCCGAATTTTGCGGCCTAGGGCGAAGGCGTCGGCCTCGGCCAGGCCCACATCGGCGATCTCCGGCTCGGTGAAAATGGCGCTGGCGGCTTTGTCGTAGTCGAGGTGACGATGTTCGAGGGTGTGCAAGCCCATGGCGTGCTTGGCCACTTCCCGGCCCTGCACGGAGGCGACCGACGAAAGCGGCAACTTGCCCGAGACGTCGCCGGCGGCATAGATGTGCTCGACGTTGGTCTGACAATGATTCCCAATCTCGATGTAGCCGCCCGCGACCATGTTGACACCCGCCGTTTCGAGGCCCAGGCCATCGGAATTGGGGATGGACCCGATGGCCAGCACCGCGTGTGAGGCGCGCACCACCCGTCCGTCATCGCAGCGCACCACCACCCCGCCCGTCTCTTCGTCGCGATCGATGGCTGTGGCCCGAGCCCCCTTGAGAAGACTCACGCCCCGGCGTATGAAGTCGGCCTCGAGCACCGCCGCGACCTCGGGGTCTTTGCTCGGCAACACTTGTTGACGACTCACGACCAATGTGACTTTGGACCCGAGCGAACTGAACATATGAACAAACTCGACGCCGGTCACCCCTGATCCGATCACAACAATGTGCTCGGGAAGGGTTTTAGGTGGATAGCATTCGCGGGTAGTGAGAATTCGGTCGCCATCGGGACAGGCCCATTCGGGAATTCGGGGCCGACTGCCGGTGGCTATGAGTATCCGGTCGGCCTCGATTTCTGAAGTGATCCCGGCGCGGGTGATTTGTACAGTATGGGGGCCGACCAACGTGGCCGAACCATGGACGATCGAGATCCCCTGGCTCGACAGCTGGCTCAAAATCGAGTTGTGCAGCCGGGTTTCGATCGATTCGACGCGACTACGGAGGCCGTCCAAATCGACTTCTGCGTCAACATCCTCGAGGCCCATGCCCGCAATACGCCGGGCGAAGCTCATGGCCCCACCCGTCGCGATCATGGTCTTGGACGGGATGCAGTCCCACAGGTGGGCCGCCCCGCCCACGATATCGCGCTCCACAATCGTGACCTCGGCACCAAGGCGGGCGCCATGGGTGGCGGCCTGGTTACCCGCCGGTCCCCCGCCGATGATTACGAATTTTACGGCCATGGCCGAATGCTACGGGCCCGCGCCGCGAGTCGCGTCACCCGATCAGGTCGCCCGGGGGCAGATCGCGGCAGCGTCAAATGAACTTTTCCGCGGGCAAGCTCGTGATTTCGATGCAACTGCGGCGGCGGACCAGACTGAAGACATGGCCGCCCGTCCTACCCTCCTGCGCCTCGACCGCGTGCTCGCCAACCTTGGCTACGCCACCCGTTCCACGGCCGCCGGGTTGCTGCGTGACGGACGGGTGCTGGTCGACGGGGTCGAGATGCGCGACGCCGCCACCAAGGTCGACCCACAAGCGGTGACTCTCGACGGGGAACCGCTCGATCATCCTTGCGGAGTGTTGGTTGCGTTGCACAAACCGGCCGGACTGGTGTGCAGCCACGACGAGTCGGAGGGGCCGTTGGTCTACGACCTTTTGCCCTTTCGATGGACGGCCCGCACGCCGGTCGTGACCAGCGCCGGGCGACTCGACAAAGACACATCCGGAATCCTGATACTCACCGATGATTCCCCGCTCGTGCACCGGCTCACATCGCCGAAACATCACGTGACGAAGGAGTACGAGGCGATCCTCGACCGACCCGTCCCAGCGGACGCGGTCGAAGCGTTCGCCAGCGGCACCCTAACCCTGCGCAACGAGAACCGGCCCTGCGCGCCGGCGGACCTGGCGGTCACGGGCGAGCGGACGTGCACCGTGACCATGACCGAGGGTCGGTACCACCAAGTGCGCCGAATGTTTTCGGCCATCGGGGCCGAGGTCGAAAGCCTGCACCGCCGCGTGTTCGGCCCGTGGCGACTGGGCGTGAACGGGCTCGACCTCGCTCCGGGCGAGTGGTGCGACATCAATCCGCCGCAATGATTCGGCATGACTTATTGACGCGGTTTCTCCCACACCGATATGTGGGCGGTGCTCTCGCTGGTAAACGGCTCGCCTTTCCAGTTGCTCCAGCGTTCGCTCAGCGTGAGCCCGGCCAGTCGGGCCATGAGGTCAAGCTCCGCCGGCCATACATAGCGATGGGGAGAGTCGAAAGTCCGGGCCCGACCGTTGGCGATCCAGAAATGATGCGAGATCAGGCGCTGGTTGACGACGTCGAACTCGTCGACGCCGAGGTGGCCGTCGGTGATGTCGAATGGCACGAACTTCTCGCCCGTCAGCAGTCGCCGTAGCGGCGGGATGCACAGCTCGATGACGAAGTGGCCGCCGGGCTCGAGATGGGCGGCGGCGTTGGCGAAACAGTCGACCTGCTCATCTTGGGTCAACAAGTTGCCGATCGAGTTGAAGACGAGATACACGAGCGAGTACGAGTTTTCGACCCTCGTCGTGGCCATGTCGCCGATTGTGACCGGAATGGTGTCCCCGCCCGGCTTCGCCCGCATCTGATCGACCATCGGCTGCGACAGTTCGAGGCCGTGCACCTCGACGCCACGAGTCCGCAGCGGCAGTGCGACCCGTCCCGTCCCGATCGCGAACTCGAGAGCCCGTCCGTTGCTCGCGAGCCCGGCGAGGAAGTCGACGGTCGGGCCGATCACCGACTCGTCGAACATGTGGGCCGCGGTGGCGTCGTAGAAGGGGGCAATACGCTCGTCGAAGATCCCGTTGGTCACGGAAGGTGAGCCTTGCATGCCGGCCGGCGCGGTGGGATGGATATTTCGACGAAAGTGCGAGTCAGATTCCCGTGCCGAGGGCAACGGAAGTGCGGCGAATTGCGGCGATGCACCCGCTTGTGTCCCTCACGACGATCGGAGAATCTCGATGATATCGGGCAATTTGTCGGCAAACCGGCCGAACCTTTCGTCGACCGCGGGGAGCGCGTCTTCGTGCGACATGGTGGTGAAGGCACCTCCGAATTCATCGTCGCCACAGCTCAGAATCCATCCGATTTGGTCGAGATCGCGATCGAGGACTTTGGCTTGAAGTTTGAGGTACATGGGGCCTGTCACGCTTCTGCTGATAAGGAGTACCCGAGTTGCTGACCAGATCACGTCGGGCGGCGATGACCCCCTAAGACTGTCGCGAAGTTCGGTGTGAAGTCCGAGATCGTGAAGCGTAGGGATCACTAAATCGAACAGCTGGCCTGCCTCGTCAAACTGTCGATTGGCGTTCTCGATGCGGGAGGCTCTGAGCCACTCGCGCTGCGCCACCTCATGCCGGGCCTCGCCTCGTTGCACAGCGATGCGTTGCCGAGCCGCCATCAGCCGGTCGGCCAAATCCGAACTCCGTGTTGGACGGATTTCGTCGCCGATCATCCATAGTGCGGATAAGGGAATCGACCAGATGTCACCGGCCAGTTGTTGGATGTGGTCGCCGGAATGAATGACATAACCCCGATGGAAGAGCTGTGGATACTCGTTGCGAAACGCTGCGATTCCTCGCCCTACGCCCCCGGCGAGCGATCTCGCCGCCTTCACCTCGAGAGCCAACACCTTTCCATCGTGCCGTTCGATGACGAGGTCGACCTCCTCCTTGTCGCTCTTGCGCCAGTGCATGACGTTGAGCGCTCTCGAACGAGTCCAGCCGATGAGCCGCCGGACTTCGGTCGCGACGATGGTCTCGACAAAGCCACCACGCTTCGAATCGAAAAGGTCGGCATCGGTCGATGCGCGGAGCGCATCGGCGACGAACGCGGGATCAGCGACAAACAGTCGTCGCTTCTCCGTGATTCGCCTCGCCGGATCGGGTCGGAATCCTTCAACCGCCTGAACCAGGAATACATCGGTGAGCGCATCGATGTAACCCTGTATGGTGACCTTCGGTAGCTCGACGGTCTTGCCGATCTTGTCGAAGACTTCGAGGTAAGAACTCGTCGCGCAAAGATGACGAAAGAGCCGCAATATGCCGTCGCGACTCTTCCCAGTCCGGTAGATATCACCGTTAAACAGCGACTCAGCCAATTGATCTATCAGCATCGAACGAATGTGTTCATCGGCCGCCCGGATAGTCGGCAGTCCGCCAGGTACGAATCGACTGGTCACATCGACATGACGCATCGGTGCAACGTGCCACGACCGGGGGTCCTCATCGAAGAGCGCGCCCATAACGTCGCGTGGCTTGCCTTCGATTTCACATTGAGCAAACGGTTCCACCCTCAGCCGGACGGCCCGGCCGGCAAGCGCGTCAGAGCCACCCAGCTCGGAGCGCGAGATCCGAGACGAGCCGGTGAACAGAAACTGACCGGGCGTGACGGGCCGGGTGTCGACCAACGCCTTGGCCGCCAGTGTCAGTCCCGGTGCCAGCTGCGCCTCGTCTACCGCGCTGCCGAACGGGAGTCCCTCCAGCCAACCCTGCGGGTCGGACTGTGCGCGAGCGAGGGCTGGCGGTTCGGCAAGCGAGAAGAAGCGGTCGGGTGCGACGATTTGCTTGGCCAACGTCGTCTTCCCGGTCGCCCGTAACCCCTCGAGGACCACGATCGGCGTGCTCGACCATGCGGATCGAATGGTTTCAAGCAAACCGCGAGGTACTGTCTCCACATTCCGATAGTATCATTCGGTGCGAACCAGCGAGACTCACCTATCGCAAATCATTAAGTATCCGAGACTGCCTTCGGAGGTCGACATTCTGGAGGCAACCGAATCCTTAATACCCCGCGCACCGCACGCGCCCATTCCTCGACGTGCTACCCCTTCGTCGTCGGCGCCATATCGAAATTGCATTCACACATCCATGGCCCCGCCAGACGAAGGAGCGATGATGTTTCGAACACGGTCTAGCTAACTAACGGACGGCATTTTTGGGGAGGTCTTTGAACGATAGATCGCGGTCGTTGCTGGGCTCCTTGGGGAGCCCGAGCACACGCTCGCCGACGATATTGCGTTGAATCTCGTCGCTGCCGCCGTAGATCGTCGGCGCCGGGGCGAATAGGACGGCTTCGGTCACGATCGGCAAAGCCGAAATGTGCGCGGCTTCAGCCAGGGCCACTTTCGCCGGTCCGTCGGCGTAGGAATGCAGCGTGGCGGCCGGACCGACGATCCGCGGACCGAGGTCGCGCACCAAACGCACGATGCGGCTCATGGCCAACTTCGCCGTGCTGCCATCCAACCCAGGCGTCTTACCCACCGCCCTGGCGCCCGCGACCCGAGCGCTGGTAAATCGGGCAATTTCGTTGAGTGTGTAGAGATGCATCAGATCCTGACGAACTGTCGCATCGGCGATTTTGCCGTTGTTGCGGGCCGTGTCGACCAGTAGCGGATACAACCCAGCGATCCCGGCGCCTCCCCCGGCACTGGCTCGAGCCGATCCTTTGGGATTCGCGAAGTCACCGGCTCGGCGCCGCAGATGTCCGGCCTTGGTACCCGGAAGCGCGGCTGCGGCGCCCCCACTCCCACCCGCGCCGAGGCCCGATCGTTCGTTGGCGAGCGTCGTGTTGGCGACCGCCCATCCGTCGTTGACGCCGCCAATGCGGGCGTCGTCGTGGACCCGCGCCTCGGTCAGGAACACCTCATTGAAGAGTGCCCGTCCGGTCATTTCGCGTAGCGGCCGCACCTCGATTCCGGGCTGGCTCATGGCGATGCCGAAATAGGAAATACCCTTATGCTTGGGAACGTCGGGGTTGGTACGAGCCAACAGCATGCCCAGGTCGGCGTAATGGCCGGTGGAGGTCCAGACCTTCTGCCCGGTCACGATCCATTCGTCGCCATCTCGCTCACCTCGGGTCTGCAGTCCGGCCAAGTCACTCCCGGCGCCCGGTTCGCTGAAGAGCTGGCACCAGCCCTCGGTCCCCTTGACGATGCCGGGCAGGAATCGCCGCTTCTGGTCGTCGGTGCCGTGGGTGACGATCGTCGGACCGGCCAACTGCACGCCGAGGCCACCCGGTGCCCCGAGCGCTCCGAATGCGCTGACGGCCCGGGCCACCCCGACGGCCTCGTCGCGCGACAAACCCTTCCCGAACCACTCGGTCGGCCACGCCGGCGCGGCCCAGCCCGACGAGCCAAGCCGGTCCCACCACTGCTCCACCGTCAGATCCGGATCCCAGTTCTCCTCCAGCCACGTGTTCAGTTCGGTGATGATCGGATCGGTAGCCACGGGGCTCCAACTTAACGTGCGCCCGATCTAAAGCCGACACCGGCAGGGAAGCTCCATCGGCTTGCCTCTGGCGGGTGCAGACGACGCGGGATAGGATCGCGGCCGAGGGTCGCCACCGTCCCCGAGATGAGGAGGTCACCATGGTGTCAACACTGCAACTCGAGGTCGCTCATAGCGTGCTGTACGTGCACGATCGCGAGGCGATGATCAACTTTTACACCGACGTGCTCGGCTTCGAGGTCACCGATCGGGGTCCGCTCATGGCCCCTGAAGGACCCGAGATCATCTTCATGTCGCAAGTGGCCAACCATCATCATCAGGTGGCGTTCATCAGCGGCCGGGTCAAGCCCGAAGCGTCCAACAACACCCACCACACCGCGTATCGGTCTTCGGGCACTCTCGACGACCTGAAGGCCCTGAAGAAGACTCTCGACGCGGACGAAAGGGTGACCCAGATTATGCCGCTCACCCACGGCAACGCCTGGTCGATCTACTTTCGTGATCCCGAGTTCAACGGTATCGAGGTCTTCATCGATACGCCGTGGCACGTGAAGCAGCCCCAGGGCAAACCCCTCGACCTGAACGCGCCGACCGATGACATCATCGAATTCACTAGGGCTACTTTCGCGCCTGAGCCCGAATTCGGCCCGATCGGCGACTTCTATCAAAAGCGGGCCGATTACCTAGCCCGCTAGTGGTTCTGACGAAACAGCTGACCCGGGGTGCTTCAGCCGAACACCGATCGGATCCACGCCGGCACTCGCTCTTGGATCACCTCAGCGGCTCCGTTTTCGCCGACCAAGTGGCCGGCCCCGGGGAGGATTAGCAACTCACCGGTCCCCCCGGCCATCTGATGAACGACCTCGCTGCAGAATTGCGGCAGAATCTCGTCGCGGTCGCCGTGAAACATCAGCAGGGGCTTGCCCCCAAGCAGGTCGGCGTGCTCACAACCGGCTGACTGGGTCGCGAACGTACAGACCCCTTTGACGCTCGGAGCGATGGGCGACGGCGCGATGCCAACATTGATGGCGACAGCGCCGCCGAAGCTATGTCCGAGCGTTACGAACCGCTCTGCCCCTTGACGCTCCGCCAGCATTCCGGCCGCAACCATGTCACCAATGCAGGCATCGAGATCGTTGGGCCGCCGGTAGCCGATGCGCATCATTCCGATGCCCTCGTTCGCCAACTTCTCGCCCAGCCAATGGTAAAACCCGTTCGCAGGACCGAGGAGTCCTCCCATTGCTCCGCCGCCGGCCAGCACGCAGCGCTCGGCGTCGTCGGGGCCGTGCCAGAGCAAGGTCAGGAGGCCAGCCATCGTGTAGATCTCGACGTGACGCATGGTCGGGGTGATCTCGACCTGCTGGACGGCGAGAACTCGAAGGGGACCGACGTTCATATCTGGTGGTCACCGTACAAGCGTTTCGTGGCCGGCTGCTGGTCCATCGCCTCAGATTACGTGTCTATGGGCCAGACGGTTCATTTGCTCAGGTTGGTGATGCGGACCAGGGCATTCACTGGTTGAGTACTAGCCATGACCCCCCAAGCATCCTCCAAAGATCCAAAGAAGTCCCGTCGCATCCGTCGTGGCATTGCTGCCATCGTCATCGCCGCCGCCGGCGTCGGTGGCGTAGTCGCCGGCCCGCTCAGCGGCACCAGCCACGCCGATAGCGTGACGGTAACCGTAAAGACCGGCGGGCCGATCCAGCCGTCCGCCGGCATCTTCTGGTAATTCGACCATGCGACCTCGAGCGGGTCGCCTTCTCGTCCTGAGTGCCATTCTCGGCACCGTGGCTTTCGCGCTTCTGCAAGCCTCGCGATCGGCTTCCCCGCTTCCCCTCCTTTCCCATAACACCGGCTTTTTGGTTGCCGTCGTCGCCGTCATCGTGTTCGCGCTTAGCGACTCGGTGACGGCGACGGTGACCGCGGCCGGAGACTCACACACTTTCACGTGCAGCGACGCCGCTCTCGGTGGCCTTCTTCTCATATTGTCGCCGACGACCCTCACGGTGGCGCGCGTGCTCGGATTGTTCATCGTGTTGACGGTCCGGCACCGCCAGCCGTTGCTCCGCATCGCGGTGAACCTGACGCAGACCGCCGCCGGCACCGCCGCCGCCGCGTTCGTGCTCCAACAATTCGTCTCTGCGCTGGGAGTTCCCGGGCTACGCGGGAGTCTCGTCGTCGGGACGCTCGCAGGACTTTGCACCAACGCGGTCGTCAGCGCGGGTGCCATCGTTGTCGCCAAGTCGTTGGCTTCCAGCCGATCCCAGTTCGGCCAACTCCCACGACTGGCGATGCTGGGAATAATGGGCGCGTTGGCCCTCGGCTCGTTCGCGGTAGTGGGAGCCATCGCGGCGTCCGTGTCGCCGTTCGCCGTCCTACTCGTCGTGGGACCGGCCGCGCTCGGCGTGGCGGCCTACCGGCGTTCGGTCAATGAGAGCGACCGCCGTACGAACATCGAGTTTCTGTACGAGATCACCAACACGCTCCACGGCGCAGCGAATACTGATGAAGGACTATCGGCGCTGCTGGAGAAGACCGCTGTGATGTTTCGTTCGAGCATCGCCCTCGTGGCCACGCATCGCAACGGGCGATGGTGGTGGACGGGGGTGGGAGGACCGGCCCTCGACGCGGCCGAGCCGGCCTGGCGTCCAGACGCACCGATCGTGCTGCTCGATCGAGCGGCTGACGACTCGGGCCGTCCGCTCTTGCGCCAGCTCAGCGTTCGAGCGGCAATCGTCGCGCCCTTCTCGTTTGGGATCGATACCGAGGGGATCGTCATCGTGGCCGGCAAACTCGATGGAGATGCGGGCTACCAACCGTCCGATGTTGAGCTCTTCGCGTTGTTGGCCGGCCAACTCGGGCTCGGGCTCGAGAACGGCCAGCTTGAGCGCTCCCTCGACGAACTCGCCCGGCTGGAGCAACAGATGCGCCAGCAGGCCACCCATGACGCACTTACCGGTCTGGCCAACCGCAGTGTCGTGCAAGCGAGATTCGCCGAGCAAGCCAACCCAGGACCGGTGCTGCTCATCGACCTCGACGACTTCAAGAGCATCAACGACAGCCTCGGCCACCAAGCCGGCGATCGCGTGTTGCAAACTGTCGCTTTGCGCCTCGACAGTGCTTCGCGCCACGGTGACCTGGTGGCTCGCCTCGGCGGCGACGAGTTCGCCATCCTGCTGCCGGAGGGGACCGCATTGAGGAGCGCCACCGATGTCGCGGAGCGGATCGAATTGTCGCTGCGGGCGCCTATGCGCATCGGCGAGATCGACGTCACGATCGGCGCCAGCGTGGGCGTGGCCATCCCCGATGGCACCCAGTCCCTCGACGAACTGGTCCGCGCCGCCGACGTGGCCCTCTACAGGTCGAAAGTGCTCGGCAAAGGGCGGGCCACGGTCTTCGAGGCGGGGATGGACCGCGAGGCCCGCGATCATCTCGTCCTGGTCAACGCATTGCGCTCGTCGATCACGGCGGGACACATCAATGTCGCCTATCAACCCGTATTCGATTTAGCCACCAACCGAGTGGTCGGGGTCGAGGCCCTGGCTCGATGGGATCATCCGACTCGTGGTCTGTTGCTGCCAGGCCAGTTCTTGGCCAGCGCGGAGCGGGCGGGACTGGCCGGAGCGCTCAGCAACGCGGTCTTCGAACGAGCGTGTCGCGCCCTCGTGTCGTGGGACGGTGGGTCGCCCGACGACATGGCGCCTTTTCTGTCCATCAACCTCGCCGCCGCCCAAGTTCAAGACGAAGGCATCGTGGCCGTCATCCGGTCTTTGTGTGAGCGCAACGGCCTTGCTGCGTCACGGTTGATGATCGAACTCACCGAGTCGGCGGCCTTGCAAGACTTCGCCCGCGGCAAGACCATTCTCGGGCGACTGCAAGACCTCGGTTGCCGTATCGCCCTGGACGACTTCGGGACCGGCTACTCATCACTGAGCATGCTGCACCGGCTTCCGATCGATCTGGTGAAGCTGGACAAGTCCTTCATCGACGGTTTCGGCACCGAGGCCGGCGCTCACTCGTTGCTCGGCGCCTGCATCGATATTGCCGCCACGCTCGGTCTCGAAGTCATCGCCGAAGGCATCGAACGACCCGACCAGTTGGCCACCCTCCGCTCACTCGGATGCGGGTACGGGCAAGGGTTTTTTCTGGCTTCGCCGCAAGACGAGGTGCACACCGGCGTGTTGTTGGCGGGTGAGCGTTCACACCTCGTCCACTTCGCGGCGTAGGTCCTCGGCCACCCATTTTCGCCCACGCAACGGCTGTTGGCCGGAAAGCGGTACCGAGCCGCGGGACCGATAACCTGGCGACGTGCTGAATCCGTTTGATCCGCCCGTCCTGTCCGACTGGGAGAAGTTGGCCAAGAAGGAGGCCAAGGTCGACGACCTCGGCCGGCTCACGTGGCAGACACCGGAAGGGATCGCGGTGAAGGCGCTGTACACGGCGGCCGACCTCGAGCAGCTCGAGACTGTCGACACGCTGCCGGGTATCGCGCCCTTCCAGCGCGGCGTGCGGGCCACGATGTACGCCAACCGGCCGTGGACCATCCGCCAGTACGCCGGCTTCTCCACGGCCGAGGAGTCGAATGCGTTCTACCGGCGCAACCTCGCCGCAGGCCAGCAGGGCGTGAGTGTGGCCTTTGACCTCGCCACCCACCGCGGTTACGATTCCGACCATCCCCGAGTGGTCGGTGACGTGGGCAAGGCCGGCGTGGCCATCGACTCGATCGAAGACATGAAGGTCTTGTTCGACGGCATCCCGCTCGACAAGATGAGTGTGTCGATGACGATGAACGGCGCCGTGCTGCCCATCCTGGCCGGCTACATCGTGGCCGCGGAAGAGCAGGGAGTAGCGCAGGAGAAGCTGAACGGGACCATCCAGAACGACATCCTCAAGGAGTTCATGGTCCGCAACACCTACATCTACCCTCCGCAACCCTCGATGCAGATCATCTCCGACATCTTCTCCTTCACCTCCCGGCAGATGCCGAAGTACAACTCGATCTCCATCTCTGGCTACCACATGCAGGAAGCGGGGGCCAACCAGGCCCTGGAACTGGCCTTCACCCTGGCCGACGGCAAGGAATATGTGAAGACAGCCCTGGCCAAGGGTCTGGACGTGGATGCTTTTGCCGG
>JANYDT010000153.1 GCA_025359845.1 Acidimicrobiia bacterium
AGAACAATCTCCGCGGTGAAATCTGGGCCATGCACATCGGCCACCGCCTCGGGATCGACGGCGGCCATGTCGAGGAGATGGTCCGTCTGGCGATGTTGCACACCCAAGAGGGCCTTGATGCATCCTAGGTGGTGCCGCGACCACGATGGCTCTACTGGGGCCGCAGCGCGCGGCGCAAGACCTTGCCCGTGGCGTTGCGCGGCAACTCGCTCAAGAACAAGACGTCGCGCGGCACTTTATGACGGGCGAGCTGATCGCTCACGAACGCCTTCACCGCCACTGCGCTGAGGCGACTCCCTGCTCGCGTTACGACATAGGCCACTAGCCGTTGACCGAACTCCTCGTCGGGCACGCCCACGACCGCCGCTTCGACGATGTCGCTATGGCCTCCAAGCAGATCTTCGACCTCTCGGGGGTAGACGTTCTCGCCGCCCGACACGATCATGTCGTCCTCCCGGCCATCTATGTACAACCGGCCCAGCGCGTCGAGGTGACCTAAATCGCCGGTCGCCACCAACCCGTCCAACGTCGCCTTGGTGGAGCCGTCGGTGTAGCCATCGAACCCCGCGCGGTTGCCGACGAAGATCCGACCGGTCGCGCCCATCGGAACCAACGACGGTGATACATGGTCGAGTGAGGTTTCAAGGGCGTAGGTACGCACGATCGTGGCGAGCGTCGCCATTCCGGCCGTGGTCGGAGCGGCCCGCAAATCGGCCGGCGTAGCAATGGTGGCAATGGAGACTTCGGTCGATCCGTAGACGTTGTAGAGCACGTCGCCGAAACGGGCCAGGACCTCGGTGACCAGCGACGCGTCGATGGCCGATCCGCTCGACGCGATCACCCGCAGCGAAGGCGTCGAACCCTCGACTCCGATCAGGCGCCGCACCATTATCGGGACAACGACGAGCACGGTCACCCGCTCTCTTCGGATGGTTGCCATCGTGGCCTCAGGATCGAATCGTCGGCTGAGAAACACCGTGGAGCTGAGACTCATTGCGAATCCAAGGTTGGCCAGCCCCCAGGCATGAAACAACGGCGCCGCGATCACCGTGCGGTCGCCCGTCCGTAAGGGAATGCGGTCGAGCAGCGCGGTGGCAGCATCGAGTCCGCCGCTTTGCGCGCCGCCGAGGCGAGCCGCGCCCTTGGGGCGGCCGGTGGTTCCTGAGGTCAGGATCACAAACCGGGCGGGCGCAACTCTCGGGCGATCCGAGGTCGAGCCTTCCCGAACCAAACGGGCTACGGCCGACTCGTCCAACAAGGCCGCCGCGCCGGAGGCCACAGCCGCGCCCGAGAGGTCATCGTCGTGGATTATGACGTCGACCCCCTCGCTCGCCACAACCCCTGCCAACGTCGCGCCGGCAAAGCCGGTGTTGAGAAATACCACGTTGGCTCCGCTTTTGGCGGCGGCCAAGGTCGCCTCGATGAACCCGGCGCTATTGGCGCACAAGATGGCGACGGCGGAGCCGGGCCGCACGCCCGATTTCGCCAAGCCATCCGCCAACGCGTTCGTCCGCTTCCACAGGTCGCCGTATGTCCGAGATGAGTCCTCGTCGACGATGGCCAATCGGTCGGGGTATCGAGCGGCACCGGCCGCGGCCAGACCCACGAACGTCGGGCCCCATTTGGCCAGCGCCAACGCGGCTCGGGGAAGGCGGTCGGGGCGTTCGAACATCACATTGCCGGCCTTCGCCAGTGCGGCCAGGCCTCGAAATGAAGCTAACGGATTCACTGATCCCAGAATAAGGGTCTGCCCGGCATAAGTTGCGCGTTTGGGGCGAGTCCTGGGCGTTGTTGGCGAGGAGGCACCCGAGACGAGCCCTCAACGTTGGCCCCGCTCGCGCCGATAGAAGGGAGTGACCAACCTCGTGATCACCACCGGCCCGCGTTTGCGATCGCCGTTGAGAATCGATCTCGCGGCGCGCGCCTTGCTATTCGCCGTCGCCGCGGCGTTCGTCTTCAGCGTGCTCTCGGGATCAGGGACGTCCACCGCGTCAGGCCGACTGGGCGGTGATTACCCCGCCTTTTATGCCGCCGGTCGGATGGTAAACGAGGGCCATGGCGACGATCTCTACGATGCCAAACAGCAGGAAACCACCCAGCGCGGGCTCTTTCCCGAAGGGGACAAAGGGTATCTCCCGTTCGCGTACCCACCGGCCGTCGCCGCAGCCTACGCGCCGCTTGCCCTTCTCGGTTTCCGCCTCTCGTATGTGGTAGCCACCCTGGCCATGGCCGGTGCCTTTGTGCTGGCCCTCCACCTGATCAGACCCATGGTGCAAATTGTCGATCGGCACTTCTCGGTGGCGGTGGCCCTCGGTCTGACGTTCTTCCCCGCCTTTCGTGGCATCACCGGCGGGCAGAACACGGCGCTGTCGCTTCTGCTCGTGGCCATCTCGTGGCGATCCGTCTATGACGACCACGACCTGCGCGGCGGGTTCGCGCTGGGTCTCCTGCTCTTCAAGCCGCAGCTCGCCCTTCTCTTTCTTGTGCTTCACATCATTGCTCGGCGCTGGAAGGTGGCTCTCGGTGCGACCGGTGGAGCCACCGTGTTGTGGGCGCTGAGCGCGGCCGTGATGGGCCCCGGATGGCTTGTCCCGTGGTGGCAAAATGCCACGCACTTCAGCGCCATCGACGCGATCGTCAACGGTCACAACTCGATCTCCTGGCTAGGAGCGGCACAAGCCCTGTTTGGCACCGGCGACCGCCGGGCCAGCGTTCTCGGGTACGGGCTCGCCGCCGTCACCGTGGTCGCCGTGGCTTGGGCGTGGCGGGCCACGACGAGGACTGACCTCGCCGCGCCCATGGCCGTGGCTACTGTCGGGGCGCTCCTGTGCTCACCCCACACGATGTACTACGACGCCGGACTCCTTGCTCTCACCGGGGCCGTCCTCGCCGATCGTTTCGTGACCAACGGCCGCCGCGTACTGGTACTGATCTGGATTGCCGCCCTCGGGCACGTGTTCACCACGGCGATCGGGTTGACCCCGGTTTTCGCGATCACGGCGCTCACGTTCGTCGTCACGTTCCTTGAATCCGGCCGCCCCGCGCCGGCGCAGGAGCTTCGTCCGATCACCGAACAGACCACCGGGCCGGCGCTCTCCATCGTCATCCCGGCGTACAACGAGGAGAAGCGGCTCGCGCCAACCCTGGCCGCCATCGTTACCTCGATCAGCCAGTGGCGACTCGTCACCGAAATCATCGTCGTCGACGACGGGTCAACGGACGCCACCGCGGCGGTCGCCGAAGGGTTCCGTTCGCAATTCGAAGGGGTGGGGGCACACTTGCGGGTCATCATCTCGGACCGAAACGGCGGCAAGGGCCGAGCGGTTCGCACCGGAATGCTGGCTGCGACCGGCCAACGCCGGCTGTTCATGGATGCCGACAACTCCACCGATCTCGCTGAATTGTCGCGACTCGACGCCGCTCACCCCGACGCGAGGATACGAATCGCGTCGATTGCGGTGCCCGGCGCCGAGATCGTGCATCGCCAGCCCGGTCTCCGGACGGTGCTCGGACGGATCGGCAACCTGGTGGTGCGGCTGTTGGTCTTACCTGGCGTGCGCGACTCGCAGCGGGGTTTCAAGATCTTCACCGCCGACGCGGCCAACGAGATATTCTCGCGGAGTCGTATCGACGGATGGGGTTTCGACATTGAGGTGCTCGGACTGGCGCGCGTCCTAGGCTACGAAATGGTCGAAGTCGGGGTGCGCTGGGAACACAAGGACGACAGCCGGGTGCAAGCATCGGCCTACGTTTCGACGTTGATGGAGGCCCTGCGGATTCAAACGTATCTGAAGCAGGTCAGCCGCGAAGTTACACGGCACTAGCAGGGCCCACACCGAGCATAAGACTTCGGGGTCGCTCGCCGCCGAGGTGCCGCCCCCCAAACTGCGAGACTGGGACTGATGCGCACGTCCCTTCCACAACTGCTCACCACCGGTTCGGTGCTGCTCGCCGATGGGGCCACGGGCACGAACTACTTCAATATGGGCCTCGGCCCGGGCGATCCGCCCGAACTCTGGAACGTCGAACACCCCGAGCGGGTGACGGCGCTGCACCAGGCCTTCGTCGACGCCGGCGCCGACATCATCCTCACCAACACGTTCGGTGCCAACCGCAGCCGCCTGGCCTTGCACGGCAACGAACATCGGGTGCGGGAACTGGCGGAACGCGCCGCGGCGTTGGCCAGGGCCGTGGCCGATGCGTCGCCCCGACCGGTCGTAGTAGCCGGCTCGGTGGGGCCCACGGGCGAACTCTTTGCGCCCCTCGGAGCGCTCACGTCAGCCATTGCTGACGAAGTCTTTCACGAGCAGTGCGCCGGTCTACGCGACGGCGGCGCCGATGTGGTCTGGATCGAGACCATGTCGGCCCCTGAAGAGGTCCGTTCGGCGGCGCGTGGAGCAATCGCCGCGGGCCTGCCGTACGCCGCGACCTGTTCGTTCGACACCGCCGGGCGCACGATGATGGGCGTTCTGCCCGATGAGCTGGCCGCTATGTTCGATGGACTGGCGGTGCCGCCCTTGGCGTTCGGCGCCAACTGCGGCGTTGGCGCATCCGACATCTTGATCACCGTGCTGGCCATGAGCGCGGCCGCGACGGGTGCGGCCGCGACGGGTGAAGTGGGCGGACGACCGGTGTTGATCTGCAAAGGGAACTGCGGCATTCCCCGCTTCGAGGGCGCCGAGGCTGTGTATACGGGTACGCCTGAGCTCATGGCCGACTACGCCCGCCTGGCAGCCGACGCCGGCGCCCGCATCATCGGCGGCTGTTGCGGCACGACGCCCGTCCACCTCGCGGCCATGCGCCAGGCGCTCGATACGAGAGTGCCCAGGGCTCGACCGACACCCGACGAAGTTATGGCCGCGATCGGCCCGCTCGTGAACACACCGCCAACCGCCCTTCCGACGGAAGGGCGCGAGCGGCGCCGGCGCCGAGCCTGAGCGTACGCGTAAGTGGCGAACGCGAGGCCCGTCCGTGAGCCACCTTTCGCGCCGCGCGGGCGGGTGGTCCCCCTTGGTTTGCCGCCCTAAGTTGCGACGACGGTCCGGCGCGACAAGACTGCTCCGTCGGCCACCCCAGCCCTGCCCCCAAGGAGCACAACATGCGAGAAGTCGTCATCGTCGAAGCCGTCCGCACCGCCGTAGGCAAGAAGAACGGCACCCTGTCGAAGACCCACCCGACCGACCTGCTTGGGCCCGTGCAAATGGAGGTCCTTCGGCGCGCCGGGGTCGATCCGAAGCAAGTCGGACAGATCGTGGGCGGCTGCATTGATCAGGTCGGCGCCCAGGCGGCCAACATCGCCCGCACCGCTTGGCTGAGCTACGGCGGACCGATTGAGGTGGGGGCCATGACGGTCGACTCGCAGTGCGGTTCGTCGCAACAATCGATCACGCTCGGCGCCAACCTGATCGCCAGCGGCGCGGAAGATGTCGTGTTGTGTTGCGGCGTCGAGAACATGAGCATGGTCCCGCTCGGGTCGAACGCCATCGACGGGCACAAGGCCGGTCACGGTCGACCGTGGACCAAGAAGTACTGGGAGCACCACGAGCAGACCTCCCAGTTCGAGGGGGCCGAACGCATCGCCACCAAGTACGGCATCAGCCGCGAGGATGCCGACGCCTTCGGTTTACTGTCTCAGCAACGCGCTCGTCGGGCCGTCGATGAGGGCCGGTTCGAGACACAGATCCTCGCCATTACGGTGCCGGTCCTCGACGAGAACGGCGAGAAGACCGACGGCACCAAGGTCTTTCAGCAAGACGAGATCCTGCGTGAGACCAGTCTCGAGGCGCTCGCCAAACTGAAGCCGGTCGGGCGCGACGACGCCATCCACACGGCCGGCAGCAGCTCGCAGATTGCCGACGGGGCCGCTGCGGTTCTCTTGATGAGCGCCGAGAAGGCGGCCGAACTCGGGTTGAAGCCCAAAGCCCGCGTGCTGCAGACCGCGCTCGTGGGCTGCGATCCGGTGCTGATGCTCGAGGGGCCGATCCCAGCCACCGAAAAGATGCTGGCCAAACAGGGCATCACGATCGACGATGTCGACGTTATCGAGATCAACGAGGCATTCGCCTCGGTGGTCCTCGCTTACGCCAAGGCCACCGGCGCCGACATCGCCAAGATCAATCCGAACGGCGGCGCCATTTCGTTGGGCCATCCACTCGGCGGAACTGGTTGTGTGCTCGTCACCAAAGCCCTCCACGAACTCGAGCGCTCCGGCGCCAAGATCGGTCTGGTCACGATGTGCTGTGGCGGCGGTCTTGGCACGGGCACGCTCATCGAGCGCATCTGATAATGGGCCTCGACCAGGGCGCGATCAACAAGCTGCTTGACCGCGCTCGGCGCGAGGTCGACGACGGGCTGCTGCCGTCGTGTCAGCTCGCACTCGGGTACGAGGGTGAGGTCGTCGTTCACGAAACGTTCGGCGACGCCACGCCCGACACCCGCTACATCATGTATTCGGCCACCAAGCCCTTCGTCGCCTCGGTGATGTGGCAGCTGATCGCCGAGGGCTTGATCGACCCGGCGGCCAGGGTTACCGAGTACTTCCCGTCCTTCGGCGCGAACGGGAAAGAGGCCATCACTGTCGAACAGGTGATGTTGCACACGTCGGGCTTTCCACAAGCGCCCATGAACAGCGTCCGGTGGGTGGCCCGCCCGTCGCGTCAGCAAGTAATGACGGACTGGCACCTGAATTGGGAACCGGGGACGGCATTCGAATACCACCCCACGTCCGCGCATTGGGTGCTGGCCGAACTCATCGACACGGTCACCGGCGGCGACTATCGCGATGAACTGGAACGGCGCGTTACCGGTCCGATCGGCATTGGGCGCTTGCTCGGTGTCGGTGATGGACTGACCGATACCACTGACCGGCCGATCGCGGTCAACGTCTTTGTTGGCGACAGCGCCACCCCCGATGAACTGGAAGCGGCGTTTGGGATTCGCCAACTTCCGGTCACGGAAGTGACCGACGCGGCGCTGCTCCGTTTCAACGAGCCTGGCGCCCGGGCCGTGGGTGTCCCCGGCGGAGGGGGGATCGCCGATGCCACCCAAATCGTGCGCTTCTACCAAGAGCTATTGCACAACAAGCTCGGGCTATGGCCGGCGGATTTGCTCGCCGATGTGACGGGGCGGGTGAGAAACACCTTTCCCGATCCGTTCACCAAAACGTCGGCCAACCGGTCTCTCGGATTGGTGCTTGCGGGGGCCGATGGGCGATCGCATTTACGGGGTATGGGCCGGACGCTGTCGCCTGAGGCCTTCGGCCACAACGGCGCCAAAGGCCAATTGGTGTGGGCCGACCCGGCCACCGGTCTTTCGTTTGCGTATTTGACCAATGGTCTCGACGCCAACGAAGTGCGAGAGCCGCGGCGGGGAACATCCATCAACTCGCTCGCCGGGGTGTGTGCGACCCGAGCGTAACGCTCCCGCGAACCAGTAGACGCTCGCGAAACTAGCCCCGTCACTCCAAGAGCTTCGCCTTCTGCACCTTGCCCATCGCGTTGCGCGGGAGCGACTCCACCACGTGGACCTCGCGTGGGCGTTTGTGGATCGACAGCCGTTCAGCCACGAATTCGCTCAAGTCGACGGTCTCCAAGCCGGAACCGACCACGAACGCCACGATCTTTTGGCCGAGATCGGCATCGGGCCAGCCTACGACCGCCGCTTCTGCGACACCGGGGTGGGCCAGCAGAGCATCCTCGACCTCGCCAGCCCCGATCCGGTAGCCACCCGATTTGATCAAATCGGTGGTCTGGCGACCAACGATACGGTGAAATCCGTCGGCGCCGATCACCGCCGCATCGCCGGTCTTGAACCACCCGTCCTCGGCGTACGACGCCGCAGTGAGATCAGGTTGGTTGAGATAGCCTGAAAACATCGACGGGGTCCGCACGTGCAACTCCCCTATCGTCTCACCGTCATGAGGCAAGGCGGCGCCGTCGTCGCCCACTAGCCGGGTCATGACGCCATGCAGCGGAAGGCCCACGTGTCCGGGGCGCCGCTCACCATCGGCGCGAGTACTCAACGAGATCAAAGTTTCGGTCATGCCGTAACGCTCGACCGGCGAGTGACCGACCAACGAGCGCAGACCGTCGAAAACGGGCACGGGCAGGGCCGCGCTGCCCGACACCAGCAGGCGGGAACCTCGCAACGCGCCGGCCGCCGACTCCGATGCGGCGATACGCGACCAGACCGTCGGGACCCCGAAGTACAGCGATCCGCGAGCCGAGGCATAGGCCGACGGTGCGGGCCGCACCGTGTGCACCAACTTCGAACCGACCCGCAAGGCCCCGAGAACGCCCAGGATGAGCCCGTGTACGTGGAAGAGCGGGAGACCGTGCACCAGGGTGTCGTCTGGCGTCCAGGCCCACGCCGCGGCCAAAGCGTCGAGGTTGGCGGCGATCGCTTCCTGCGAGAGAAGGGCGCCCTTCGGTAGCCCGGTCGTGCCCGAGGTGTACATGATGAGGGCGGGGCCGGGCCTGAGCTTTGAGGCATTGTCAGCCACCGAACCGGCCCCAATTCGAACCGGTGCGCCCGCCGAGATCATCGGTCGCGACATCTCATTCCAGTCGGCCCCGCCGGTGTCGATAACCACCTGGGCGCCCGAGTCCCGCAAGATGTGCTCTCGCTCCATCGGGCCGGAGTCGCTGGCGATGGGCACGACGGTGACGCCGGTGAGCAGCCCGGCCACGACGGCGACGACGGTGTCCATAGAGGCGGTCGCGGTGACTGCGACCACCCGTCGTTCGGCCAAACGCTCACCCAGATCAGCGGCGCGGCGACGCAGTTCCTCCCAGCCCACGACATCGTCGCCCACTCGCACCGCGTCACGGTGATCCCCGAAAGCGCCGTCGAGCGCAGGTAGCAGCGAACTCACTCTGGCAGCGTACCGGGCCCTCCAGGCGCGCCCGTGTTGTCATAGCCGGGACGAGTGGTAATTGCCCGTCGAGACTGTCGTCAGCGCACTATGACCGAACCTCCGTTGGCGTGTTTTGTTCCGCTCCGTCCACGGGGGGGATGCGAGGCGAACGTGTCCGGCGCCTCGTCGGGGACTCCGGCGTGGTTGCCCGGATCGGCAACTCGATCGCGGCGCCAAGATAGGGCGTTGGCGCGGTCGCGTGGGGAAAGGCCATTGCGGCCACGAACAGCTCCTGAAAGCGGGGCTCGATGGCCGTCTCAATCTTCACGACCCGTCTCGCGGCGTGCTCCATCTCGGCCCGCTGCGCGCCCGAGAGCAGCGCCCGCACCGCGCCGTTGCCGGCCGCGTTGCCCACGCTGCGCACGTTTGCGACCGGACCGTCGGGCAGGAGACCCAGCACCATGGCGTAGATCGGATCGAGATGAGCACCAAACGCGCCGGCCAATCTCACATCAACCGGTTCTCGACCCGATCGCTCGATCAGCAGATCGATGCCGGCACGGAGGGCGGCCTTCGCCAATTGGATGGCCCGCACGTCGTTCTGTGTGATCAGCAGCGGTCCCGCAGCGTGCAGTACATAGGCTCGGGTCCGGCCGTCTTGGATCACTCTCGGCGACGCCGAATCGACAATGGTTCCGTCGGTCGCGATCACCCCGGCGAGAAACAATTCGGCGATCACCTCGACGATGCCCGATCCGCAGACGCCGACAATCTCGATTTCGGCGGTGGCCGCGGCCGCGGCAAAGCCTGGGTCGTCGGACCACAGTTCGCAGCCGATCACTTTGAACCGCGGCTCCAGCGTGGACCGGTCGATGCGGACCCGCTCGATGGCCCCAACCGTAGCCCGTTGCCCGCACGAAATCTGGGCTCCCTCGAACGCCGGACCGGTGGGGCTCGACGCGGCGAAGAGCCGGTGACGGTCGCCGAGGACGATCTCGGCATTGGTACCGATGTCGATGAGGAGCTGGACCACGTCGGATCGATGAGGCCCTTCGGCCAACATGGCTGCAGTTGTGTCGGCGCCGACGTGGCCGGCAATACACGGTCCGGCGTAGACGCGGGCCCAGGGCAGGTTGAGGTCGAGTTCCCTGGCCGGTGCCGTCACCGGTGCGCTGGTCACCAACGGAAACGGGGCTTGTCCGAGAGGGGTCGGATCGAGGCCGAGCACGATGTGGTGCATGATCGGGTTGGCGACGATGACCACCTCGAGAACGTAATCGCGTTGCTGGCCGGCGTCGTCGAGTAGTTCGCTCACGAGTTCGTCGATGGCGGCGCGGGCCACGGCGGTCAACACACGGGCTCCGTCGGGATGCATCATCACGTAGGACACTCTGCTCATCAGGTCTTCGCCAAAGCGGATCTGGGGGTTCATCCGTCCCTTCGACGCAAGCATGTCGCCGGTTGAGAGGTCGCATAGGTGGGCCGCGATCGTGGTCGATC
>JANYDT010000156.1 GCA_025359845.1 Acidimicrobiia bacterium
TGCCGGTTCCCCGGCTGCGGACACATCCGGCGCACCCAGTTGCATCACGTCAGGCCATCCGCCGCGCACGGGCCCACGATCCTCGAAAACCTCATCACGCTCTGCCTCTACCATCACAAACTGTTGCATGAAGGCGGATGGCAGATCACCGGCGCCCTATCCGGACCGATCAAGTTCATCAAACCCGACGGAACCGAATACATCGAAGACAAACCACCCCAATACAACCCGAACTCGCCAGCGCCTTGGCTGAGGCAATGGCCAACCAAGCAGCCCGCTGCACTCGCTAGCGATCCACGCCGGGCCAACCGCCGATCCCCACCCCAATACAGCCCGACCGTCGCGGTCGGGCTACGGACGCGCCCACGCTCGCGGGTGGCTTAACCTGAATCCACCCGTGGGACTGCGACCAACAACGGTGTAACTCCCTAGTCCGTGGTTACGGCTCCTGACCCCCGGGCGTGTCAGAGAGTGACTCCCGCAAGAGGAGTGGTTGACGTAGACCCGCTCGAAACAATCGATCCCGCATATCGCTGAAAGTGCGTGGGCAACGAAAGCTCTACGGATCGGTGACACCAGGCAGTTCCGTCAGGAAACGTCGAGGCCTTCGAGCGTGATCCCTTTGTTGAACACCGCCTTGGCGACTTGGTCGCGGAGGGTGGGTTCGGGGGCGTCACCGAAGCGCGACGCCATCTCGTCAGAGACGGCGATCGCGTCGGCGGAACGATCCAGCGCGCCGAGTGTTATCCCTTTGTTGACCAGCGCCATGGCGACCAGTACAGGCGCGATATCCGGAAGGCCGACGAGCGAGTCCCACGCCTTCAACGCCTTTACGTGTGCTCCGCTGAGGGGCGCCGCCACGCCAACCTGCCAGGTGTGTTCGAGTTGTCGAACGGGGTCGCCAGTCGTCGCTGAGACGCGAAGCGCGTAGTCCCAGACGAGGTCGGGTACGGCCGCCCTTCGACAGTCGCGCATGGTTCGGTCGACGACGTAGTCGTGGGCCTCGTAACCCCCGGCAGTTCTTGTGACAATCGCCTGTTCATAAAGCTCCCTGCCGATTACCTTCTCCCACGCCCACGCAGACACCTTCGAGAACAGCGCATCTGGGTGATCGTTACCAAGCGCGAGAAGCCGTTGCTGCGCCGCGGCTGGGAGCGTCTCGAGCCAGAGCCACTTGGCCGCCGGCTGGTCACGGGGTTGGCTGAGACGGGTTAGATACCACGCGATGACGAGATCGGCGAACAGACCGTACATCCGTCGGGTCCGCGGCTGTCGCGCAGCTTCTTCATCAGTTGTGGCCCGGCGACGAGCCACTCCCCGAGCCCGACACCGTCGTTGAGCGCAGCGCGCAGCATCGGATCTCCGATTTCCGCCGTGGCTCGTCCGCATTCAGCGTCACTCAACGCGGCCTGAAGGTCTACGCGGTGAACTTGGTCATCGGATGTGAGGTACCGCCAAGCTGGGTCGGCTAGATCGCCACGCCGTGCTTCAAGTTGGGCCGCACGAATGGTCGCCACGACCACCACTTCCGGATCGGAAGTCAGTACGGCCCTAACGCCAGCCGAGACACCCGAGTCCAGCCACTGCTGGCACTCGACTTCGGCCCCAGTGCAGTTGCTGGATACCACCGAACCCTCGGGGTCAGACGGTACACCGCGAGCCCGGCCACGATTCGGTGATGAGGGTCCCGGTGTCGCCTGTTGTGTACGGTGGCCGGTGCTCATACTGTCCTCGGCCCTTACGCAATCGCTGCTCGACCCCGACGCCTTGCGGCAGGCTCTCGCGTCCGCGATGGCGGAGCTCAGCGCCGGGCGTGCCTCGATGCCGCCACGGATCGCCGCCTACGTGAAGGAGCGAGGCGGGTTAGTGGCGGCGATGCCGGCATACCTGCCAGCAACCGGAATCGTTGCAGCCAAACTCGTCAGCCTCTATCCGGGAAACGCCGGCACCGCGTTGCCTACGCACCAGGCGATCGTGATCGTGTTCGACGCCGCGAACGGTCAGCCCATCGCGCTGCTCGATGGCACCGCGATCACCACCGCGCGAACGGCCGCTGGCTCGGCACTTGCGACCGAATTGCTCGGGCGGCTCGACGCGACTGTGCTTGCCATCGTCGGCACGGGTGTGCAGGCACGCGCCCACGCCCACGCCGTCGTCCGCGTTCGGCCATTTCGCGAGCTCCGGATCGCCGGCCGCGATCCCGGGCGCGTCGCAGCCCTTGCTGCGGAACTGCGCGGTGTCCTCGACGTCGAGATTGTCGTGGCCGCCAGTGCCGCGGCTGCGTGCGCCGGCGCCGACGTCGTGTGCCTGACGACCGGGTCCGCCGAGCCGGTCATCCGGCGGGCAGACCTCGCGCCTGGAACGCACGTGAACTCCGTCGGGTTCGAAGGCGCCGGAAGAGAGATCGATTCGGCGACGGTGGTCGACGCGCTGGTCGTGGTCGAATCGCGGGCGTCTGTGCTCGCTCCGCCGCCGGCCGGCTCGAACGACTTGCGGGTGCCCATCGACGAGGGTCTCTTCGATCCCGGCGATCTGGTCGAGATTGGTGAGCTCGTCGACGGCACGGCGGCCGGCCGTACGTCGGTGGAGCAATTGACGCTCTACAAGTCCGTCGGAGTCGCAGTCCAGGACGCGGCCGCAGCGGCGCTCGTCCTCGCCGGCGCACGCGAGGCCGGACTCGGCCTCGAGTTCGACATCTAGGCGACCCACTCGCAAGGCCTACCGCGGTTGCGGTCCCGGGTGCGTAAAGCGGGCGCGGCTGGGTGGTGAGAGATATGGGCCGGCCTCCAAGGTGTCGGCGACGCGCGAGGCGACGGCGTCGGCGGTGACTGGCCGGGGGGCTAGACAACCTGAGATTGGGGCACGTCTTAGGGTCGACCAGTCAACGGTGAGCCCGCTACTTGCTCGGCTTGCGGCCGCGGGCCAGGAGATGACCGCGGCTGGGTTTAGTGGGTCGAGGCCTGCTTAACGACGGCGGCCGGCTTGGTGGTCGCGCTCGATTTGGCTTTGTTGCGCACGCAGTCCTTGAAGCCGAAATCTGACAGGGCCAAGTTGGTCTGGTTGTAGGGATCCTTGTAGAGGGCGTCGTCAGGATGCTTCACGAGGTTGGCCTGCTCTTGGTCAGCCAGGACTTTGATGTTGGCGATCGTGTCTTTGTCCTTTTTCGGCTGATCGAGGGCGAATATCGTCTTCCATTGCTTGGCCATGTTTGGAATCAGGACGGTATTCACGAACTTCAACTTGCCGGTATCGTCAGGGGCGACCTGGCCAGGGAACAGCTTCATCAAAGCGCCCGTCATCACCTTGCTCGTGGCGACACAGACGGACTCGGCTTTGGCGATGAAGTCCTTGCGGGACGGCGCCTTGGCGCTGGCCGACAGAGTGAACGCCGGAAATATGTTCAGGCCGACGAGGAGGGTCGCGAGCGTGCGGGGAAGCGTGCGCATACGGCAAGGTTACTTTCGCCGGAGACCCTCGATGTTCGCGTGCACGAGGTGCTCGATGGCGGTCGTTTCGTCGGGCCAGTCGAAGCCCGGCTTGCTGATGCGCAACGACACGAATCCATGCCCAGCCGACCACAGATATGTGGCCGCCAGGTTTGCGTCATCGATCGCGAACTCGCCGGCGTCGATGCAGGCCTGGCAGCGCTGCGTGAGCCGTTCAAACCCAGCCACGCCCGAGAGTCGAAGGTCGGCCCACTGATCGGCGGTCAGGATGGGCTTGCCCATGAACAAAATGCGGTAGTGCTCTGGGTAACGAAGGCCGAAGCGTATGAACGCGCGGTGGCCGGCCGCCAGACGTTCTAGGGTGCCGGCGAGACCAGAGGTGGCTGCCGCGATGTCTTCGTCGAGGGCTCGAAACACCCGGCTGCAAACCTCGAACAGTAAGTCGGTCTTGTCGTCGAAATGCATGTAGATCGACGGTGCTGTGCACCCGACGCGCTCGGCGACGGCGCGCACCGAAACGGCCCCATCGTCGCCCAGTTCGAGCAGCAGTTGCTCGGTGGCGGTCAAGATCTCTTCTCGAAGTCGCTCCCCCTCACCCGATCGGGCACGGATCCGGCGCGACACCACGGTTGCCGAATTCATTACCTCATCGTACGAGACCGGCTGTCGCTGCGTTCACCACCGCTCTTATCAGGATGGGCCTCGGCCGGTTTATGAGGATGGCCTCGGCCGGTTTCTTGGACGCCTGCGCCGGGTCTTGCAGGGACCGGCCTCGCCGGGTTTCCGCGCCGACCTACACGGCCTCCGGCAGCACCCCAGCAATGCGAGCTACGGCCCTGTAGACCGCCTCTGCCGGCCCCAACTCGTCGGGGCGCAACAAGTTGGCCATGATGCGCAGCACCCACTCCATCAATGTACGGCTGTGCATTCCGGTGGCCACGAGCGCCCGCATCAGCTCGGGCTTGCCGATCACATGAACGAACGCCCGAGCCACTCGGTAGTACAGCCCATACTCTGTTTGCAGTCGATCGCCATACCCCTGGAGCGCCATACCATTGCCCGTCCGTAAGGCCTCGCCTACGGCCTCGGCCGCCATTCTGCCGGTTTCGTAGGCGTACGCAATGCCTTCGCCGTTGAACGGATTGATCGCGCCGCCGGCGTCGCCGACCACGACATGGGTGGGGCCCACATGCGGACCTACGGCGAGCGCCATGGGTAGCCGTCCGCCGGTGGCCGGTCCGCAGGCCGTCTCGGGAGAAATACCCCAATACGACGGAGCCGAATCGACGTAAGCGTTGAGGAGGTGGGTCGTGTTGACGTCTTTCCACTGGTTGAATGTCGACAACAGCCCAATGCCGACGTTGACTCGACCGTCGCCCACAGGAAAGATCCACCCGTAGCCGGGTAGACTGTTGCCCTGCTTATCGCGGATGTCGAGGCAGCTTTCGATCCACGGGTCGTCGTGCAGAGGCGAGGTGTAGTAGCCCCGAATGGCCATGCCCATCGGGCGGATTCGATCCCTCGACGTGCCGAGCGCCCGTCCGAACCGAGAGTTGGCGCCGTCGGCCACCACCACGTATCGGGCGTTGATCTCCCTCGTTGCGCCGCGGTCCTTGTCGGTCGCGACCAATCCGGTCATGAGACCTTGGCGCAGAATCGGGGTCGTGGCCTCGTGGCCTTCGAGCAGCGTGGCGCCCGACTTCACGGCTCGGGACGCGACCAGATGATCGAGATCGTGACGGGTGACCACGTAGCCGTAGTCCGGCATTCCGGCGACGGTCGGCCACTTCAACTCAAGCGTCTTGCCGAAGGCCAGCGACCGCAGGCCTTCATAGCGATGATGCTTTCGCAGATCGTCCGACAAGCCCATGTCGTTCAATTGCTTTACCGACCGGGGCGTTAGCCCATCGCCACAGGTCTTGACCCTAGGAAAATGCTTTTTTTCGACGACCACAACGTCGTGACCGGCCTCGGCCAGCCAGTAGGCACAGGCCGCGCCAGCCGGTCCGGCCCCGACGACGGCCACGTCATAACGCTTCGTTGGGGCGGCGATCACGACTCCATTCTGGCGGAGACGCGAGGCCTAAGTGATCGGGTGCCGGCTACTTCTTCGCAGGAGCGGGGCCCGGGGCAACCGTGTCGACGGGGAAGGGCTTGCCTTGCAAGACGGAACGCTCATACTGAATGACGGCCTTGATCTCGTCGTCGGTGAGCGCACCCTCCCACTTGGGCATGCCGCCCTTGGCCTGATGCTGGCCCCCTTCACGCTTGGGGTTGCCGTAAGGCGTTCCGACCGCATAGCTGCCGCGCTTGACGAAGGCGATTTGCTCTGCTTCGCTGACAAAGGTCTTCTCGACTTCTCCCTTCCAAAGGGGTCGGCCCACTCCTCCTGAATCGGACCCTGAGCCATCGGGTTGGTGACAACGCGAGCAGTTGACTGAATACACTGCGGTTCCGACGGCTTCCGGCCCTACCAGCTTCTCTTTTTGCGCGGCGAACACGCTTACGTACGAGATGGCCCATACGGGTAACAGCAGCAACATCGGAAGGGCGAATCGGGGAATGGCCGGGCGGCGAGGCCGGTGCGGTCGAACGGCTTTGGGTGGAGTCGGGGGCGGAGGGGAGCCGCCGCCAGTAGCGAGCGCCGCTACGGCCGACGCCGGCGCAGGGGCGGCCGTAGCGGTTGTCACCACGGCCGGGACGGCGGCCACGGCATCGTCTCCGCCTAGTCCGAGCGCGGCGCGACGAGAGCGCGAACGTTCGAGTAAGTGCGGGGGTACTTCAGCCACGGCTCCTCCGGATTCGGCCTGTCGGGTGTGCGACAAACCGTAGCCGTCCTCCGTCGCTTAGCAAGAATCCGCTGGGCGGCCAATTGCGGTGTCGGTAAAACCGCCCGAATGCGGTGTAGGCAAATCGGTCGTGGTAGAAAATCGGTCGTCCTATGAACTCCATCTCGGGTTGCGCGTCTCCTTGTGAGAGAATTCACAAAGTGGTGACCGCATGATTGCCTTCCTCGCGTCCAGCGCCCTCCTAGCCCTTCTCGTTGGAGGGGCAGTGCAGTATGGAAAACGCCGCACCGTCGGCACGCCTATGACATGGGCCGAGGCCATGATCGCGGCTTTGTTCGTGTTCGGCGTGTTCTTCCTCGCCTACGGAATCTTGCCTGACGCTTGGTTGCGCTGGGCCGATGGGGGGCTCCGCTGGCGCTCCGATGCCAAGGGCATCCCTATCGGGCCGCTGCGTCACCTCATGAACAAGTCCTGGAACAACCATTGGTACTCCTACGAGAAGAACACGTTGTGGCCGACCGGCGTAACCTTCTTCGGGCGCGGTCGAGTCACGATCGTCAAGGAGCACGCTCGCGACTTTGTCGCCGCCAACATCTACATCGTGTTTCTCGCTATCCAGCTCAAGCTGTGGGGGGCGTGGCAAAAGCGGGGCAAGAAGCTTGCCTCCTCCGAGGTCGAGACGACGTCGGCGTTCGGCCGACCCCTGGTCCGCCAGGCCTAAGGACGATTCGAGACAGCCATGGCCAAGACCGACGCCAATCCGCCGCTTCCCTACTTTCCCGGTGAGTACGTTCTCACTGAGATCACCGTCGACGACCTGAACAAGTCCGTGAAGCCGAAGCAGTTCCTTCACATCGACCAATCCGAGTGCATCATGTGCGAGGGTTGCGTCGACATCTGTCCGTGGAAATGCATTCACATGCTCTCAGCCGCCACGGTGGCTGACGCCGTCGACGTGGTGGCCCCGGGCACCGATCCTGATGACCACGTGGTCTTCGTAGTCGACGAAGACGTCTGTACCCGCTGCGGACTATGCGTTGATCGCTGTCCAACCGGTGTGATCATCATGGGAAAAGCCGGTCTCGCACCGCGCGACGGCGACCCGCATAATCGAGACAGCAAGCACGGCTACTCCTACGGCATGCGCTTCTAGGGGCTGGAGAACACAAACATGGCAACCAAAATGACGCCGCAGCAGCGTATGACCGACATCGCCGACAAGACACAAGGGTCCCAAGCCTGGAACTCGATCTTTCGGCCTGGCTCGATCTTCCGCAAGGGCTATTCCGACAGTCCTCGTAACCGCAGCTATGTGATCATGAACTCGCTGCTGTATCACCTTCACCCGGTGAAGGTGAAACGCCACGCGGTCAAGGTCAGCTATACGCTGTGTCTTGGAGGGCTCTCGTTCTTCTTGTTCATCTTGTTGACGATTACGGGCATCTTCTTGATGTTCTTCTACCGTCCAACCGAAGCGCAGGCCTGGAGCGACATCCGCAACCTCCAGACCGGGGTCGCGTTCGGCATGCTCGTGCGCAACATGCACAGATGGGGTGCGCACCTCATGGTGCTAACCGTCTTCTTGCACATGGCCCGGGTCTTCTATCACGGGGCTTACAAGGCGCCCCGAGAGTTCAACTGGGTAATCGGCGTGATTTTGCTCACGCTCACCCTGCTTCTTTCGTTCACCGGTTACTTGCTCCCCTGGGATCAACTCGCCCTGTGGGCGGTGACCGTAGGAACGAACATGATCGGCTATACGCCGGTCTTCGGTAGACAGACACGATTCGTCTTGCTCGGGAGCATCGAGATAGGCACCAACACGCTTCTTCGATGGTATGTGTTGCATGTCTTGTTGTTCCCGTTTGTAATCGTCATTTTCATGGCGATCCATTTCTGGCGAGTCCGCAAAGACGGCGGCATCTCCGGGCCGTTGTAGCAGGCGAGCGAGAGAGCTGAGGAGGAACAATGGCAGACATCCCCGAACATCTATTGAAGCGAGCCGAAGAGGCCAAGGCGAAAGCGGCGGCCAAGAAGGCCGCTGCGGCTGGAGGCGCGCCGGTCGGCGAGCCTGTAGCCGCGACGCCGAACGCCGACGCCGAAGCGGCCGCGAGCTTTGCCGAAGCCGAAGCTTCGGGCAAGATCCCCGCGCACCTGCTCGCTCGCAGCTCTGCGGCCAAGGCCGCAAAGGCCGGCGCCGGGGGAGGGGCTGGCGAAGAACCTGCGGCCGGCGGTGGAGTTGCCCTGCTTGAGCGCCCGGGTGCCGGCGCAGCGACGCCTTCGCCCGCAGGACTGGCCCAGACCGGTGGGCCCGCGTTGGTCGGTCCGGCCGGCCACACTCAACGACTGCTGACCGTCGTCAAGGCCGGCTCGATCCAGGACGTCAAGTCGACCCCTATCGACAAAGTGAGCACTTGGCCCCATCTCTTGGTCGGCGAGTTCGTTGCCTCGTTGCTGTGTACCGCATTTCTGCTGGTGTTCTCCACTTTCGTGAGAGCACCGCTGCTGGCCCAAGCCAACTACAACCGGACCCCTAACCCGTCCAAGGCCCCGTGGTACTTCCTCGGGCTCCAAGAGCTGCTCACGATGTTCCACCCGATGGTGGCCGGCGTGACTATTCCTGGCATGGGCATCTTCATCTTGATCTTGGCTCCCTATACCGATCGCAACCCATCGAACAAACCCGAGGATCGCAAATTCGCGATCGGGCTGTTCACCATCTTCATGATGTTCTGGGCCGTTCTGGTCGTCATTGGCTCGTTCTTTCGAGGACCGGGCTTCAACTTCGTCATGCCCTGGAATAAGGGCATCTTCTTCGACTTCTAGTCACGGATACCTGACATGAGCACTGGAGCTATTCTCGCTGTAGCCGTCGTGGCGGTCGTCGTCCTCGCCGGTCTCTTCCTATTGACGACAGCCCGTCGCAGTGACCGCAACGCCGCCACCGGCTTGCTGGCCCGCGAGACGATGAAGCGCGATCGTCAGGCTCGCAAAGCCCGTCGTATCGAAGCCGAAGCTCCGGTGTTTCCGGCCGCGGCCACCGGCAAAGACGTTGAACGGGCTGTCCGCAGCGCTTCAATTGCCACACCGGCACCCAAACTGCCCGTGCCGTGGACACCTATGGACGAAGAGCAGCTCGGCGTCACTCGCCGGCAGTTCTTCAATCGTTCGATCACCGTGATGATGATCGCCGGTATCAGCGGGTTCGCGGCCTCGCTCATCGCCTTCCTCTGGCCTTCATTGAAGGGTGGCTTCGGCTCACGCGTGACGGTCGGCAAGATCGACGACATCCTCGCTCAGATCACCGCCGCCAACGGTCCGGTGTACGTAGCCGAAGCGCGTACGTATCTCCAGCCCTACCCCGCGTCTGCTCTGCCCAAAGCCAAGAAGGTGTACGCCGGCGCGGTGCTCGACGGTATGAATGCCGGAGTCGTGGCGCTGTACCAGAAGTGCGTGCATCTGGGTTGTCGCGTTCCGTGGTGCTCGACGTCGCAATGGTTTGAATGTCCTTGCCATGGCTCGCAGTACAACCGGGTGGGCGAGAAGAAGGGCGGCCCCGCGCCGCGTGGGCTCGACCGGTTCGCGGTAATTATCGGCGCCGGCGGTATCGTGACGGTCGACAGCTCTGCGGTGGCGGTGGGCCCGCCCATCGGCACCAACACCACCGGCCAAGAAGCCGACGGACCGCATTGCGTCTGATGACCGTCCTGACCCTCGTTTGTATTCCTCGTTCCCGGAGTGTTCGTTCGTGACCCTCGCCACGCTCATCAATACCCCGCCGCGCGCCATCGCCGTCGTGGTGGCCGTCGTGGCTATCCTCGGGTGGTTGGTCTTTGTCGTACTGGAGAACCGACGTACTCCTGCGGTTCTGACGGAGCAGTACCTCGATGCTCCCAACCGGGCCACCGCGCCTGACGATGATGTGTTCGAAGGGCCCCGACTCGATCGGTTCTTGGGTTGGGGTCTCATTCTGATGGCCATCGTGGCCATTGGTTTGCCCATCTATTGGCTGGCCGAAGTAGGTCGCCAGACAGGGTCCATCCGGGGCTTCGATAAGCGCAGTTGGCAGCGCGGCGAAGAGCTGTTCCTATCGACGGCGGCCAAGCCTCATCCGGGGTTCGGGTGCGCGGACTGCCATGGGTCGGTCGGCCAAGGTGGCGTGGCCAAATGGAACCTGGCGGTCTTCAACACCGACGGCACCAAGGTGCAGGAGAACGGCAAGGACAAGCTCGAGCCGGTGTCGTGGGCGGCGCCCGCGATCAATACTGTCGCGCTGCGCTACAACGTCACGCAGATCAAGCAGGTGCTCATTTACGGTCGCGGCGGTAACAAGCCGATGCCGGCTTGGGGCGTAGCCGGCGGTGGCGCCATGAATGATCAGCAGATCGACGATCTCGCCAACTTCTTGCGCCATCTTGCCATTGAGTCATATGAGCCGGCGGTGCAGACCTACAACGACGAATGGAACCGCAACGGCCACGACGCCGACAAGGCCTACGCCAAGGCGCTCGTGGTCGCCGGGCAGGAGTACCGCAAGGCCAAGAGCAACCCTGCGGATCAGGCCAAAGAATATCTGGGCGTGAAAGCGAACGCAGGGCAGAGCGAGGGCCAAGCTCTGTTCAACCTGTTTTGTGCCCGCTGCCACACCAAGGGATGGAGTTATCAGACCCCCAACACCGACTACGCCAAGCCCGCAGTCGCGGGGGGCGGATGGTATGGGCCCAACCTTACGGGGCAGTCCGAAGTCCGCCAGTTCCCGACCGAGAAGGATCACATCGACTACGTGACCAACGGCGTCGATCAAGGCAAGGGCTACGGCGCTGGGGGCGTGCAGAAGTACGACGGTGGCGGCATGCCTTACTGGAGCAACATGCTGACGCCTGACCAGGTTAAGGCCATCGTCGAGTACGAGAGGAGCCTGTGATGCTCGTCACCACCAACCACATCGCTGTCCAGCTCATAAGCGCCTTGTCCTGGAACCCGACAGTCCGCGGGTTCTTGTTCCCGCTCATTATGTTCTCGATCCTTGCCGGATCGTCGTGGTTGATCCTCTATACCAACGTCGGTAACCGGCTGGGATTCCTGATTGCCGCCTCGGCCTTTTTCGGCTGGATGACCATGATGTCGGGCGTGTGGATGATCTACGGCATCGGCTTGAAGGGAACGCCTGCGCACTGGGTGGTGAAGGAACATATCGTCGGTCCGACAGCCAACGCCCAGTATGAGCCGGGGGCCAAGCTGACTGACGCGAAACTGTGGAAGTCGGTGCCCGACGGAACGCCCATCCGGGCCGATGCCCAAGCGTCGGTCGACACTTATCTGGCGCCTTCCGCAGACTCCGGCAAGCCGTTGCCCACGGCTCTGTACAAGAGCAACACCGACTATCTCCCGGTCAACGCAGTCCAGCGCGGCGGCGACAACGAGCTGTTCCAGATCCACCCCTTCTGGGAGAAGAACCCGCGCAGTCATCACAAGTTCTTTTTGAAGCACAGCCCTCACTGGTTCGTGATGCAGGTGCAGGGAGTGAAGACACAGACGTACGCCGACCCCTACAATCCGGGCACGCCCAAGACCCGGAATGTGTTGGTGAACAAGAAGCCGGTTGTCGATCCCACCAAGCCGGTGGTAACCGTCTTCTTGCTGCGCAACTTGGGGTCGCAACGCCAGCCCCCAATGATGGTCTTCCTTTTCTCGGGCATCCTGTTGACAGTCTGCCTGGGTTCGTTGCATAAGCGCGACAAGGCCGTCATGGCCGAATTGAAGTCCAGTACGGCGTTGGCCCGGGCCTAAGGCAGAGTGATTCGTGGCTGACTACTTGCCCATCGTGGCGCTCCTCGTCGTCGCCACCTTCTTCGTATTCGGTTCGTTCGTGGCGTCGGGGCTGCTCGGTCCGAAACGGAAAGAATCGGCCGCCAAAATCGGTCCGTACGAGTGCGGCATCGTGCCTGATAGCGAGCCGGCCGAACGCTTTCCCGTCAAGTTCTATCTAGTGGCCATGATCTTCGTCATTTTTGATATCGAGATCATCTTCTTGTACCCGTGGGCGGTTCTAGGCAACCGACTAGGAACCTTCGGGGTCGTCGAAATGTTGCTCTTCTCCGTTGCCGTGGTGGTTTCGCTGGCTTATCTGCTTTCTAACGGGGCCATCGATTGGGCACCTGTATCCAAGCTCAAGCAGCTTGAAAGTCACGTAAGCGAGCGTACCGCCGCTTCCACTATCCGTCGCGTGGGCAGCCGTCCCGACGCCCCTGTCACGCTCGACGCTCCGGCCAAGGTCGCCTGAGATGGGCCTCGAAGATCTCAATCACAATTTCCTCACGGGCAACATCGAGACCTTCGTCAAATGGTGTCGCACCCAGAGCTGTTGGCCGGCCAGTTTCGGTCTGGCCTGCTGTGCCATCGAAATGATGGCCACCGGGGCTTCTCGTTTCGACCTCGCCCGCTTTGGCATGGAAGTTTTTCGAGCGTCGCCGCGCCAAGCCGACCTGATGATCGTGGCCGGACGGGTCAGCCAGAAGATGGCGCCGGTCCTGCGCCAGGTGCACGACCAGATGATGGAACCCAAATGGGTCATCTCGATGGGTGTGTGCGCCAGCTCCGGTGGCATGTTCAACAACTACGCCATCGTTCAAGGCGTCGACCAAATCGTCCCCGTCGATGTCTATGCGCCCGGCTGTCCTCCCGGCCCCGAGACGCTCATTCATGCGATCTTGACCCTCCACGAAATGATCAGGACGGGCGAGATAACCCAGCGCCGCAACGCCACCGGCGCCGGCGCTTCGGTCCAGCTCGACGTTGCGCCGAAGACCGTTTCCATCGGAACGCCCAAATGAGCGATAGCGCAGTGGCCGATAAAGCCATCACCGAGCCTACGGACCCCTCGATGGAGCCAGAGCGTCATGGCGGCGCGCTCGTTTCGCGCCGTTTCGAACAGGAGTGCCTTCACCCGTCGCGCACCGACTATTTGAAAGTCGTCGCTGCGCTCAAGGCCGAGGGTTACAACCAAGCGTCCGACCTCTGTGCCGTCGACTATCTAACGTATGAGGCGGGTCGCGATTTGCCGACCGGTATTGAACCCGAGCGGTTCGAGGTCGTGGTAAACCTGCTGTCGCATTCGTTGAACCAACGCATCCGGATCCGCGTCCAAGTCGCCGCTGATAGTCCGACCCTCGCTTCGCTATACGACTTATACCCCGGGGTCGAGGCGATGGAACGCGAGGCCTATGACCTCATGGGCATCATCTTCACCGGCCATCCCGACCTCACCCGTATTTTGATGCCCGACGGCTGGGAGGGGCATCCGCTGCGTAAGGATTACGCCACTGGGCGCATACCGGTCCAATTCAAAGGAGCGCCGCAACCCCGATGACGGCCACCCTGAATACCGAAACCGATTCAACGACGCAGTCCGCCGCGGGCGAGATGGAATCGAAGCCCCAAGAGCTTCACCTCCGATCGGAAACGGCCGCCCCCGAGTTGGCGCGCGAGCGCGGCGCGGTGCTGCGCGGCGTGAGCGAACGCGACGCCGCCCTCGACCTCAATGACTACGACATCGAACTCGGCGACGAGACGATGATCATCAACATGGGCCCACAACACCCCAGCACCCACGGCGTCTTACGGGTCATGATGGAGTTGCGCGGCGAGCAGGTGCTGCGCACCAAACCGGTGATCGGTTACCTCCATACGGGCATGGAGAAGACGGCCGAAACCCTGACCTTCAACCAGGGTGGAACCAACGTTACGCGCATGGACTACCTGAGTCCTTTCTGCAACGAGCTCACCTTCAGCCTGGCCGTCGAGAAACTTCTGGCCGTGGAAATCCCCGAGCGGGCGACCTGGATTCGCATGCTAATGGCCGAACTGAACCGAATGGCCAGCCATCTCCTCTTTCAGGCCACGAACGGCATGGATCTGGGCGCCGTGGGCATGATGATCTATGGGTGGCGAGAGCGCGAAGAACTATTGACTTTCTTTGAGAAGGTCACCGGCCTGCGGATGAACCACAACTACATCCGCCCCGGGGGCGTGGCCGTGGATCTGCCCGATGGTTGGCAACAGGATGTGTTGGACATATGTGATCTCGTTGAGCCCCGACTCGATCAGTACGATACGTTGCTGACCGGCCAACCGATTTATCGCGACCGCACCATGGGCGTAGGTGTGATCACCGCCGAAGAGGCGATCGCCCTTTCGGCGACAGGACCGATCCTGCGCGGCACCGGTGTGGCGTGGGATCTCCGCAAAGATCAGCCTTACCTGTTCTACGACCAGGTCGAGTTCGACGTCATTGTCGGCACTCAAGGCGACGCCTTCGACCGGTACGCCATTCGACTCAACGAGATTCGTGAATCGGCGCGCATTGTGCGCCAAATCGTCGACCTAATGCCGCCCGGTGACTATCGCTCACAAAACAAGAAGATCACGCCGCCGCCCCGTTCCCGTATTGACGAGTCGATGGAGGCGTTGATCCATCACTTCAAGTTGATGACCGAAGGCTTCCGGGTGCCGGCCGGCGAGGTCTATGTCGCCACCGAGTCGCCTCGAGGAGAACTTGGCTGTTACCTGGTGAGCGATGGAGGCGCCAAGCCCTATCGCATGCACTGGCGGGGCCCGTCTTTCGTCAACTTGCAGTCGATGCCCACCATGATGCAAGGGGCCATGATCGCCGATGCGATCGCGGTGATCTCGTCGGTCGACCCCGTGCTCGGTGAGGTCGATCGTTGATGGGCGTGATTCGGTAATGGCTCGTCTCAACGCGCTTAACGTCGAGCGGGCCAAAGAGCTGATCGGTCACTATCCGAGGCCCAAGTCGGCCACGATTCCGCTGTGCCATCTCGCTCAGGAACAGGACGGGTTTGTCACGCAAGAGGCCATGACCCATGTGGCTGAATTGGTGGGTTGCACACCGGCCGAGGTGTATGGCACGGCCAGCTTCTACGAAATGTTCAAGTTCCAGTCCGTAGGCAAGTACTTGGTCGGGGTTTGCACGAACATCTCCTGCATGATCTTGGGCGGCGACGAACTCTTGGAACACGCCGAGAAGAAGCTCGGTGTGCGCACCGGTTCAACGACTTCAGACGGTCTGTTCACGCTTGAGGAGATGGAGTGTCTCGCCGCGTGTACCGAGGCGCCGTGTCTCCAGGTGAACTACCGATACCGCGAGCGCGTCACCCACGACCAGTTCGATCAGCTCGTCGATGAACTGCGGGCCGGCAAACACACCAACGAGATACCCGCGCACGGCACGGTGGCGCGCGTACGCCAATCCATCCCGAGCGATCGTCGGGCCTCGAAGGACGTTTTTTAGAAATGCCGCAGACCACGAAGATGATCACGTCGCGCTTTGATCAGCCCGACAGCTTCACCCTCTCGGGTTACGAACGCACGGGTGGCTACCGGGCGTTGCGTAAGGCGCTCGCCATGGAGCCGGCGGCCGTGATCGAAGAGGTGAAGGCGGCCACCCTGTTGGGACGGGGCGGGGCCGGCTTTCCGTGCGGCACAAAATGGGGCTTCCTGCCGCCCACGGTGTTTCCGCGATACCTCGTGGTAAACGGAGACGAATCAGAGCCCGGCACCTACAAGGACCGATTGCTGATGGAACTCGATCCGCACCAGCTGATCGAGGGCGTGCTCATCTGCTCTTGGGCCATCAAGGCCAAGCAAGCGTTTCTCTACTGTCGCGGCGAGATGGCTCTGGCGCAGGAGCGATTGGCCCAGGCCCTAAACGACGCCTACGCCGCCGGATACATTGGTAAAAACATCATGGGAACGGGCTGGGACCTCGACGTAGTGCTGCACTGGGGCGCCGGCGCCTACATCGTGGGAGAAGAGACGGCGCTTATCGAAAGCCTCGAGGGCAACCGCGGCATGCCGCGCCTGAAGCCGCCGTTCTTCCCGGCCAGCAAGGGGTTGTACATGCAGCCCACGGTCGTCAACAACGTAGAAACTTTGGCCAACCTCCCTTGGATCGTGAACAACGGGGCGAGCGCGTTTACCGCCATTGGCGATCCAAAAGCCCCTGGCACACGAATGTTTGCTTTGTCCGGGCACGTGAATCGGCCGGGTGTATATGAGGTTGATTTCGGCACCACGACGTTTCGAGAGATGTTCGAAGACCCGTCGCTGGGCGGTGGCATTCGCAACGGGGGCAAGGTCAAGGCGTTCATTCCCGGTGGTGCTTCGGCGCCCTGGTTCTTTGAAGAGCACCTCGATATGGCGCTGCATCCCGGTCCGGTGGGCGCGGCCGGTTCGATGCTCGGTTCTGGGGCCATCGTGGTTTTCGATGAGACGACCGACATGGTCAAGGCCGCTTGGCGTATCGTCAAGTTCTTCGCCAAAGAGAGCTGCGGCAAGTGCTCGCCCTGTCGTGAAGGCACGAATTGGCTTGAGAAGATCTATCGGCGCATCCTCGACGGCCATGGACGACCGGAAGACATCGATTTGCTAATGGACGTGGCCGACAACATCAGCCCCGGCTTGGCTTGGCCGCCCCGCCAAACGACCATATGCCCGCTTGGTCCGTCGGCCGCGTCGCCCATCATGAGTTCGGTGCGCCGTTTCCGCCACGAGTACGAAGCCTACGTGAACAGGGGTGGGGGAGCGACATGAGCGGCGAGGCCGTCGGTGCCGAGGCGCCCAAGAAGACCACGCTCACCGTCACGGTTGACGGCCGGGCGTTCGAAGCCAACCCCGGTGAATTGTTGATTGCCGCGGCCGAACGCCAAGGCACCTACGTTCCTCGGTTCTGCTGGCATCCCCGCATGCGCGAGGTCGGCATGTGTCGCATGTGCCTCATCGAGGTCGACGGCCCTCGAGGCCCGGCCCTGCTACCGGCCTGCATGCTCCCGGTCACCGAGGGCATGATCGTTCACACCAAGAGCGATACGGTGAAAAAAGCCCAGGACGGTGTTCTGGAATTCTTGCTTATCAATCACCCGCTCGACTGCCCTGTTTGCGACAAGGGGGGCGAGTGCCCGTTGCAAGATCAGACGCTTACGTTCGGCCCGGGCGAGACCCGATTCGTGGAAGAAAAGCGCCACTACGAGAAGCCGATCGCCATCAGCGAGTTGGTGTACCTTGACCGTGAGCGCTGTATCTTGTGCGATCGTTGCACCCGTTTCTCGAAAGAAGTGGCCGGCGACCCGCTGATCAGCTTCGTGAGTCGCGGCAACCTGACCGAGGTCAATACCTTTCCCGAAGACCCATTCTCCTCGTACTTTTCGGGCAATGTGGTGCAGATCTGCCCGGTCGGAGCATTGACCGCGAAACCGTACCGTTTCGCCGCTCGCCCGTGGGACCTCGACCAAGTCGAATCGACGTGCACCACCTGCGCGGTTGGATGCCGAGTAGTGATGCAATCGAGCGGTGACCGCATCACCCGATATCAGGGCGTCGACTCCAGCGCCGTCAACTGGGGCTGGCTGTGCGACAAGGGCCGTTTCGATTTCGAAAGCACGTCGGCGCCTGATCGACTCACGCATCCGCAGATGCGTTCTGCTAAGGGCGCGGCTCTCGAAAAGGTCACGTGGTATGACGCCATGTCAGCCGCGGCCTCGGCGCTGCGAGGGGTGAGTCCGGAGCGGATCGGCGTTCTGGGAGGCAGCCGGCTGACCAACGAGGCTGCGTACGCCTGGGCCAAGCTGACCAAGGGTGTACTGAGAACCGACAACGTCGACGCGCAAATGGCCGATGGACTCTCGGCCGAGGAGTGGCTCGGACTTCCGCCGGCCACGATCGACGACTTGGAGACGGCGAGCGCAGTGCTCGTGATGGCCCCCGATCTCAAGGAACAACTCCCCATTTTGTTCCTGCGCCTGCGCGACGCAGCCGTCAACCACAACGTCGCGGTGTTCGAATTAGGGCCCAAAGCCACCGGCATCAGCTCGATCGCCCGGCACGGCCTTTTCCACCGACCAGGAGAGGCGGCCGCGGCCATCCGAGCCCTTCTCGGGGCGGCCGCGGGTACGCCGTTGGCCGATCACAACATTGCCGGTATCGAAGCCGATGCGCTCACGGCCGCTGGGGCGGCGTTGAAGGCGGAGTTGGGCAAGGGCAACGGCAAGTTCGTCGTCATCTTTGGCCGGCCCAATCTGGCCGAGTCGGCGGCGGCCACCTCCGAAGCGCTGGCCGTGCTGGCGGCGCGACCCGAGACGACCTTCCTTCCGGCCCTGCGCCGCAGCAACCTGCGGGGCGCCCTCGAACTCGGCCTCGCTCCGGGAGTCATGCCAGGACGGGTGTCATTGGCCGATTCCCGCGCCTGGTTCGCCGGGCGCTGGCCGGCCATGCCGGAGGCCAAGGGCAAAGACACCAACGCCATTCTGCACGCGGCCGCCCACGGCGAGATCGACGTGGTAATTCTGCTCGGTTGTGATCCGGTGGCCGATGTTCCCGATCATCAGGTCAAGGAGGCGTTGGCCGCCATCAAGACGGTTATCGCGGTCGACACCCTCCCGAACGCGACGACGCCATTCGCCGATATCGTGCTGCCCGCGGCCGGCTACGGAGAAGTGAACGGCACGACCACCAACCTCGAGGGTCGCGTCACCAGACTGGCTGCGAAGATCAGTGCACCGGGCACGGCCCGCCCTGACTGGATGATTGCCGTGGAGTTGGCCTCCCACCTTGGTACTGAATTCGGCGTCGAGTCGGCCGACCAACTGACGGCCGAGATCGGACGGACGGCGCGGTCGTATTTGGGCTTGACCGTCGCCCTGGCCTCGGGCGATGGGGTCTTGATGCCGCTGACGCAGGGCGCCGACGACGACTCCGCGCCGGCTCCTCCCGCTCTGCTGCGCCTGGTCCCGACGACGGTGACCACCGCCGCTCCTTCACCCGACGCGTACTCCTTGCGACTCGTCGTGAGTCATGTGATGTACGGTCACGCGACCATGGTGGCGGCCAGTGCGTCGCTGGCGAAGCTCATCGTCACGACCACGCTCCAACTGCATCCCGGTGAAGTCGAGCGCCACGCGCTGCGCGAAGGGGGCCTGGTAAAGATCGTCAACCAGGCCGGAGCGACAGTGACGCTTGCGCTCCGAGCCAATCCCTCGGTCCCGCGAGGTACGGCGTTCATCGCGGCCGGACCCGAAGCGGCGCAACTCATCGAAAATGGCGCCGGCGTGACCAAGATTCGTCTGGAGGGCGCGCCATGATGGCGCTCTTGGCCCAAGTTACCGATGCGGGTGATCCGCTGTTCGAAAAGGGTGTGAAGCTGTTTTCGACGGTCATGCTCATCGTGCTCATCAAGGCCGTACTGGCGTTTGTCATCTTGCTGGTGGCCGTGCTGCTCATGGTGTGGTTCGAACGCAAAGTCATTTCTGACATGCAGGACCGCATCGGTCCGAATCGTGCCGGTCCGTGGGGGCTCCTGCAGACGCTGGCTGACGGCACGAAGCTTTTCTTCAAAGAGACCCTTTTTCCCGAGCGGGCCGATAAGGCCGTCTTCCGTCTCGCGCCCTATCTTTCGGCCGTGCCGGCGTTTCTCACCTTCGCCGTTATTCCGGTGGGTGGGGTCGTGCATTGGTTCGGCCATACTTGGAACCTGCAGCTCGCCGATCCACCCATCGGCGTGTTGTTCTCGCTGGCCATATCGAGTATCGCCGTCTATGGCATCATGCTGGCCGGCTGGTCGTCGGGTTCGAAGTATCCATTGATCGGGTCGGTTCGGGCCACTGCCCAAATGGTGAGCTACGAGGCGGCGATGGGGCTCGCCGTGGCAACGGTGGTATTGAAGTCGAGTTCGTTGCGTACAGGAACGATCGTGGCCCAACAGGTCGGTACCGCCCATATCGGGCGACTTTCGCTCGGCTGGATCTCGGGCTGGAACATCATCGCCCTGGGATTCGTGCCGGCCATCATCTTTGCCATTGCCGGGACGGCCGAACTGAACCGCCCACCCTTTGATCTGGTCGAAGCCGAGTCAGAACTCGTCGGTGGCTTCCACACCGAATACGCTTCGGCCCGCTTCGCGTTCTTCTACCTCGCCGAGTTCATGAACACCATCACCATGTCGGCGCTCATAATCACCCTTTTCTTGGGAGGACCGCTTGGCCCCGACACCGGTATTTGGGGCCTCGGACGGTTGTCGCCAGTTTGGTTCCTGGCCAAGTTGTTGGTCCTGCTGTTTTGCTATGTCTGGATCCGCGGAACGCTGCCCCGGTTCCGCTACGACCAACTGATGGATCTTGGCTGGAAGAAGCTTATTCCGGCCGCTCTGTTCTGGCTCCTGGTCATCGCCACCATCCGTCTTGGCGGCTCCACGGGCGACAAACTTCTCCATTTCGCGGTAGCCATTCCGGTGGTTGCGATCGGCGTTTGGGTGCTGGTCACGGCCATGCGTCGGGGCCGCGAACGCACCGACGCCAAGAACGCGGCGATGGCCGCCAAGACGCTGACCACCGGTCGACCAGGGAGATTTTGATGGGTTACCTCGGAGGATTTGCGGTCACCTTCCGCGAGATGTTCAAGGATCGGTTGACGTCGGAATATCCCGACGTGAAGCGGCCCAAGCCGGAGCGCTTCCATGGGCGCCACGTACTCAATCGCTACGAGGACGGAATGGAAAAGTGCATCGGCTGCGAATTGTGTGCCGCGGTGTGCCCGGCCAAGTGCATTTACGTGCGCGGCGCCGATAACGATCCTCAGAATCCCACGGCCCCGGGCGAACGGTTCGGTTTCGTGTATGAAATCAACTATTTGCGCTGCATCCATTGCGACTTGTGCGTTGAAGCGTGCCCCACCGAGGCCATCACCGAATCGAAACTCTTCGAGTTCAGTTTCACCAGTCGTCGCGATGCCATCTATACCAAAACGGAGTTGCTCGTCGGCGACGACGGACGACCGAAGCAGCAGCCGTGGGAAGACTGGCGCGAAGGCGACGACAAGCACACCTCGGGTTGGATGCGGGCCACTTCGCCCGGCGGATTGGCGGCGACCGGCGGCACGGTGCAATGGTCAGGCGAGCTGGGCTATGGCGTTCGGGCGCCCGAGCCGGGACAAGGCGGTGAGGTAGAGTTTCGACTCGCCCGTATGGCTTTGGCCGCGAAGGCCGCCAAAGCGATGACGTCAGCGACTTCTGACGGGCACGGCGCCGCCGACCCCCACGGAGGTGGTCACTGATGGTCGATTGGATCGTGTTCGTTGTGGGCGCCGTGATCGCCATCGCCGGCGCGTTGGGGGTGTTGGCGGCCAAGCAACCCGTGCATTCGGCCGTGCTGTTGGTAATGACTCTTTTTGGCGTAGCCGTGCTGTTCGTCAGCCAAGAGGCGCATTTCTTGGCGGCCGTGCAGGTGATCGTCTACGCCGGCGCCATCGTGGTGCTGTTCTTGTTCGTGATCATGTTGCTTGGAGTCGACCGGAGCGAAGACGTGCGGGTCGAAACACTGAAGGCTCAACGTCAGATCGCGGCGGTGCTCGGAGTGCTCGCGCTGGCCGAGTTGGTGGCGTTGTCGCGGTTCCACTTCGTGTTGGGCACGAAGTCGGTGGCGGGCGCGGCGAGCGAGCCGGGCGCCAACGTCGAGTTGATCGGCAAGTCGGTCTTCACCCGTTACCTGTACCCATTCGAGATCACCTCCGTTCTCTTGGTCATCGCCGTCATTGGCGCCGTCGTGCTCTCCCGTAGGATCCGAACGTCGGAGGACGTTCGATGAATCTGGTCGCGGCCACCACCTCCGTGCCGGGGGCCTGGTATCTGGCCGTCGCCGCCGTGTTGTTCACGATTGGTGCGGTCGGGCTGCTGAGCCGACGCAACGTGCTGGTGATGTTCATGTGTGTCGAGCTGATGCTCAACGCCGTGAACCTCACGTTCGTGACATTCGCCCGCATGCTCGACGACATCGGTGGCCAAGTGCTGGTGTTCTTCACCTTGGTGGTGGCCGCCGCCGAGGTTGTCGTCGGCTTGGCCATCATCGTCTCGATCTTCCGCGGCCGTGTCGAAGGTGCCACGGCCGACAGCGCCAATATTCTCAAGGGCTGACGACAACAATGCTTGAACTGGTTTGGCTCATTCCCGCGCTACCGCTGCTCGGCTTCCTTATTCTCGTATTCGGTGGCAAGCGCATCGGCGAACCCAACGCCGGTCGTCTTGGCGCGGCGATGGTGGGGGCCAGCTTCCTGGTGACCGTCGGCGTCTTCTTCGATCTCCTTTCCCGGCACGGCGAGCAACGCAGCTTCACCCGGGTGCTGTTCACCTGGCTACCGTCGGGCGGGCTGAAGGTCAACGCCGCCATACTGGCCGATCCATTGTCGATCACGATGGCCTTGTTCGTAACCGGCATCGGCACGCTGATCCACATCTATGCCATTGGCTACATGCATGGCGACGAACGGTTCGCCCGCTTCTTCGTGTACATGAACCTGTTTGTCTTCTCGATGCTGGCCCTCATACTCGGTGACAGCTTCTTGACGATGTTCTTGGGATGGGAAGGAGTGGGGGCGTGCTCGTATTTGCTCATCAGCTTCTGGTTCGAACGCGACTCGGCCGCCTCGGCCGGTAAGAAGGCGTTCGTCGTCAACCGGGTCGGCGACTTTGGGCTCATGATGGCGATGTTTCTGATCTTCTCGAAGGCGGGCTCGCTCACCTATGCGAACGTATTCGAGTTCGCCAAGGCCGGATCGTTCACGCGGACTGCGGCGACGGCGGCCTGCCTCTTGTTGTTCGTCGGGGCGATCGGCAAATCGGCGCAGCTCCCTTTGTACGTGTGGTTGCCCGATGCCATGGAAGGACCGACGCCGGTCTCGGCGCTCATTCACGCCGCCACGATGGTCACCGCCGGCGTATACCTCATGGTGCGAATCCACCCGCTCTTTCTGGTCGCCTCGCCCAACGCGCTGCACGTCGTAGCATGGGTTGGTGCGCTCACGGCTCTGTTCGCGGCCACGATCGCGTGCGCCCAAGACGACATCAAGAGGGTGCTCGCTTATTCCACGATGAGCCAACTCGGCTACATGTTTCTGGCCGTTGGCGTCGGGGCGAACACCGCCGCAATCTTTCACATGGTTACCCACGCCTTCTTCAAAGCCCTCATGTTTCTTGGTGCTGGCTCGGTGATTCACGGTATGCACGACGAACAGAACATCAAGAAGATGGGCAACCTCCGCAAATGGATGCCCATCACCTTCATTACGTACCTCGTGGGCTGGTTGGCCATAGCCGGCATACCACCGTTCGCCGGGTTTTGGTCGAAAGACGACATCTTGCTGGCCGCCTATCGCGACAACAAGGTGCTCTGGCTCATGGCTCTTTTCACGGCGATTCTTACCGCGTATTACATGAGTCGTCAGTTCTTCCTTGTGTTCTTCGGAAAGGAACGGTTCTTGCACGACGCCCAGACAGTCGCAGCAATCGGGCCGAACGATGCGCACGTCCGTGACCATCCTCACGAGTCGCCGCCCACGATGTGGCTGCCGCTGGTTGCGTTGGCGGGCCTCGCGTTGGTAGGAGGGGCGATCAACTTGCCGTTCAATGCGAAGACCGAATTCTTGGGAAAGTGGCTTGAAAGCGTGGATTTGGGCGGCCGACCCATCCTCGCCGGTGGCGCGCTCAAGTACGGGCTCGCGGCCGTGACCGTCGTGCTCGGCCTCGTGGGCGTGGCGATCGCGTACAACTTCTGGCTACGAACCAACGACGCCAGGGCGCAAGCGGCCCTCGAGCCCGCGCTCCTCCAGCGGGCCTACGGCGTCGACGGTCTGTATTCGGCCGTGATCGAGACTCCGGGCCGCCTACTTTCGGCCTGGCTGGCGTTCGTGTTCGACCGCAAGATCATCGACGGGGCGGTGAACGGACTGGGCTTGGTGGTGCGCTTCGCCGGCGGCAAGCTCCGCAAACTTCAGACCGGCTACGTGCGCAACTACGCCCTCGGCATTGCCGGCGGCATGGTGCTTTTGCTCGCCTATGCACTGGCCCGAGCGGGGATCCAGTGATGCAACCGTCAGTGTCGTTTCCGATTCTCTCAGCCTTGGTTCTGGTACCCGTCATCGGTGCGATCGTGGTCGCGTTGCTGCCGAAGTCGCGCGCCGAAATTGTGAAGCTTGTCGGGCTCGGCTTCTCGTTGATCACTGCGGCAATGGCCGGTTGGATGCTCGTCGCCTTTCATAAAGGCGAAGCGGGCTACCAATTCGTTTCCAAGCACGCGTGGATCAAGACCTGGGGTATTTCGTGGCATCTGGGCGTCGATGGCATCAGTCTGTTTCTCATCGTGCTGACCGGATTGCTCTTTCCGATTGCTATTTGGGGCCCCGACGAACGTCGAGACATCAAGGCTTACATCGCCTGGATCCTCGTGCTCGAGGCCGGTGTCATGGGTGTGTTCCTGTCGCTTGACCTCTTCTTGTTCTTCGTGTTCTTCGAAATCGTGCTCGTCCCGATGTACTTCCTCATAGGCGGATGGGGCCACGAAAACCGGGTATACGCCGCCCTGAAATTCTTTCTCTATACGATGGCCGGGTCGGCCGTCATGCTCGTGGCCATGCTCACCTTGGTGTTCCTCAACAAGAGCCATACCGGAGTGATGACGTTCGACCTGCTCGAGCTCAGCAAAGCCAACTTGGCCACCAGCACGGCCCGGTGGCTCTTCCTCGCCTTCGCCCTGGCCTTCGCCATCAAAGTGCCGGTCTTTCCGCTCCACACCTGGTTGCCCGACGCCCACACCGAAGCCCCGACCGCCGGTTCGGTCGTCTTGGCCGGCGTGATGCTGAAGATGGGCACCTATGGCCTCCTTCGGTTCGGTATGGGGCTGTTTCCCGAAGCCAGCACGTGGATAGCCCCGGCCATGCTCACCCTGGCCGTCATCGGCATAATCTACGGGGCGTTGGTCGCCACCGTACAGAGCGATTTGAAACGTCTCGTGGCGTATTCGTCGGTGGCCCACCTCGGTTTTATCATCATGGGCACCTACGCGTTCACGACCCCGAGCCTCACCGGCGGAGTGATCCAGATGGTCAATCACGGCCTTTCCACCGGCGCGCTGTTCCTCCTTGTCGGTTGGATCTACGAACGTCGCCATACCCGCCAGATCAGCGAACTCAAGGGGCTGTTCAAACTTGCCCCTGTGCTCGGCGGCGTCTTTCTGCTCGTGATGTTCTCGTCGATCGGGCTGCCTGGCCTGAACGGCTTCGTCGGCGAATTTCTGATTCTCATCGGCACGTTTGCCAGTCGCCGTTGGTGGGCCGTGGTGGCCGGGACCGGAGTGATACTCGCTGCGCTGTACATGTTGTGGGCGTTTCAGCGAACGTTCCATGGTGAACCCGATGAGGTGAACCGAGACCACATGCACGATCTGACGTTGCGAGAACGCCTGTCGATCGCGCCGTTGCTGATGCTCATCGTGTTCCTCGGTGTGTATCCGAAACCGGTTCTAGAGCGGATCGAACCTTCGGTGAAGGCCCTCCTTATCCATGTCGAAAACGGCAGCGGCACGGTCGAGTCAAGAGTCTCGTCTGGCGTTGTGGAGTCGGCCGAATAATGCTTGGCGCCCTTCTCACCCCATCGGCCTTCCTCGCTCAAACCGATGCCGTAACCGATCGCATCGTGACGCCCCACGTCGACTGGGTCGCCATCGCTCCGACGATGATTCTTATCGGCGGAGCGTTGCTGCTCCTTCTGGCCTCGTCGTTGCTGCGAATCACCCGTCCCCCCAAGTATCTGTACGCCGGAAGTTCTGCCCTCATAGCCAGTGCCGCGGCCCTCGCGACCGAGAAGCACTGGGAGCGGGTTCGCCACGGCCGGGGTGGGGCGTTCATCGCCAACGCTGTCAAAGTTGACGGGTTCAGCGTGTTTCTCACGGTGGCCATCTGTGCCGCGATCGCGCTGGCCGCCCTGATCGCCGATGACTATCTTCGTCGCGAGAGGCTCGACGGGGTGGAGTTCTATGTTCTGGCCTTGCTGTCGGGTGGGGGCGGCGTGATCATGGTGTCGGCCAACGACTTGATCGTCTTGTTCCTCGGCCTCGAGGTGCTCTCGATCGCGCTCTACGTGCTCGCCGGGTCACACGTTCGTCGGGCCGAATCGCAGGAAGCGGCCGTTAAGTACTTCGTGCTCGGCGCCTTTTCGTCGGCCGTTTTTCTCTACGGAATCGCGCTCACGTACGGAGCGACCGGTTCGACCAACCTCGGCGAGATTACGAACTATCTCTCCACCCACGTCGTGTTTGGTAACGGACTCCTCGTCGCCGGAATGGCGTTGCTCCTCGTTGGTCTCGGATTCAAGATCGCCGCGGTCCCTTTCCATATGTGGGCGCCCGACGTCTACCAAGGGTCGCCGACGCCGGCCACCGGATTCATGGCGGCGGCGGCAAAAACGGCTGGATTCGCCGGTCTGCTGCGGGTATTCGTTTCCGCCATGGCCACTCAGCGCCTCGACTGGCAGCCCATCGTCTGGACCCTGGCTGTCCTCTCCATGGTGATCGGCTCGGTGCTGGCCGTTATGCAGACCGATATCAAACGCATGCTGGCGTACTCCTCGATCAGCCACGCCGGATTCATTCTCATAGGCGTGCAGGCGGCCACCCAAGACGGGGTGTCGGGCGCGTTGTTTTATCTCATGGCCTACACGTTCATCGTATTGGGCAGCTTCGCCGTCATAACAGTGGTCGCACGCCAAGGCGACGCCGCGCACACTCTCGACACGTACAAAGGGCTGGCTCGCCGGCAACCAATCCTTGCGCTCGTGTTCACATTGTTTCTGTTCGCGCAGGCCGGAGTACCGCTGACCTCAGGGTTCGTGGCCAAGTTCGGGGTGATCCAAGCCGCGGTTGACGCCCACTCTTACGCCTTGGCCATCATCGCCATGCTGAGCGCAGTGGTCGCCGCGTTCTTCTACTTGCGCATCATCGTGTTGATGTACATGGCCGATCCTGAAGCCGACGCCCCTCCGCTCACGATTCCCTTGGGCGTTGGCATAGTGCTCGTGGTCACTGTCGCCTTTACGCTTTTCGCCGGAATCCTGCCGCAATCTCTCATCGACTTCGCCAAGAGCGCCGTCCTCAGCTAATTCTTCCGGCTGGTCTACGGCCCACAAACCCACGCCACGCCCCTGAATCAACGATGACAAGACCCGGGCGAGGGTTCCGGGGGCAAGGCACTAAAGTCGGCTCCATGCGCCTTCGTTCGGCCTTGGCCGCGCTGCTCGGACCAACGGTTCTGGTCGCAGCTGTCCTGCAAACGACCAGCCGCGCCGGCCTGGCCGCCACCGTCATCACGACGAACGCGGTTCGAGTGACGCTTGACCTTCGCGACCAAATTGACGGACTGACCGAGGTGGCGGTCGCCATCACCTGTGCGCCGGTCAACATCTTGCCGCCGACCGACACCGAGACAACCCGGCTCATTCCCGATGTACCGACCCAAGACTTGCGCTTCCCTGGGTTCACCGCGACGACGACGTGCAAGATCGACGTAACCGTGACCAGCGACCCGGCCGTGGGCGGGCTGGCGATCAACGTGAATGGCAGCGTGGTCGCGGGCCCGGTCGTGGCCCAACAGCTTTCCGTGAGCGGTGTCGTTCCCGGCCAAGCGCCGATCGTCAAAATTGTCCTTTCGCGATCGCCGCTGCCGACTACCTCTTCGTCGGTGGCTACGTCGACGACCACGACGACTGCGCCGACATCGAGTTCGGGCGCGGCCGCAACCACCACCACCGTAGCGACGACGACCACGACCACGATGGCGAACTCCTTTACCGCTCCGCCGGCCGATGCCTCGGCTCAAGGCTCCGTGGCGTCGAGCGCCCCGACAACGGTTCCGCCGACGGTGCTTACTACTACTCCCACTACTTCCACCACCACGTCGGGCCCGGCTGCGACCGTGACGCCCGTCCTGGCCCGGGCGCTGGCCGTCCCGGTGGCAAGGTCGCTCGTGGCCGCCACGACGACGTCCTTGGTCGCCAAGATCGCCAAGCCAACCACGACGATCAAGAAGCCGATCTTGAAGAAGGCGACCAAACCGGCCAAGAAATTGGTGACGAAGGCCAAGACTACGACGACCGTCCGGAAGAAATCGAGCGCCCCGCACTAAGTTTTGGTCCGGCGTGTTGGCCCTCGGCGGGGCACTCAGCTAGCGTGACGCACCGCATGTCCGACTTCTTACGCTCCTATCTGAGCGTGGCCTTTCTTGCCGCCGCCGCCATGGCATTGGTCGGGGGTACCCTCGGCCTCAGCCGACTGATTCGTCCCAAGCGCCCAACGATCGAGAAGCTGACCGTCTACGAATCCGGGGTCGATCCGGTCGGTACCGGTTGGTCGCAGAGCCAGATCCGCTATTACATCTTCGCGCTGCTGTTCGTCATGTTCGACGTCGAGGCCGTCTTCTTGTTCCCTTGGGCGTTGCGACTGGAAGCGTTCGGGGCCTTCGGTCTGGTCGAAATGGGCGTATTCGTGGTGATCTTGTTGGTCGGGTTGTTCTATGCGTGGCGCAAAGGAGTGCTTCGGTGGGTCTAGTAGAGAACGGCCTGCTCAACAAGAAGGCGGCGAAGCCCCTCACCTTCTTGCTCAACTACGCCCGTAAGTATTCGTTGTGGTGCTACCAATGGGGCCTTGCGTGTTGCGCCATCGAGATGGGAGCGGCGTTTGCGTCGCCTCGCTATGACGTCATGCGACTGGGAGTGATTCCGTTCCCGGCGTCGCCGCGCCAAGCCGACCTGGTCGTGGTGTCGGGCACGGTAACCGACAAGATGGCTCCGGCCATCAAGCGGTTGTACGAGCAGATGCCCGAACCGAAGTACGTGATCTCGATGGGGAGCTGCGCCAATTGTGGGGGTCCCTACTGGGACAGCTATTCGGTCACCAAGGGCGTCGATCAGATCATTCCGGTCGATGTGTATGTGCCGGGCTGTCCGCCCCGACCCGAGGCCCTTCTCGAAGGCATCGTCTTGCTGCAGGAGCGAATTCAGAACGAAGACATGGCTGAGCGTTGGCGCGGCGAGCCCATCGTGGTGAAGGGCTGAGAATGGCCGATCTCGCTACTACCGAGAACGCGCCCGACGCGGCTTGCGCCTCGCTGCTGGCCCTGTTCAGGGCCGAAATGGGGGCGGCTGTCGTGGGAGCCGAAATCCAACGCCACGAGATAATCGTCCGCGTGCATCGAGATGCTTGGGTCGAGGCCGCCACCGTCGCTAAGCGCAAGCTGGGCTTGACCTACTTCTGCTTCATTTCGGGAATGGACTGGCTCGACAACCCAACTCAGACGAGCCGCTACGAAAACGTTTGGGGCAGCGTCGAGGAAGAAGTCGAAGGGACCGAGGATGGCGAGCCGACCGCCGAGGGGGAGCCCGAGGCGGCCGCGAAACTTGACCCCGCGCCGGCAGCTGCGCCTGAGGCCGAGGCGGCCGCGAACCCCGCCCCGGCCTCCGAAGCCGCGCCGGAGCCCGACCCCGCGTCCGAGCCGGTCGGCTTTCGCACGGGAGTGGCGGGCGGCGATTCAAGATTCCAGGTGATGATGCGGGTGGTCTCGCCCACCGCCCATCGGGGCCTGACGATCAAAGCCGACCTAGACGACACCGATCCGCGCGTCGCGACACTCTCAGGCGTGTACGCCGGCGCCGACTGGCATGAACGCGAAACCTGGGAGATGTTCGGGTTCTGGTTCGACGGCCATCCGAACTTGATTCACATCTATCTCCCCCACGGGTTCGAGGGTTACCCACTGCGCAAAGACTTCCCGCTACTTGCTCGCGAAGTGAAGCCCTGGCCCGGACTCACCAACGTAGAACCGATCTCCGGCCAAGCCGAAGAAGAGGTCGGCGCGACATGACCTCCATCCTTTCGCCCACCACCACCGCGGCGCTGAACCCGGCCAACCCGACAGAGCTGCGCCAGGCCGCCTACATCGCGCAGCAGGCGGCTGACGTCAGGGTCAACGTCGAACTCGAAACCGACTCGGGCATGACCATCAACCTGGGTCCGCAGCACCCGGCCACACACGGCACGTTGCGTATCATTGCCCGCCTCGACGGCGAACAAGTGATCAGTTGCGAACCGTCGATGGGCTACATGCATCGCGGCTACGAGAAGCTCACCGAGGTTCGTACCTACCCCCAGATAACGACGCTCGTAAACCGGATCGACTGGTTGTCGAGTTTCGCCAACGAGGTGCCTTTCATTCTCGCGGCCGAACAACTGATGGGTATCGAGGCGCCGCCCCGGGCCCAATGGCTGCGCACGTTGCTGTTCGAAATGGCCCGGATTGCCAACGTTGCCCTGTTTCTCGGCGACATGGGGGTGCAGCTGGGAGCGGTGACGCCGGTCTTCTACGCCTTCCGCGACCGCGAGCATGTGCTCAACCAGATCGAATCGGCAACGGGGGGCCGTTTTCATCCCAACTATGACCGGATCGGCGGACTGAAGGAAGATCTTCCGAAGGGTTGGATCGCCGAGACGCGCACCGTCATCGAGAAGGTTGTGAACTTCTGCAATCAAATGGACGACCTGCTCGTGGGCAACGAAATTTTCGGTGCCCGCTGCCGTGGGGTGGGGGTTATTCCGGCCGAAAGAGCCCTCGATTACGGCCTATCCGGGGCCAACGCCAGGGCCAGCGGCATCGACTGGGATCTTCGTCGCGACAGTGAATCGCCGCTGGTGTGGAACAAGCTCGACTGGAAGGTCTGGACCCATCCCGATGGTGACAGTTTCGCCCGGTATTGGGTGCGCCTTCAGGAGGTGCGCGAGTCCTGCAAGATGATCACGCAATTGCTCGACGGGCTGCCGGCCGGGCCGATAATGGCCAAGGTGCCGCGCATCATCAAAGTTCCGGCCGGCGAGGCGTGGGTCTCGACCGAGAACCCGCTCGGCGAGATGGGCTACTACGTCGTGAGCCAGGGCGGGCTAGGACCGTTTCGGGTCAAGATTCGCTCGGCCAGCTTCAATAATATTTCGATCGTGCCGTGGGTCACCAAGGGCGTGTTCGTGCCCGACATCATCACGATCCTGGCGTCGCTGTATTTTATTCTCGGAGACATCGACCGGTGAGCACCATCTTGCATCCGATCATGGGTTTCGTGCTGGCGTATTGGCAACAACAAGTCATCAAGCTGGCCGCCATCTTGGTGGCCATTCCCGTCGGTGGTTTGTTGCTGGGCTACGTGTTTCTCATGAAGATGATGGCGCATATGCAAAGCCGTTTGGGCCCCATGGAGCCAGGCGGCTTTCACGGTTGGTTCCAAAATATCGGCGACGCGGTGAAGTTCATACAAAAAGAAGACATCATCCCAGCCCAGGCCGATAAATGGGTCTTCTCGTTGGCGCCATACGTGGTCGTCATGTCGACCTTTTTGCTGTACCTGGTCATTCCAGTGGGGCCCGATTTGGTGGTGTCGAATTTGTCGGTGGGCGTTTTTTACGCCCTGGCCGTCGGCTCGATCGGGGTGCTGGGAGTGCTCATGGCCGGGTGGTCGAGCGCCAACAAGTACTCGCTCATGGGGTCATTGCGGGCGGCCGGGCAGCTCATCGCCTACGAACTACCGCTTGTGCTGGCCGTGATCGGGGTGGTTATCCAGTCTGGCACGATGAGCATGCAGGGCATCGTGACGGCTCAGCAGAAGTTCCATATCTTCGGGCTGAACCTCGGGGGAATGCCCTTTATCGTGACGCAGTTTCCGCTGTTCATCATCTTCATGATCGCGGCCCAAGCCGAACTCACGCAACCGCCGTTCGACATGCCGGTGGCAGAGTCCGAGCTCGTGACCGGCTACATGACCGAATACTCGGGGTTCCGGTTCCTCTCGTTCTTCTTGGGCGAGATGGGTTCGGCTTTTGCCCTCTCGGCCATCGCCGCTACATTGTTTCTGGGCGGCTGGTACTTGCCGATGCCGCAATCGTGGATCAATAACAACTTCGCGGATTACATCGGCCCAGTAATCTTATTGACAAAAGTGATGTTCATGGCGTTCCTGATCTTCTGGATTCGGTTTACGTACCCACGGTTCCGTGAGGATCAGCTGCAGGCCATCGCCTGGAAGTATCTCATTCCTATTTCGTTGCTCTGGATCATGGTCACGGCGATCTTGAAGGTGGCCTTCTAATGCCTCTGCCCAAACCCCCCATACCGGGTCTTCTCAAGGGTCTCGGCGTGACGCTCAAAGAGCTGTTCCGGCCGGCAGTGACGGTTCAATACCCGCGACAACGCGAAGATCCACCCACTCGTGCTCGCGGCGTTATCACCCTGCGGGAGGAGAACTGCACGGTATGCATGCTGTGTTCGCGCAGTTGCCCCGATTGGTGCATCTACATAGAGGGTCATAAAGACAAGGCTCCGCCTCGTCGCGAAGGCGGCAAGCCTCGCACCGTCCAGGCCGTCGACCGTTTCGATATCGACTTCGGACTCTGCATGTACTGCGGCATCTG
>JANYDT010000016.1 GCA_025359845.1 Acidimicrobiia bacterium
CCGGCCGGCGTGATCTTTCGAATGAGGTTGTTGACCGAGTCGGCGACGTAGACGTTTCCGGAAGCGTCGGTGGCTACGCCAAAGGGTTGGTTGAAGGATGCGGCGGTGCCGGTGGCGTTTGTGCTGCCCGGGTTTCCGGACCCGGCGAGGGTGGTGACGATTCCGGCCGGCGTGATCTTGCGGATCAGGTGGTTCAATTCGTCGGCGACGTACACGTTGCCGGCGGCGTCGGCCGCGACGCCGACAACCCCATTGAACGACGCGGCCGTGCCGGTGCCATTGGTGCTGCCTGCCATTCCGGACCCGGCGAAAGTAGAGACATCGCCTGACGCGGCCGGGCTGGCTAGTGGCATCACCACCACGCTCGCGACTGCGACTGCGAACACGGAAACAACGTGACGAAGCCCATGGGGCCGCCTTGTTCGAGGAATTGGGGCGTTCATGGAGTTCCTTTCGATATGAGGGTCGGCGAGTACGCCAACCTCATTCAGCAATATTCGCGGGTGTTGCGCATCCGGGCGCGCTACGGAATTCGGTTACGGAGCGGCAGTGACGCGCAGCTCGGCGCGCGACCCGGCGCCCAGCTTCTCGCAGAGGTGACGGACGTGGTCCTCCACCGTTCTTGGCGACACGCCCAGTCGTTCGGCGATGATTCGATTGCTCAGTCCCATGCGAACGAGCGAGAGCACGTCGATTTCACGGGCGGTGAGGGTGACCGCATCGTTTCGGGAGACGCAGCCGATCGCCGCCTCCGAGGCATCCAATAGCGCTGCGATCTCCACGGCCAGACCGACGGCGCGCCGGCGATCGAGACGGGCAACGAGCCGCTGTGCCTCGCCCAACGTCTCGGCGGCGTACAACGCGCTGCCCATGCTTTCGAACGCCGCGGCGGCGCTGATGAGCCCGTCCACGTCGTTGTCGGAGCGGGCCCGGGCGTGCTCGGCATACGTGGCCACGAGCATGCCGTTGCACAACGTCGCCAACTCGACGAGGCGCGCCGTGGCCGCCCGTCCCCTCCCCATTCGCACCAGGTCATGGAGGGTGTCGGCTTCGGCCCACAACCGCCCGCTCTTGCCCATGCGTTCGGCGCCGACGTGAAGCAGAGTTTGGGCTTGACCGGTGTTTCCGTCGGCGAACTCGATGGCGGCGAGGCAGCGTTCCCGCACGCCATCAACGAATACCGAAGTCCGAAACCCGTTGCTAACGAACGGATCCCACGCCATACGGGCGGCGGCGACTTGGCCTCGCAACGCGAGCGACCACGCGCTGCCGATCTGGGCGAGATGGAAAAGGGTTCGGTCGTTGGCTTGGGCCGGCCCTCGGTCAACTTGTCGAAACCACCATTGCGCCGTTGATGGTAGGCCGCAATACATCGCCGCCAGTCCATTGGTCAATGACAACCAATGAGCTTCGAAGGGGCGGACCGACTTGGCAACATCGTTGTAGATACCCGTGCCGGCATCAAGCGCTTGACGCAGCTGTCCTGACCCGACCATGGCGAAGAGTTCGATCACGTCGAACATTACGGGATTGGTGACCTTGTCCCCGGCTCGAATGGCGAGCTGCGCGGCCCGTCCAACGGCGTTGACTGCGCGGGCTTCGGTGCTGCGCCCGCTACACGCGAGGGCCGGTGCGAGGGCCACGGCCCGGGTGGCTTCGACCATCGGACTTACCGGCAGGATCGCCTCGAGCAAGTCGAGCGCTTCAGTGATGCGCCCCGCGTAGAAGTGCAGCGAACCGGTATTGATGCGCAGGAGCTGACGCAACTCCTCGGTCGGCGCCATCGGCTCGAGTCTGGCGACGGCGTCGATCGCCTCGTCGTCGTGCTGCAGGCCCCAGAACTGCACTTGGCACTTGACGAAGCTGAGATCAAGCACATCGGCGGGTTTCGTTGCCGTCGCCAGTGCCGCGTCGAGTGTTGCGACGGCCAAGGTCGACAGCCCCTGAAAGTGTTGTGAGCGGGCGACGACGGAGGCCATACGCGGACTCGGCGACAGGTGCAGTGCATGTGATCCGAGGGTTTCGGCGAGGACATAGTCGGCGCCGACCCATGCCAGTCGGGCGCTGCGTTCGAGCATGGGAAGCGACGGCATCCGCTCGGCCTGGAGCAACCACTTGGCGATCCGCAGGGTGTCGCTGGCCTGCTCAGGACCGCTCGCGCCGGCGGCCACCGCGAAGTGATCAGCGAGTGCGGAGCAGTGCTCGCGGCGGCGATGCTCCGGGATGAGACCAAGCAGGACGTCGTCGTAGACCGGATGGGCGAGGGCCAGCCAAGGGTCGCCGGGCCCGGCGGGATCGTTGTCATTGGACACGAATAGCAGTAGCCGGTCTCGTAGATCTTGGATCGTCTCGGGCGCCAAATCAGGACGGATCGCCCGAAGATCGGAGTGGCGCAACGACCCGGCAAGGGCAATGAGTTCGAGACAGACCCGCCCAGACGGGCTGACGCTCTCGAGACGCCCCTCCACGAGTTCGGTGATGCGCGCCGAGGCCGGCAGCGCCCCTGTGAGGTTCCAGAGACCATCCACTTGTTTGAGTTGGCCACTGTCGCGCCCGGCTCGTACGAGATCGAGGGCGATGAAGGGATTGCCGACGGACCGGGCGATCACTGTCGCGGCGCCGGACGCCCGCATTGGGGCGCCGAGTTCCGCGTGTAGGAGCGCCCGCATTTCGAACTCGGTCAATGCGGCGAGGTGAACCGTTGCGAGATCAGCGCGCTGAAGCAAGCGGTCACCGACGGACGGGCTTGTCAGGAGCAGCTGACACCAGCCGGCGTCCGCCAGTTCCGACAATGTCGCGCCGCTGAGGGGGTCGAGCAGATGGGCGTTGTCGACGAGCACAACGCGGCGTCGCTCAATCGGGTGATGTTCGATAACGAGTGTCGCCAACCGTGCGGCCGCGTCGGTGTGTTCCGACGGAGTCCAGTCCTCGGGGAGAAGTTCGAAGAGGACGCCTAAAGGAACCCCGGCTGAGGCCCGACTCGCAATCACTCGCAGAATGCTTCGGTCGCCGTCGTGGAGCGCTCGCGCCACTTGTTGGGCAACGAACGACTTACCTATTCCTTGATCTCCGGTAACGAGGACGTTGCGGCCGCCCCCGACGAGATCCAATATCGAGGCGATTGTTTCGGGCCGGGCCACATGAGGCGAAGACACGCTCAAATCGGGCGGATTCTGGCGCGACCGCGGCTCCATAGGACGCCCTCAAGCTAGTGCCGGACGCACCAGTCGGGGAAAACCGGTCGACCCACCGGGGCAAGAATGTGACAACGTGGGGCATGCCGACTTCGCTCGAAACGGGTTTCGTGGGAAGGGCCCGCGACCTCGAGCGCATTTCGCAGGGTTTGCGCCGGATCGACGGCGCGGGTGTGCTCATCTCCGGTCCGAGCGGCAGCGGCAAGAGTCGACTCGCCGCGGAGGCGGCGAACGCGTGGGCGCAACACGGGCGGGTTCATCGCGTCACCGGGAGCCGAGCCATACGCGACCTCCCCTATGGCGCCGTCGCAGCTTTGCTCCCGCCGGAGTTCGACCCGCTCGACCCGCTCGACGACTTCGACCGACTGCGACTCGTGCGGGCCGTGGCTCGAGCCCTCTCCACCCCGGCCGTCGCCGCCGCTTCTGTTGTCGCGGACCCCATGGAGCAAACCGTCCTGCTGATCGACGACTCCCATTTGCTTGATCAGGCGTCGGCCGAGTTGATCGGTGCCCTCTTGGCCATGCGACAGTGTCGAGGCATCGTTGTGGGTCCGTCGATGGGATCGTTGCCCGACCCTTTTTCGGCCTTGAGCGTGGAGGGCTCGCTTGACCGGATCGATCTCGCGCCGCTCTCGCCCGACGAAATCGACGAGTTCGTCGGGACCATCCTTGTGGGAACACGGGCCGGCCCGGTGGATGGGACCGTGATGCAAGCCCTCATCGAATTCGGCGGTGGTCGCCCGTTGTATCTCAACCATCTCATCACACACGGCATCGGTGTTTCATCGCTCATGCGTCAAGGGGAGTTGTGGACGCTGGCCGCCCCCTTGACCGCCTCGACGGAGCTGCGCGCCGTTGTCGAGTCGCAACTCGCACCCGTGACGGAAGTGGAGCGCGAGGTGTTGCACTTGCTCGCGGTGTGGCAGCCTTTGCGTTACGACGATGTCGTCGCCCTCTTGACCGCATCCAGCGTTGACCCGTTGCTGCGTTGCGGCCTCGTGGTCGAGCGGGCCGAGGGCGGCCATCTCTGGCTGTCGATAGCGGTCGGACTCCACCGCGAAGTCGTTCGCCAAGGACTGGGGGGACTGCGCGAACGGGCGTTGAGTGCGATGATAGCGGACCGCTTGGCCGGCCGTCCTGCGAAGACACCAGACGAGGAGGCGACTATCACCACACTTCGATTTCTCGCCGGGATGGCCGTCGCTCGCCCCGATCAGTTGCGGGCGACGCGATGGCTCCTCCAGCGCGGCGACCTAGAAACAGCCGGCGTGGTGGCTGAGGCGGCGTGGCGAGCGCAACCCGATGCCGATGCCGCCATGGCGCTCGGGGCGGTGTTTGCCGCCCAAGGGGAGTTCGCCCGAGCCGACGCCATCTACGGCGCCGCCGAGTCGTCCTATGGGCCCGGCCATACGCCTGTCGGCCTGCGCCTCGCCCAGGCCAACAATGGGTTCTGGGGGCTTGGCCAGATCGGTCCCGCCCTGGCTTCGCTCGAGGCGGTCGAACACGAAAACTTGTCGATGGAGGAACTGAATCGCGTCCGCATCGAGCGGCTGTCGCTGCTCACCTACGGAGGCCGGCTGCCCGAGGCCGCGGCTTTGGCCGAGTCGTTGCCCGACGATCTCGATCCCCGAACGAGCGCCGCGCTCGCTGTCGCGTGGGGTCCGGGACTGGCGATTTTGGGTCGCGCCGACGAGGCGCTCACTTTGGTGCGGCGCGGTCGTGGTCATCCATCGAAGCTTGGGGCCATGTTGGACGCAACCGAGGCCTTCGCCGTGTTGCAATCCGGCGATCTCGTCGAGACGAAACGACTGGCGGGCGCGGCCTACGACCGGGCTGTACGCAATGCATCGACGCCTATGCGGCTTTGGATGGCTCGCGTTCTCGGCCATGTCGACACCGAATTCGGGCAACTTCGTCAGGCCTACCGTTGGCTGGTAGAGGCGAACAGTGCCGGTGTCGGCCACACCGGAATGGCAGCCGTAGCCATGGCTGGAAGGGTCATAGTGTTGGCCCAGCGGGGCATGGCCACAGAGGCGGCGGCGTTGATGGCGGCGATCGACGATGGCCCGTCCAGTCCGTTCTTGACCGATGTCGAGTTGTGCCGCGCCGGCGCGTGGACGGCGGCCGCGGGTGGCGACCTACTCCAGGCCAAGAAATTGGGACTAAAAGGTGCGGCGCAGGCTCGGGTCAACGGCGACGCCATTATGGAGGCATCGGCGTTGCACGACGTGGTGCGTTTCGGGTCGCCTGGCGAGGTGGCGGCCAGGCTGGTCGGGCTCGCCGCGGGCACGGCGAGCCAGCCAATTTTGGCCTTTGCCAATCATGCGCAGGCGCTCGTAGCCAATGACCCCGGCGCTATCGGCTCGGCTGCCCGGGGCTTCAGCGCGCTCGCCTTTCACGCCCGCGCCGCGGAAGCCGCCGCGGATGTTGCGACGTGCCATCGCCGCCTCGGTGACGAGCGAGCCGCAACGTTGGCCTCGGGTGCCGCATGGGCACTACTCAGGCGAACTGACGGATTGGTCACCCCACCGCTGCGCTCCTTGGCCCCCGTCGTCGAGCTCTCTGCTCGCGAGCGCGAAATCGCGGAAATGGCGGCGCGCGGGGCGACCAGTCCCGAGATCGCTTCAGAGTTGTCGGTCTCGGCCCGTACCGTCGAATCGCACATCGCCAATGCCATGGCGAAGCTAGGGGCACGGACTCGGGCCGATCTTGGCGTGCTGCTGGATCCGGGAACGCCGCCAGCGGCGTCATCCGGCCGACGAGACGGGGCAGGGGTGCGTGGTCACGGCACTAGGCGAAATACGGTGTGGGACGAGGGGTAAGATTGTGGTCACCGCCCTGCTCGCCTGCGCGCAACTGGTTTGCCTCACCGGGCCCCTCGCCCGCCGCCGAACCCAAAACTATCTGCTACCGGCTCCTCCACGTCGCCGCCCGCCTCGTCACCCACGCCGGCGAACAAGTCATGCAAATCGACCGGACCTGGCCCTAGTGTCACGACCTCGCCAACGCCTACACCCGGCTCCGCCACACCCTTCCCTGACCGCCAACGTCGAACCGGCCACGGCCGCCGCCCACCCGAACACCACAACAAACAGCCACCCCTACACCATCGCGCCCGTCAACAGAAACTGACAGACGCGTCAGCCCCTACTGACACCCCAACCCCCCCCCCCCCCCCCCCCCCCCCCCCCC
>JANYDT010000058.1 GCA_025359845.1 Acidimicrobiia bacterium
GACAACCCGAGCACGGTGGACGACCCAGGCAGCTCGGCCTTCATCCGCCGGATCGCTTCGATGGTCGCCATCGCGTCTCCGCGCAAGGCGTCATCCCCGGTTGACAGCGGGAACGTGAGGGCGTCGAAGATGAGATCCTCGGCCGGAACGCCGTAGCGCTCTTGGGCCAAGGCGTAGATGCGGCGCGCTACGTCCATCTTCCATTCAAGATCGCGGGCTTGGCCGCGTTCGTCGATGAGCAGGCACACGACCGCGGCGCCGTATTCGGCGGCCAAGGTCATGACTCGGTCGAAGCGCGAACCTGGCGCCTCGCCGTCTTCCAGGTTGGCGGAGTTGAGGATGGCTTTGCCGCCGATCCACTGGAGCCCCGCCTCCAAGACTTGCGGCTCGGTCGAATCGAGCACGAGCGGAGCGGCGGCCTGGGTGCAGAACCGCTGACCGATCTCGTCCATGTCGAGCGCGCCGTCGCGCCCGACGTAGTCGACGCAGACGTCGAGCACATGGGCTCCCTCTTTGATCTGGTCGCGCGCCATGGCCGTGCATTGCTCCCAGTCGCCGGCCAACATGGCGTCGCGGAAGGCCTTCGAGCCGTTGGCATTGGTGCGCTCGCCGATCACCAGAAACGAAGCGTCTTGCTGGAACGACACGTGTGAATACAGCGAGGTGACGCCCGGCTCGTGGCGCGGTTGGCGGCGGGGTAGACCGAGGCCGCGGCACCGTTGCACGACGGCGGCGAGATGATCGGGAGTGGTGCCGCAACAGCCACCAATGACGCTCACGCCGTACTCGGTGACGAACCGATGGTGGTGTTCGGCCAGTTGGGCGGGCGTGAGGTCGTAGTGCATCTTGCCTTCGACGACCGAGGGCAAACCGGCGTTGGGCATGCACGTGATAGGCACGGGGCAGTGTTGCGACAGGTACCGCAAGTGCTCGCTCATCTCGACCGGTCCGGTGGCGCAGTTGATCCCGATGGCGTCGGGACGCAGGGCGAGAATGGCCGTGAGGGCGGCCGAGATCTCGGTTCCAGGCAGCATGCGGCCGGTCATCTCGATCGTCACCTGCGTTTGCACCGGGACGATCCGGCCGGTCGATCGCATGGCTCGACGCGAACCGATCACCGCCGCTTTGAGGCCGAGTAGATCGAATTGCGTCTCGATCAGCAACAGATCGACACCACCGTCGAGCAAGCCTCGCGCCTGCTCCTCGTACGCGTCGCGCAGTGCCGCGAATCGGATCTGTCCGAGCGATGCGAACTTGGTGCCGGGCCCCATCGATCCGGCGACCCAGGTGCCGGGGTGACCGGCGCAGGCGTCGCGCGCCACCGCGGCGGCTTTGCGGTTGAGTTCGTAGGTGCGTTCGGCGATGCCGTATTCGCCCAACGGCACGGCGAACGCCCCGAAAGTGTCGGTCTCGACGACTTCGCAACCGACTCGCAGGAAGGAATCGTGCAGCTCGAACAGCACGTCGGGCCGGGTGTCGGACAGCACCTCCCAACAGCCTTCGAGGGAGGGGTCGCCAAACACCTCCGGGTCCAAGTCGAGGCTCTGAAGGTTCACGCCCGTCGCGCCGTCGTAGATTACCACCCGCTCAGCGATGGCCTCGAGATAGCTGCTGCTCACGACCCCAAGTTTAGGGCCTCCTTGCGTTGCCGCCGGGCCCATTGGCTACGGTCCTGTCGATGACCCGTCCCTCTTGCCGCCACAGCGCCCCCTGATGGCGACTTTTCCCACCAGTCCCGCCGAACTAACCGCCGCGTGGCTGACCGATCGTCTCGCTCCGGGGCATGCGCTTCGGGCCATCGAGCAGCATCGCATCGGGACCGGCCTCATGGCGATGAACCTTCGCATCACGCTGGACTGGGACGAACCCAACGACGCGCTGCCCCGCACGGTGGTCGCCAAGGTGCCGTCGGCTGATCCCACCAGTCGAGCCACCGGAACGGGGACGGGGGCGTACGCCAAGGAGACCATGTTCTATCGGTACGTGGCGCCCCGCACGCAGACTCGCACGGCGCGTTGTTACGTGAACGAGTTCGACCCTGAGACGCACGATTTCTTGCTGATCATGGAGGACCTCGCCCCGGCCCAGGTCGGCGACCAGCTCGACGGTTGTTCGGTGGCGCAGGCCGAAGTGGCCATCGACGTGGCCGCCGCGCTGCACGCCAGCTGGTGGGATCACCCGAGGTTGGCCGAATTCGAACCGTGGATGGGAGGGTCGGCCACACCCGAGCGCCAAGCCCAATTGGACATGTTGTGGGCCATGGCCTGGCCGCAGTTTTTGGAGCGCCACGAGTCGCAGTTCTCGGTGGAGGATCGCGACTTAGCCGAACGGTTTGGCCGCGGGTTGGCGGCGTGGATAGGGGCTCGGTCGTCGCCCCTCACGGTCGTGCACGGCGACTTTCGGATCGACAATATGTTGTTCGGGCCCGATTGGATGGTGCCGGTCGACTGGCAGACAACCACCATCGGCGAGGGCATCAGTGACATCGCCTATTTTCTTGGCGCCAGCCTGCTGCCCGCCGACCGGGAGGCCCATGAGCAACGTCTGGTGCGCCGTTGGTACGACGCGATCGCCGAAGCCGTAGGGGAGCGGGCCAGAAGCGGTTCGCAGTGGGAGTCGGTGTGGAACAGGTACCGCCGTTACAGCTTCTCGGGGTTTCTCATGGCCGTCGTGGCCTCGTTTCTGACCCAGCGCACCGACCGCGGTGACGAGATGTTCTGGGCCATGGCGTCGCGCCACCTGTCGCAAGCCCGCCACCTCGACGCCGGCGACCTTCTGGCGTTCATGTAGCAACTGGAGCGCACCGTGTGTCGGTGAACTGCTACATGAACGGAAGAGAGTGCGTCAATACAGGTAGGGGAAGGGCGACCAGTCGGGCGTGCGCTTCTCCAGAAACGCGTCTCGGCCCTCGGCCGCTTCGTCGGTGGCATAGGCGAGACGGGTGGCTTCACCCAACAGGACCTGCTGGCCGACGAGGCCATCGTCGATCATGTTGAAGCTGTACTTGAGCAGCCGTTGGGCGGTCGGGCTCTTCGAGCAAATGATCGTGCCCCACCGCAGGGCCTCGGACTCAAGATCGACGTGATCGACAACGGCGTTGACCATGCCCATCCGATGGGCATCGTCGGCCGAGTACTCCTGCCCGAGAAAGAAGATCTCCCTGGCGAACTTCTGGCCGACCTGGCGGGCGAGGTAGGCCGAGCCGAATCCACCGTCGAAGCTGGCCACCTCCGAATCGGTCTGCTTGAATCGGGCGTGCTGGCGGCTCGCCATGGTGAGATCGCACACCACGTGCAAACTGTGGCCACCCCCGGCGGCCCATCCCGGCACCACGCAGATCACGACCTTCGGCATGAACCGGATGAGGCGCTGCACTTCGAGAATGTGAAGGCGCCCCGTGCGGGCGGGATCGATCGAGTCGGCGGTCTCGCCCTCGGCGTACCGGTAACCGTCCTTGCCCCGGACGCGCTGGTCTCCGCCCGAGCAGAAGGCCCAGCCGCCGTCTTTCGGCGACGGACCGTTGCCGGTCAGCAAAACACAGCCGACGTCGGAACTCATACGGGCGTGGTCGAGCACCCTGTACAACTCGTCGACGGTGCTCGGCCGAAAGGCGTTGCGGATCTCGGGCCGGTTGAAGGCGACGCGCACCACGCCGGCATCGACGGCCCGGTGATAGGTGATGTCACGCAGCGTGAATCCCGGTACCTCCCGCCACCGCGACGGATCGAAAAGGGCCGAAACGGCGGGCTCGCTCACGGCCGGCGACGGTAATCGCCGAGGTCGCTACCGCGAGAATCGGGCTCCGGGCCGATCTACCATCGCCGCGGTGAGTAGTGACAGACCGGTGGTGTTCGTGACGGGCGCGAGCCGAGGCATCGGGGCGGCGACGGCCGTCGCGTTGGCCCGCCAAGGGTGCGACGTTGCGGTCGGGTACGTGAAGGACGCAGCGGCCGCCGATCGAGTCGTTGCCGCGTGTGTCGGGCAGGGTGTCGAAGCCTTCGGGTTGCGCGTCGATGTAGCCGACGAAGCGCAGGTGATGGCGGCCTTTCGAGAGATCGACGAACGCGGCCGCCTGACAGGGCTGGTCAACAACGCCGGCCTCGTCGCGCCGAAGGCCAGAGTCGACGAGTATTCGCTCGATCGGGTCCGGCGGTTGCTGGAGGTGAACGTTCTCGGATCGTTCCTGTGCGCCCGGGAGGCAGTGCGGCGCATGTCGAGCCTGCGGGGTGGACGGGGAGGGGCGATCGTGAACGTCTCGTCGGCCGCGGCCCGGCTCGGGAGTCCGGGCGAATACGTCGACTACGCCGCCACCAAGGGGGCGATCGACACCATGACTATCGGTTTGGCCCGAGAAGTGGCCACGGAGGGCATCCGGGTCAACGCGGTGAGGCCCGGATTGATCGCCACCGAGATCCATGCCGGGGGTGGGCAGCCCGACCGAGTGGAGCGGTTCCGTGACCAGATTCCGATGCGCCGCGGCGGCGAAGCCGTCGAAGTGGCTGAGGCGATCGTGTGGTTGCTGTCGGACGCGGCGTCGTATGTGACCGGGGCAATCCTCGATGTGAGCGGCGGGCGGTAGCCTGCGTTCCGTCATGTCACCACTCCCCGAGGAAGTGCGCCTCAGCGCCTATAGCCACGGCGCCGGCTGAGCTTGCAAGCTCGGCGGTGCCGAGTTGGCGCAGGTGCTGCGCCGCGTGCCTCAGCTGACCCACCCCGACCTGCTCGTCGGGTCTGAACACGGTGACGACGCCGCCGTGTGGAGAATCGCGCCCGATCGGGCTTTGGTGGCGACTGTCGACTACTTCACGCCGATCGTCGACGATGCCCGCACTTGGGGGGCCATCGCCGGCGCCAACGCAGCCAGCGATGTTTACGCCATGGGCGGCCGCCCGTTGTTCGCGCTCAACATCGCCGGTTGGCCGCGTGACCTGCTGCCATTAGAGCTGCTCGGCGATGTCATGGAGGGCGGCGCGTCGGTCGCGGCGCGCGGCGGATGGGTCGTGGTGGGCGGCCATACGATCGACGCCCCCGAACCCCTCTATGGGCAGTGCGTCGTCGGCGAAGTGCACCCCGATCAGATCATGAGCAACGATCGGGCCGAGCCGGGGCAGGTGCTCGTGCTGACCAAGCCCCTCGGCGTGGGCGTGATCACGACGGCCGTGAAGCGTCTCGGCGCGGAGGCGACCAAGGCGGGGGGATCGATTCACGAGGCCTACTCGGCCGTGGTCGCGTCGATGGTCCGCCTCAACGATACGGCGAGCCGGATCGCCGTCGCCGCCGGCGTGCGGGCCGCCACCGATGTCACCGGTTTCGGACTGGCCGGTCATCTCCACAAGCTCGCTCGGGAGAGTGGCCTGGAGGCCACGGTGCGGCGCTCGGAGCTTCCGGTGTTGCCAGGCGTCCTCCGATTGCTATCGGAAGGGTTTGTGCCCGGGGGAACGGGCCGTAACCTCGAGTTCGTCGCCGACGCCATCGACTGTGGGGCCTCCGACGAAGCGCTCATCGCCGATCCCCAGACCAGCGGTGGGTTGTTGCTGTGCGTTGAACCGGAGCGGGTTGAGGGCGTGGTCAACGAGCTGCGGGCGACGGGTCATGATGCGGCCATCATCGGCGGGCTCGACCGCGGGCGGGTCGGACACGTCAACGTCCGGGACTGAGTAGTGCCGATATGTTCCGATTGGTCGTCGTTGCCGCGGTTTTCGCCCCCTCTGCGGTGGCCGTCACCTTTGACAGTCCTGGCGCGGCCCCCCGTCCGATTCGTGAGACCGTCGTCGCCGTAGCCAAACCGACCACGGTCTTGTCAATGCGCGTATCGCGCATCACGTACTCGGGTCTGGCGTGCGGGTTCACGTTTCACGGCGCTCGTCCGCCCGGTCCGGTCACCATCGAGATGACCGGCGCGATGAAGTCGGGACGGTTCGCCTCGGGCCTGGTCAACGCAGCGTGGACGGCGGCGTCGTCGGAGCAGACCGACGCTGGATCGTCTGACGACAAGAAAGCCAAATGGCTGTTCGTGGCGGCCGCCAATACCAATCGCAACGGCCCCGGTTGGGTCATTTCGCTCACTGGTATTTCGACCGACAAATCGGTCCGGCCGACCGAGGCGACGTGCACGCTGAAGTCGGCCACGGCGTTTACCAAGGCCAATGGACCGGTGAGTTATTGGGCTGGGTTCGCCACCCGTTGAACGCGACGAACCGGTAACAACAACACCGCCAGTCCGCCCGCAAATACCACTGCCGACACGATCTCGTTGATGCGGAGCCCGCCCACGTGACTCGCGTGGTCAATGCGCACCCGCTCGATGAAGAACCGCCCGAAGGTGTACAAGACGACGTAGAGCGCGAACAAGCGACCGGGGCGTAAACGCAGCCGGCGCTCGGCCACCAGCAATAGCCCGACAACCACGAGGTTCCACAGCGATTCATACAAGAAGGTCGGGTGGAACGTGGCCGAATTTGCGTATTGAGGAGGGCGATTAGCGGGATCGATTCGCAATGCCCACGGCAGGGTCGTAGGGCGGCCAAACAACTCTTGGTTCCACCAATTACCCCACCGACCTATGGCTTGAGCCAGGGGGATGGCCGGGGCCGACACGTCGAGCAAGGTCGACATGGACAGGCCGCGCCGGCGCCCTACCCACAAGCCGACCAAGGCACCGAGCGCCACTCCGCCCCAGATGCCGAGCCCGCCCTTGCCGATCTTGGTGAACGCGTCCAGCCAATGCCCCCGGTAGCTCTTCCAATCGGTGGCCACGTGGTACAGGCGGGCCCCGATCACCCCAGCCGGCACCGCCCACGTGGCGACCTTCACGATGTCGTCGCCGCTTCCCCCGCGCCGCTTCCAACGGTGGGCCGCGGTTGCTACTGCGGCCATGACTCCCAGGGCAATGCACAGACCGTAGGCATGGATGGAAGCCGGCCCGATCTTCAGCACGCCCTCTGAGGGGCTGGGGATCGAGGCGAGCATGCGCCGACGCTACCGGCCTGCGGCGGGCTGGGGTTTACCGGGCCATCGGCGGCGGGGCGAGTGGTCCGAGCTGCTCTTCGATACGCGCCGCGGCGTCGAGCAACAAACCTTCGTCCCGCCACGGCCCCTGCAGCTGCAGGGCCACGGGAAGACCCCGCACGAGGCCTACCGGGACGGAAATGCCCGGCACGCCGGTGATGTTGCCGAGCACCGTCAACGGGAGGTTGGCCTGATCGATGTGGATCCGGCCTCGGCGGGTGAAGGTGGCGAACGGATCGTCGATCCTTGGAGCCGGAGCGGCGATGGTCGGCCAGGCGAGCACGTTGACATCGGCGAACGCGGCAGCGAAGGTCCGCCGCCACAGGGTACGCAGGCGGTCGGCCCGTCCGTAGGCCCACGCCGGCAGGACGACGGTGGCCAGCGTGCGCGCCGCCGTGGCCGGATCGAACTGGCGTCGGAGGGCGGCCGGCATCGGGCCGGGCTGGGCGCCGAAGAGCAGTGCGCCCATGGCCGCCGCCCCTAGTTCGGCGTGGGGAACGGCGATGCGATGACGAGACCATCCGGTGGCCGTGATGGCGTCGTCGCACGCCGCAGCCACCATCGGGTCGAGGTCGTCCCAGAACGCGTCTACGATCCCGACCCGCAGGCCGGCTCCGTCGCGTTGGGAAAGGTCGCGTTGAAGGATGGCGGCCGTGAGCATTCGGACGTCGGCGACATCGCGTCCGAACGTTCCGGGGGCCGAAAGGAGCGTGCCGGCACCGACGTAGCCGTCGTAAGGGATCGACCGAAAGGTGAGCTTGAGGCCGACGACTCCGCAGAACGCGGCGGGCAAACGGGTCGAGCCTCCACTATCGCTGCCAAGGGCTCCGGCCACCAGGTGGCCCGAGACCGCCGCCGCGCTGCCTCCGGATGACCCTCCGGGCAGGTGCGCCGGGTCCCACGGGTTGCGGTGCGTCCCGTACGCCGACGCCAGCCCGGTCCCTCCGGCTCCGAGCAGATGTTGGTTGGCGATGCCGATCACGATGGCGCCGCTGTCGCGCACGCGGCGAAATGGACCCGAAGCCGAGGCCGCCATGACCTCCACAGAACTACCGTTGCGCAGGGCCCGCCAGGGCAGGCTGAACATGTCTTTGAGAGCCAATGGGACTCCTCGCAGCGGCCCATTCGGAGCGTCGGCGATCATTTGTCGGGAGTGTTCTCGAAAGGTATCGACGATGCTGTTGAGGCCTTGGGGTCCGCCGTCGCGCTCAACGATTCGAGCCAGTGTGGCGTCGAGAAGCTCGACCGGATCGAGTTCGCCTCGGCGGATGGCGACCGCTTGGGCCACGAGCGAAAGATCTTGGGGGTGGCTCACCCTGTGATCTCCGGTGTCGGGGCCCGCGATGGATCGAGGTCCCACTCGAGACCTACCGATCGGGGATCGAACGTGCGGAGCGCGTGCAGGGAGGCGATGACGGCCGGGAACGCGGCGACGGCCGCGTCAAACTCGTCTGGCGTCGCTTCGGCCCCAGAGGCCTCGAGCAGCGTTCGCACGTCAGGCGATGACTTCGTGTCCATCGGCTCAGCGTACGAAGTTCTTGGGTGTCGCGTGCGATGTCCGTCGACGGCGGCCGTAGGATTGATCCGATGCGCTGGCTGCTCCACAAGATCGCTCGGCTCATCCTGCTGCTCGGCGGCGGGGCCCTTGGCGTCGGCGCGATCACGATTTGTATCGTGCTGATAGCTCCCGAATTGGCCAAAGCCGGTTCGGCGGCCAAATTCAGTGCGCCGAAGATCGGCTCGTTCGAGCCGCTGTATGAGCGCTCAGTCGTGTACGACCGCGCTGGCAACGAGTTGGCGGTGTTGCGCAGCGAGCAAAACCGGACGTTGATTCCGCTCGACCAGATTCCTAAGCCGTTGATCGACGCCATTCTCGACACCGAAGATGCCGCCTTCTACCGCCACAAGGGCGTGAACGCTCGCGCCACGGTGAGGGCACTGTGGGCCAATGTGGAAGCCGGAGGCGTGGCGCAAGGCGGATCGACCATCACGCAACAGTTGGTCAAGAACACGCTCATCAACAACAAGCGTGACCTCCATCGCAAGGTCCGGGAGGCCCGTCTCGCCATTCAGCTAGAACGCACTTGGACAAAGCAGCAGATCCTCGAGCGCTATCTCAACACTGTGTACTTCGGTCAGGGCGCCTACGGCGTGCAAGCCGCGTCGGAGCGCTACTTCAACCGCCCGGCGAAGGAGCTGGACGTCGGCCAATCGGCATTTCTCGCCGGCATGATCCGCAACCCGAATGGTTATGACGTCACTAGGTTCCCCGAGCGGGCCCGCGAGCGACGAGCCACGGTGCTCGATCGAATGGTCGCCGAAGGCCATCTCGTCCAGAACGCCGCGACCCAGGCCAAGAGCGCTCTACTGCCACGTCCGGTGGATCGGCTGAAGACGGCCAACACCTATTTCGTTGAGGAAGTCAAGCTGCGTCTACTGCGCGACGTGCGCCTTGGTGAGACAGAGCGAGAGCGCTTCAACGCCGTGTTCAACGGCGGGCTGCGGATCTATACGACACTCGACGCCGGTTATCAGAAAGCCGCCGAAACAGCCGTCGCCGGTGTTCTGGGGCCGACCAAGCGACCCGAGTTCACGGCTGCGGTGGTTTCGGTCGATCCCAGCACCGGCGCGGTGCGCGCCCTGGTGGGTGGCCGGGGGTTCGACACCGACAAGTACAACCTCGTGACCCAAGGCAAGCGCCAACCCGGCTCTTCCTGGAAACCGTTTACCCTTATCGCCGCCCTGGAGTCGGGGGTTTCGCCGCAGTCACTCATCAGCGGGGTCGAACCGTGCCTCATTCCGAACCCCGGTGGGACTCCCGACCCGTACGAGCCCGGCAACTCCGAACGCTCCAACGGTCGGGTGGCCAGCCTGGTCGACCAAATCACCATTTCCAGCAACTGTGCTTTCGCCCGGCTGGGCTATCTGGTCGGCCCTGATCGGGTCATCAGCGTGGCTCGTCGTCTCGGCATCACGAGTCGGCTCGACCCGGTGCCGGCCATGGCGCTAGGCAGCGAAGAGGTTCGCCCGATCGAGATGGCGGGGGCCTACGCCACGGTTGCGTCCGACGGAATTTTTCATTCCCCGTAC
>JANYDT010000064.1 GCA_025359845.1 Acidimicrobiia bacterium
TTGCGATGCCCTGTTCGGGCAGTGGCCGCTACGCAACGCGCTCGAAGAGGCCGCTACAACGGGCTGGGACGGCGTCCGCCGGGTCGGTCTGATCGTTCTACCGGGCGACACCGTCTCGTGGTGGGAGACAGTTCGAGGGCCCGGACGCGGCCTCCCGATTTCGGATTTGAAGGGTGAACCCGTTACGCCGCGGTAGCCGACGCGAACTTGTCATGGCTCGCGGCGAGTTGCGGGCAATGCACGGCGAGGCGTTCGAGCTGCGCGGGTTTGAGGGTCGGGGCGGCGCTGCGGACGGCGAACCAGCCGTCGGCGGGGATCTGTTCGACGAAGTCGACGAGGCGGGCCAACACTTTGGCGCCGCGGCCGGGCGTGAGTCCCAGTATCCGGGTGAGTTCATTCCATCCGAGTTCGATCGCCGGGCCGGGCTGGGCGGGTACGTAGTCGTTGAGGCGCTCCCACAGGAGGAAGGCCGCGCATCCAATCGCGCTGACCGTAAAATATTGGGCATAGACACTGTCGGGCCTGTGGCGATGCCATGCCGGCGTGTACCCGCGCACGATAGTGATGGTTTCGGTTTCGGCGTCAATCGGGAACCCAGCATGGCGGTCACCGGGTCTGGGTGGTGATGGTCGGGACGAGATGACGTAGCGCCCGGGCGAGCATGCGCGGGACCCGGGTGGTGAGGAGTCCGGAGTCAACTGCTCGACTGATCGCCGGGTCGTAGGGGACGGTGGCGATGATGGGGCGACCGAGTACGGCTTCGATGTCGGTGGCGGTGAGGGCCCGTCCGGGTTCGTTGATGTGCACGACACCGCATGGTCGTAGCGGGGTGCCGATCGCGCGGCGCAACGCCAAATAGTACGGCCGGGTGACAAGCAACAACGTCGCCGCGGTGTCGCATCCGGTGACGGGTCGGGTGCCGGCGTCGATGATCACGGTGGCATCCCCCGGTCACGAGTCCGGTATCGAGCGTGGCGGGCATGGCGTCGGGTTCGCCGAGTGGGAATAGGTCAAGGTTCTCGATGACCGGCACCGCCAAGGTGTCGAGGGTGGGGGCGTGGGGGTCGGTGAGGTAGCGGGCCAGGCCGGGGCTCTGAACTGCCGCGAGGCCAAGTTCGGCGGGGAGGTCTCCAGTGGATGCGTCGATGAGTAGCGTTCGCTGCCGGGCGGTGGCGCAGAGGGTGGCGAGGGTGGCGGCGGTGACGGTGGCGCCTTGACCGGGCTTGGGGGTGTGGAGGGTGATGAGAGGCATTTCGGGGTTTCCTTTCGGGACGCTGGTGGGGTTCGCAGGACCGGTCCTGCGGGGTTGGCCGCAACCTGTTCAGCCGGCGGTGGTGGCTGGGCCAGGGGTGGGACTCCCTGGCATCGGGCAAGCCGCCCGCGGCGTCACCCGCAGGGTGTGGCCGACGCCATGGGATACCCCTTGCCCAGACGGGGCCCCGCCGGCGCACCAGGCGCGAAACAAGCCGTCCCGGTCCACCGAAATCCGACCCAGCTATTACTGACCGGAGCGCAACCGCTGGTCGTCACGCCCAGTGGCACGCCGATGCAACGGCCGCTGCGAATGCGCTCGGAACCGGAACGTCACCGTTTGACGCAAACGCAGCGCGCTGCCAGTCTGGCGACAACCGAACGAGCGGTCAGTTGCCGCGTTGTTCCCGGCTTGGCCGGTTCGCCGGGGGCGTCGGCGGGTGGAGTTCGTGGTGCAGGGCGGTGAGCCGGGCTCGTACGTCGCTGATCAGCGCAGGCAGCGCGTCGAGTTCGAGCCGCAACCGTGCGTCGCCGACGTCGAGACCACGGGTCGCGTCGAGGAGCCCATCGAAGGTGGTGAGGAGACGGCGGATCTGGTCCGGTGGGAAACCGTTGCCGATAGCCAGGGAGCGCCACAATTCGTCGATCCCTTCACGACTGATGATGAGCGACGACTCGTCCCAACCTGACACAGTATCGAACATATGTTCAGTCCGCGACTTCGGTGCGCCGACGGACGGGTTAAACAGCGGCGCGTTGCGAGTGGATGAGGATGGCTGTGCGGTGATCGTCGGGTCAACCCGTGCCGCCGGCTTCTCGGATTCGGGCCGTGTTCGGAGAGACTCGGGTTGTACGGAAAGCAGTGCCACAGTCTTTCCCACACGTGGAGTTCGGTTAGGACACCGGCTTGGTTCAGGGCCCGGTGGGTGAGCACAACGTCACTGAGGTCAAACGATCGCGTCCCGCTGAGAAGCAGCGACGGCGGAAAGCGGGCCAGGACTTCGGGCCAGTGGATCGGGGCCACCAGCGGGTCGCGGTGATCGGCATCGCCGAGATACCCGTCACGCCATCCGTCCGACGGTTGGTCGATCGTCGGCGCGGCGTCACCCATCGCCACCGCGGCAACGAAACGTGAATCGCCCTGCGCGCCGGCCCCGGCGCTGCACATGGCCACGGCCCCGGGGCCCGGAAGTCCGGTCTGAGCCAACCACGCCACCACTTGGGCGGTCAGGACCGCACCCGCGGAGTAGCCGAAGATGCCGATCGCGTCGGGTGCGTGATCGGCGAGCAACGCTTCGTAAACCGCGGCAACGTCTTCGCTCGCGGCCGGAACCTGTGCTCGTAGGCTTGGCGGTAGTCGACGCACACGATCGCCACACCGAATACGGCGCTGACCGGAATGGCCTCAGCGCAGCACTCTCACGAGCGCTGGTGCAGCGAGGCCATTTCGCCACGGAACTTGTCGACCGCGGCGCGGTATTCGGCGGTTGAGGGAAACGGGCCGTCCAAGGAGCTGAGCGCAGACAAGGGCTGCCGCAGTCGCGCGATGAACGCGGCACGAGCCTCTCCGCTGAGCGTCGCGGAGAACGGAAGCTGAAACGATGGCACGGTAACGGTGCTGTCAAGTTCTTCGAAGGAGGACTCGGCGTTCACGGTCGGGCGTTCTCGTTCACGGTTTGCCATGGCCACCTTCGGTCGTTGGTCAGCACACCCTATCGATAGCTGCGGTGAAAACTTGGCCGGCCGTCGTTCTGGGCCACAATGAGTCGCCGCGAACGTTTCTGTCGACGAGGCGGGACCCACCCGCTCCCGAAAACTGCCCACCAGAGTGGGTGCGGCAAGTTGACGCGAGTTTCCACCGACACATATGCTGAGAGTTTGGGCGGTCGACCAAATCGTCCTCTTCATTTTCTGAAGAACCCGGAATGAGCGATCTCATGACCCAGAACCCAGAACCTTCCGTGCACACGTCGGCGCTCGAAGACACGAAGGCGACGTTTCTCGAACGCTCGCCTCGGGTGATCTCGATTACCACCGCCTCGAGATCACGTCCCGGAACGTGGCAGTGGGTGCAGTCGGGTGATTGATTGCAGCTGCGCTACTGGCAGCCGACGGTCATACCAGCTACGTAGTGCACCAAATCAGTATCAAATTTCTGCATTTTGAAGTGGAGGATCTCCGTTGAGCATCGAAGACTACGCCGAGCATTTCAACCCGCTGATTCCCCCGGACGAGGTGCGCTACTCCGAGCGGTACATGCTGGCGCAATGTCCGGTGGTGCACAGCGATCGCGACGGCGGCTTCTGGATCGTGAACAGATACGAGGACAGCCTTCGCGTCCTGCAGGACTGGAAGACCTTCACGAGCGGCAATCTCGGTGTGCGGGTGCCGCACGATCCGCCGGGGCTGAACCGCCCGCTGATGCCGCCGATCGATTCGAACCCGCCGGTCCATCGCCACTTCCGGGAGATGATGAATCCGTACCTATCGCGGCAGCGTCTCGAGCAGCACGAGCCCGGCTTCCGCCGCGTGATCGCCGGTCTGATCGACCAGTTCGCGGCCAACGGTACGTGCGATCTCGCCCGGGATCTCGCCCACCGCTTTCCCGCTCAGATCACCTTCGTCGAGCTGTTCAGCATGGCGGACGAGGCCGAGCTGACGAAGATCCGGGAGTGGGTCCGCCGGCTGAACTACATGAAGCACAAGGTCGCTCCGGAGGTGTCCGCGAAGATACAGCGCGATTTGGATGCATGGGTCTACGCGTTCGTCGCGACGCGGCGAACGGAGCCTCGCAAGGACGACATCATCGACGCCCTGCTGCAGGGCACGGTCGAGGGTGGTCGCCCCCTCACCGACGAAGAGATCGTCGGCGCGATCGAGATCCTTATCTCCGGTGGGTTTAGCACGTCGGCGGATGCGACGTGCAACATCGTGATCCGCCTTATCGAAGAGCCCGGCCTGGAGGCCCTGCTGCGCGAGCAGCCGGAGTTGATCCCGCAGGCGATCGAAGAGATCATGCGGTTGGACCCTCCGGTGAACACGCGGCCGCGAAAGTGCGCCTTCGACACCGAGATCGGCGGTCGGGTCATACCGGCGGGCGATCGGGTGCTGGTCAACTACGGCGCGGCGAACCACGACCCGGAGCAGTTCCCGGACGCCGAGACCTTCGACGTGTTTCGGGAGGCGAGCAAGCCGCTGACCTTCAGTGCCGGTCCACATCGGTGCATCGGCTCGAACATGGCCCGGCTGTCACTACGGGTCGTAGTGGAAGAGCTCCTGAAGCAGGCGACAGACTTCCGCTTCGTTGAAGGCAAGCGCGAGGAGCGGGTGTCGTTTTCACCGGGAGCATGGCGGGCCGTCGACAGCATGCCGATCACGTTCACACCGATCCCGCCGACCTCGCGGTGACGGGCTCGAGGATCGAGATCCAGAAGTTCGAGCTGCGAAATCGGCTCGTGAAGGAGGCCTCGTCATGACCGATCTGCGCGAGTCCGCTCCGCCGGCGCCGACATCGCCGAACCGCGCATCTACGACGTTCGATCTCGGTCAGAAATACACGGCCGAGAACGGCACCGTCCTGTTGACCGGCGTGCAGGCACTGGGCGGGTGATCTTCGACCAGATGCGGGCCGACCGGCGGGTCGGCGCGCGGACCGCCGCCTTCGTCTCCGGGTATCCGGGCTCGCCGCTGGGCGGCTTCGACCGGGAACTGGCCGGGTAACAGGCGTTGATCGAACGGTACGACGTCGTCCACCGGCCGGGCCACAACGAGGATCTCGGCGCCGCAGCCGTCGCCGGCAGCCAGGTCGTGTCGACGCTCGGCTCTGCGAGGTTTCGAGGGCGTCCTGGGAATCTGGCACGGCAAGTCGCCGGGGCTCGATCGTTCGATCGATGCGATCCGCCACGCGCAGAATGTGGGGACGTCGCGCCTCGGGGGAGTGCTGGCTTTCGTCGGTGACGACCCGGGCTCGAAGTCGTCCAGCATCCCGAGCGGCTCGGAGCACACGTTGCGCGGTCTTGGCGTGCCGATCCTCGAACCGGGCAACCTCCAGGAGGTCATGGAACTGGGTCTTCACGGCGTAGCGATGTCGCTGCTTTCCGGGCTCTGGACGGCGATTCGAGTGACCACGCCGGTTGCCGATAGCGTCGGCACCGCCGACGTGTGGCCCGGTCAGGTCGCACCGGTGCTGCCCGTCGTGGAGTGGCGGGGCGTGCCGTACATACCGAAGATTACGCCCAACGTCACCGGCCAGTTCGGCATCGACACGGAGGAGGAACTGCTCGACGCCCGCATCCGCGTGGCACGAGCGTACGGGTCGGCGAACGATCTGAATCATGTGACCGTCGAGACACCCTCCGATTGGATCGGGCTCGCGTCGCGCGGGACGGTGTACTTCGAGATGCGCGCCGCGCTTGGCGCGCTGGGTCTGGATGACGAGCGGTTGCGCAGGTTCGGCATCCGTATCCTGCACGTCCGCATGCCCGACCCGGTCGATGCCGAAGCGTTGCGTCGATTCGGTCGCGGGCTCAGCGAGATCGTGGTTGTGGAGGAGAAGCGCTCGTTCCTCGAGACGACGATTCGAGAGGCGCTCTACAGGACCGCCGACCCACCGGCGATCGTCGGAAAGTACGACGAGCGGGGAGACACGCTGTTCCCTCAGTACGGCACACTCGACGCCGACCGTCTCGCAGCCGCGATCGCGGCTCGGCTCAGCCGCCGCATCGAGGCGTCCGAGCTGCGGGCTCCCCGGCGGCCCCGTCGGCTCCTTCCGGTGGCGTCGGCCGACCGTGCCGCGTACCTCTGCTCGGGCTGCCCCCACAACGTGAGCCTCCGGGTTCCGGAAGAAACGCTCGTCGGCGGAGGCATCGGCTGCCACGCGCTCGGCGGCCGCATGGACCCCGCGATGTTCGGCGATACGGCCATAAAGACGCACATGGGCGCCGAGGGCGCCGGATGGATCGGCATCGAGCCGTTCGTAGAGGACCGGCATTTCGTCCAGAACATCGGCGACGGGACCTACTTCCATTCCGGCTAACTGTCCGTGCAGGCGTCCGTCGCGGCCAGCTCCAACATCACATACAAGCTGTTGTACAACAGCGCGATCGCGATGACGGGTGGGCAGTCCACAGCGACGAGCAACAGCATGCCCGTCAAGGATGTCGCCGACGTGCTGCTGCGCCAGGGTGTCAAGCGGGTGATCGTGACGACCGACGACCTCGACCGCTACCGCAGGATCACGATGCCTACCGACGTCGAAGTCTGGGCCCGCTCCCGAATCATCGAGGCGCAGACAACCCTCCGCGATGTTTCCGGCGTCACCGTTCTCATCCACGACCAGCAGTGCGCGGCGGAAAAGCGGCGCAGCCGCAAGCGCGGGCTGATCCCCGATCCGCCGGAGCGCATCCACATCAACCAGCGGGTGTGCGAGGGCTGCGGCGACTGCGGGGTGAAGTCGAACTGCCTGTGCGTCGAACCGGTCGAGACCGAACTCGGACGCAAGACCCAGATCAACCAGAATTCGTGCAACAAGGACTACACGTGCCTGGGCGGAGAGTGTCCGTCGTTCCTCACGGTCGTCGCCGCGAAGTCACGTGGTCGTCGGTTCGCCTGGGGTGGGGGTGAAGGCGGGCGACCGAGTACAGGCGTGACGAGGAGGCGTCGACCGCAGCTGGACGCAAGCGAGCTTCCGGATCCCGCACTCATCGTGCCGAGTGACCAAGTCACCATCCGCATGCCGGGCATCGGGGGTACGGGCGTCGTCACGGTGAACCAGGTGATCGGCACGGCTGCGCTGCTGGACGGGCGTCACGTCTGGGACTGGACCAGACGGGCCTGAGCCAGAAGGCGGTCCGGTGGTATCGGACATCCGCATTGCGACCTCGCTGCTCGAGGGCTCCGGCCGTCCGGTCAACGGATCGGTGGATCTTTATCTCGTCTTTGATCTGATCGTCGGGGTGTCGCCCGCCAACCTGCAGGGCCTCGATCCGAAGCGTGCGGTGGCGGTGGTGTCCACCGGTCGAACTCCGACGGGCGACATGGTGTCGCATGTCGACAAGTCGTATCCCAATCAGGTTGCGATGCTGTCCGCGATCAAGGCCCTCGTTCGCGCCGAGCACACGCAATCGGTCGACGCGCTCAGGGTGACTAGCGCGCTCTTCGGGGACACCGCCACCGCCAACATCCTGCTGTTGGGCGTCGCGTTCCAGGCCGGCGCCATGCCGTTGTCCGCAGGGGCGATCGAGCGCGCGATCGAGTTGAACGGCGTCGCGGTCGAGGTGAACACGCTGGCGTTCCGATGGGGCCGCATGGTCGTGGCCAACCCGGCCCGCGTCCGCGCGCTCATGCCGGGGCGACCGGGTTGGGCACCGCACGCCGATCGTGGCGACCACCGTGGTGCCGATACCAATACCAATGCCGATGCCGATGCCGATGCCAAAGGTGCCGCCCGTCGCCGAGATGCTGTGGACGTCCTCATCGCCGGCGTGACGGACGAGCCGCACAGCGAACTCGCCCGCCTGCTGCGGTTCCGGATCGCCGACCTGATCGACTATCAGGACCTCCGGTATGCCAAACGGTATGTGCGCCTGGTCGACTACGTCGGAAAGACGGAGCAACGCGTCGATCCCAAATCCTCGGCGCTGTGCGAGGCCGTCGCCGCCAACCTGTACAAACTGATGGCGTGCAAGGACGAATACGAGGTGGCGCGCCTGCATCTCGAGGCGGCAGGAACGCCCGAGATCGAGGAGCGGTTCGGATCCGGAGCGAAGGTCTCGTGGAACCTCCAGCCGCCGATCACGAAGCGGTTCTTCGGGGACCGCAAGCTGCGCCTCGGTCCGTGGTTCACACCGATCATGCGCGGATTGCGCTCCGGTAAGCGTCTGCGGGGAACGGTTCTCGATCCGTTCGGGCGGACCCATATCCGCGGTCTCGAGCGCTTGCTCGTCGTTGAATACGAGGCTGCCATCCGTGGGGTGATGAAGAAGCTCGATCCGGCCTCAATGGCCGGGCCGTCCACCTCGTCGGCCTTCCCGACATGGTCCGCGGCTATGAGAGCGTCAAGCTTGCAAATATGGAGCGCTATGGAGAAGCGTTCGCCGCGGCGGAACTCGCATTGCGCTCAATGGAGCACGATCCGCTGAGGTAAGCCTCAGCTTCTCGCGACCGTGGCGGGAGTGAATCGGAAAAGCCGCTCCGCATTGCCCCGAAGGATCTTCCACTTCGTCTCGTCATCGAAGGCGGCAAGCTGCTTGTGGGCGTATTCGATCGAGTTCGGCCACGTCGAATCGGAGTGCGGGTAGTCCGTCTCGATCATCACGTTGTCGGTGCCGAGCACGTCGAGGTGCTTGAGTCCTGCAACATCATCGATGAAGCAGCCGAAGACGTGATCTTTGAACAGCTTGCGGATGTCGAGCGTCATCGGGTCAACTTGCATCGCATCGCCGCTAACGACTTCTCCGGTCTCGTAGTTCGTCTTCCGGTCGCCCTTGGCGGCCCAGAAACGCTGCTTGTCCAGTATCTGCTCGGCCCGCTCCAGGAAGTACGGCATCCAGCCGATTCCGCCCTCGGACAAGGCGATCTTCACGTTCGGGAAACGGTGGAACACCGGGCTGAACAGCCAGTCAAGGAGAGCGCCGCTCATCATCGTTCCGATGCCCCAGGCCATGGTTACCAAGCCGGGAGCATCGGGCGCTGTGTGCATGCGGAAACTCGAGGAACCCTGATGCATGCACACGACAATGTCCGTGTCGTGACAGGCCGACCATACCGGATCCCAATAGCGATCCTTGTCGTGCACGCTGGGCAGGCCGAGGCGCACCGGGTTCTCCGAGAACGCCACAGCCCGAGCGCCCTTTGCGGCACAACGCTCGATCTCCTTCGCCGCGAGCTTCGGATCCCACAGCGGCATGATGACGAGCGGTATGAAGCGCCCCGGAGCGGAACCGCACCACTCGTCGATCATCCAGTCGTTGTAAGCCTGTATGCAGAGCAACCCGAGATCGCGGTCCTTCGCCTCGGTGAAGACCTGGCCGCAAAAGCGCGGGAACGACGGGAAGCACATTGAGGCGAGGATCCCCGCCCGATCCATATCCGCGACGCGAGCGACGGGGTCGTAGCAGCCAAGGCGCATGTCGCTGTAGCTGACCGGATCGGGGGAGAACTCTTCCCGAGTCTTGCCGGCCACCGCCGCGAGGCCGGCGGTGTCGATGCGCTTGCCCTCGTACTGCCAGAACTCGGTTTTGCCGTCGGAAACGATGCGAGGTGCGATGTCCTTGTACTTCGCGGGGATCCGGTCCTGCCAGACGTGGGCTGGTTCGAGGACGTGGTCATCGATCGAGACCAGCCAATCCAATTCGTATTCCTTCTGATCTTCCATGTGATCGTGCCCCTTCCAGGCCGGAGGCTGTCCGGTGATACGGCTGAATGTGATCGGAATGTGTTCTATCGGCGACCCGCCAGGCTTGATAAACAACCGCCGCGTGCCGATCGACTCCGGGCGATTCGATGGGCGCAGCCCCCCTTTTTCCGGGCCCATCAGTTAGTACTCGCCATCGGTCCGTCCGGACTGCGCTGTCGAATAACCCATGGCCTCCATGGCTCGCGGTTGTACGGAGCGGCCGCGCTTGCCCGCACCCTTCGATGGCAGCCGGGCGAGGGCCAAAATTTCCGGCGGTGACCACCCGCCCTCGGTATCTTCAGCCGGCCGACGAACGTGGAGGACCTGTCCGGCGGCACGAGCACTGAGCTTAGCCCAGAAGTCGTGATCCTGGAGGGGTCCTTACAGCGGCTCGGACGTGAAGACCAGCGCCCCGTTACCAGTGGTCGGGCCGCCGGTCTGCGCGAGCGTGACCTCGGCTCCCGGCACCTGGTCAAGCGCCCGTCCCTGGATCTGCTTGATCGCCTCAATCATCTGGGGCGATCCGTGCAGGCGACCCATGCCCAGTGCCCCGCCGTTGGTGTTGAACGGCGGCAGGTCGCTGGCGGCGGTGCGCCCGCCGAGTATCGACGCGGCCTCCCCTTCACCGCAGAATCCGAGAGCTTCCAGGTACAGGTAGATGAAGTAGCTGAACCCGTCGTAGACGTTGGCCTGGTCGATGTCGCAGGCTGACAGCCCGCAGCTCGACCAGAGGGCCTTGGCCAGCTGCGCGGCGCCAGCCTGGAACTCCTCGAGGAGGAAGGCTGGCGTCGTAGAGTAGTTGAGTCCGAGGCTGGCCGCGCCGCTGACGTGCGCGGGCTTACGTCTGAGGTCGCGGGCTCTCTCGGCGGTGGTGAACACCACCGCAGCGCATCCGTCGACCGGCATGTCACAGTCCAGTCGCGAGAGCGGCTCAGCGATCATCTTTCCGCCGAAGTAGTCCTCGCGTGTGATCGGCTGCCGGTAGAAGACGGCCTCTTCGTTCACGCTGGCACTGAGCCGGATCTTCGCGATCAGGGTGGCCATGTCTTCGCGCGTTGCTCCGTACTTCGCCATGTAGCGGGAGTAGGGGAACGAGAAGCGCATCACGTTGTGGATGTCGCCGTAGGGGTAGTTGAACTCCGGGCGGTCACCGGTGGCCCGCAGGTCGGGCTGGCCGAAGTTGGCGGGGTTGTGCATGCCTCGCCACACCAGCGCGTAGTCGCAGGCGCCTGCCGCGACTGCGTAGACGGCCTCGACCGCGGACGCCGTGACGGTTCCTTGTGTGATCGAGGTGGACCACCGGAGGTTGCGTAGGTTGAACGCTTGCGCGATGAAGTTCACGCCGACGGTGTCGAGCCCATCGACGTCGCCAGCGCCCATGCGGGACGCGTTCGGGTAGTTCGACAGGCCGTCGATGTCATCGACGCTGAGGCCCGCGTCCTCGACCGCGCGCGTGCACGCCTGGACGGCGAGCGAGCCGAGCGGCCGGTTCGAACGGCGCGCGACCTCCGAGAACCCGACGCCCACCGCGGCGACCGGTCGACCGGCCAATCGTCCCCGCGTCACACTTTCCCGCTCTCATCGGCGATGAACTCGAACATCGGTAGGACAAAGCTGTCATCCAACGTCTGGAAGACGACGCGGACCCGCCGGCCCACCTGCGCGAATTCCGGCGGGACTCCGACGAGGTTGCCCATCACCACGAGGCCGGGCTGTTCGTCAAGTTCGACCGCGAGCACGGCGTACGGTGTCGCGGACTCGAAACCTGGAGGCGGGGAGCCGCGCATGATCGAGAACGAGTGGATCGTGCCTTCCCCGGACACGCGCTCGAAGCCAAGATCCTCGCCGTGGCACCGCATGCAGATCGGCGCGGGTGGGTGGAAGAAGCGCTGGCAGGCGCTGCATCGCTGGATCGCCAGTTCGCCACGCCGGGCCGCATCCCAGAAGCCCTTGGTGCGAAGCGTCGGCGTGGGACGAGGACGGACCGGGGCTGATGCTGCCTCATTGCCGGGGGTCCCCGACCGGTAGCTGCTTGACATCGTCCGATCACGCGACCTGGGCAGTCGCTTACTCACTTAGGTACGTTACCGACGTCAGTGGTAGGTGTCAACCTTCGGTCCGGCCCTTGGAGCGACATTTCGAGGAGTTCGCCGAGAATTTCGACTGCCCGCTCGTGGCCTCGCGTCGAACCGTTCAGGCGGTCGAGCACGATCTGGGCCCTCAACGCGGCGATGAGCGCGACGAGCCCTTCAGCGTCCTCTTTCGAGACCCCTGCACCGTCCTCCACGGAGGCCAGGAGTCGCGCTTCGAGCACCTCTCGCGCCCACGGCTGCGCCGGTGACAGCTTCCTGCCGATGGTGTCCGGGTTGTTGACTGCGATCGCGGTCGCCTCGAGCCAGACCTTGCCCCATCCGCTCGTTCGCGGATCGGTGTTGAGCAGGTCCGTCATCTCGGCGTAATAGTTGTCCGTGAATTTCGCTCCCGTGTCGTAGCGTGCTCGTTGACGTCGGACCACGATATCGGTCAGGTGATCGAGGACCTCGGTCATCAGGCGATCGAGCGAGCCGAAGTGGTAATGGACCAGCGCCTGGTTCACACCTGCTTCGCGCGCGATCTTTCGCGTCGAGATCCCCGCAGCACCCTCGACCCGCAAGAGCCGCCATGCCGCACGTAGGATTGTCTCGCGGGTGCTCAGCTCGCGTTTGTCGCGGTTGGCGAGCGAATCTTGGATCGCGGCGATCGGATCGTCCTCGCCCGGCTCCTGGCGCGACCCGCTCCGCTGGCCCGTAGCCGCGACGATCTCCGAGCGCTTCACCGAGCGAGAAAGGCGCGGTCGGTCGGGCGCTCACCGTCGGGTCGACTCGCTGCCTTCACGTCCACTCCCTCCATTGGAACATCGCCGTCGGTACTTGACACTATCACCCGTGCCACTGCTGATCTACCTGCTGACGGGCGCGATCGACCTGGCGTTCGAGGACGGCCGGCTCGTCGGGGGCGACGACGGGAACAGCGCGAACATCCGTCCGGCATGACCCACGACGAGGTGGTGGCGTCGGAGGGGGTGGGCATCGACGCCGCCGAAGAGGACATCTACCCGCGATTCACCCGACCGAGACGAAATCGCGACCTGGCAAGGTGACCAGCGAGCGAGCCTCCAGCGCCGGAGCGACCTCACGGCCGCACGCACGCACGAGGCGTGCCGCGCGTTCGACGAGCTGGCCGTTGGATGTGGCCATCTCGCCCGGTGCCAGCCAATGGCAGTCCTCGAAACCGACGCGGATCCACCCGCCGAGACCTAGCGCGGCGCCGAGCACCTGCCAGTGCCGGTGCGGGTCGATCACGATCGCAGTCCAGGGACGCGCCGGTCCGAGCCGGTTCGCCAGATATGTGAGGTAGCGCGGATCGGCAGCTTGACTCCCGAGGACGCCGAGCACGAAGGACAGGTGCCCGTGCGAAGTGTCCCCGCCGAGTTCGCCGAGAACGTCGAGGTTGTCGAGATGGCCGATCTCGTAGCACTCGAGATCGGCGGCCGTCCCCGCGGCGGTAAACACGCTGAGCGACTCGAGCATCGTCGCGAAGGTCGTAACGACCGCCCTGTCGGTCTTGAGATGGGCCGACCCGTCGAATGCCGCATAGTTGTAACAGCCGAGGCTGAGCGTCGCGAGTTCGGGACGCAGCACCTCGACCGGACGCACCCGCTCGCGCAGGTCGGCCGTGCCACCGCACGACAGGTTCAGCGCCACCTCGGGCACCTCCACCCGGATGGCTTCCACGGCGTCGGCGAAATGCGCTACGTCGTGCGAGGGCGATCCGGTAGCGGGTTCACGGCCGTGCAAGTGAATGACTCCGGCGCCGGCATCGACGGCCCGGCGCGCCTCCCGGGCCAGCTCCTCCGGCGTGTAAGGGAGGTTCGGGTTCCCGTCCTGGCGGCTCGCGCCCCCCGTGATCGCGCAGGTGATCACGACACGATCGTCCTGGGCTCCCGCACTGTGGTTCATAGGATGGACCCTCCCTCTTTGACGGGCACCGACTACGACAGGCGATTCCGCCTGGGCCGACCAGATAATGGGCGTACGCCGACACTACACCTCACCAACACGCGCCAGCACACATCTCTTGGGCGATCGACCAGTTCTTCGTTGACTTACGCCGCTGGCAATGCGACCATGGCCTGGTTCGGACATTCTCGAGAAGGAGCTCCGATGCCGCTCAATGACTACGTACAACATCTGCCTCTACGTGTCCCGCCGGAAGACGTACACCCCATGACGCGCTTAATGCTCCGAGAATGCCCAGTCGTGCACAGTGGCCACGACGGCGGATTCTGGTTGCTCAACCGACATGAAGACATTCTCCGTGTGATGCAGGACTGGGATGGGTTCGCGAACGGCAACGCCGGTTGCCGCGTCCCGCACGACCCTCCCGGGGTCAACCGTCCTCCGATGCCACCGATCGACTGGAACGGACCCATACACCGCAAGGTCCGCGACGTGATGAACCCGTTCCTCTCGCCGCGGGCGCTGGCGAAGAACGAGCCGGGGTTCCGCTCGATCATCGGCGCCATGATCGCTGAGTTCGCGCCTGACGGTCATGCCGACATCTCCTCGCAGCTCTCGAAGCGGTTCCCGTCGCAGATCACCTGTCAGGAGCTGCTGGGCGTGAACGACGCGAAGGATCTGGAGAACCTCCGCATTTGGAACCGCAGGCTCAGCTACGACCTCCTAACCGAGGATCCGGCCGTGCTCGCAGAGGTCCAGCGGGAGTGGTCGGCATGGTCGACTGCCCTCGTGGAGCAGCGAAAGGCCGAACCGGGAGACGACATCGTGTCCGCTCTCATCAACGCGAAGAACGACGGTCGGCCGCTGCTCAACGACGTCGAGGTCGTGGGGGCAATCCAGATCCTCGTCTCTGGAGGCTTCAGCACGACCTCCGAAGCCACGGCGAACATCGTGGTCCGGCTGATCGACGATCCAACGCTCGAAGCGCTGCTGCGCGAACGTCCTGACCTCATCCCGGCCGCGATCGAGGAGATCCTTCGCCTCGATCCACCAGTGAACACCCGCCCCCGTCGCTGCACACGAGACGTCGAGATCGGCGGCAAACTGCTCCGAGAAAACGACCGTCTCCTCGTGAACTACCTGGCGGCCAACGTCGACCCCGACGAATGGGACGAGCCAGACGAGTTCATCATCAACCGGACGCGCAACCGCGTCATGACCTTCGGCGCCGGACCTCATCGCTGCATCGGGTCGACCATGGCCCGCATCTCGCTGCGCATCATGGTGGAAGAGCTGCTCAAGCACGTCACCGGCATCAAATACGCCGACGACCGCCACGAGCGGCGCGTCTCGACGCAGCCCGGCGGATGGCGGATGGTCGAGTCGTTCCCGGTCACGTTCACCACGGTGACCCCGCCCCAGTCGCTCACTTGAACCGTCCCGCTCAGCGTGACGTGTCGCGTGGCGCCACGCCTTCGAGTCGCGCGCCTCGTAGCGTCCAGCGGACGGGCCGAAGTAGCTGCGCCGTGGCGCCAGCGGCCCACGGTTCATCCGGAGGAGCAGCACTGCCTCACCGAGCTCAGCCCTCATCGGTCGTCGGCAGAGCGAGCCCGATGGAGGTCGCATAGCGGTCGAGCGCGTCCGCCTCGTCGATCCCCACGGTCCCGAGCCGGGGAGTACCGACGTCTTCCCAGGGCGAGACGAGAACGCGGTCGATGCCGGCATCGGCGAGGCGTTGGAGTTCATCAATACCCGGCAGGTGGTCCATCATCGTCACCGCGACCTCGAAGTGGCCGTCACGACCTGAAGCGAGCCAGTCGCGGCGGGCGCGCACCGCACCTTCGGCTATCCGTTCGATCGGTCCCGACGCGAGCCAGCCGTCACCGCGGCGGACGGCGCGTCGACGCGCCGCGTCGCTGTTCCCACCGATGAGGAGCTTGGGACTGGGCCGCTGCTCCGGCTTCGGTTCGAAGCCGATCGGATCGAAGTCGAAGTGACGACCGTGGTATTCGGGCCGGGCGCTCGTGAAGAGCGTGCGGATCACGTCGAGCATCTCGTCAGTCCGGGATCCGCGCGTTGAGAAGTCGGCACCGACGGCCCGGAACTCGTTCGCGTTCCATCCGACGCCGAGGCCGAGATCGAGCCGCCCCGACGAGAGCACGTCAAGGGTCGCGATGTCACGGGCCAGCATCACGGGATTGCGCAGCGGGGCGATCAGGACGCTGACGCCGAGGCGGATGCGCGACGTGGCCTGCGCGATCGCGGCGAGCGCGACGAGCGGCGAGACGAACTCCGCGTCAGGCAGATAGAGCAGGCGACCGTAGCGGGCCACGATGTCGGCGCCGTCGGCGCCGAGCGCCACGTGCTCACTCAGCCAGACCGAGTCGTACCCGCAATATTCGGCACGGCGCGCAAGCTCCACCAGCGAGTGACTGCGCGCCATCGCCAAATTCACGGCGACCTTGATGCGCGCCGGACTCACCTCGGCGGGCCCCCTCGGTGACGTTCAGGCAGGACGAAGCCCGTCGTCGGGAATGAACAGGGGCACGAAGAAGTCGCCCTGCGCCACGAAGCGCACTGCGACGCGCATTCCGATGAAGACCGCCTCGGGCCGGCAGCCCACGATGTTCGTGGTGAGCCGCAGATGCCGTTGGTCGTCGAGCTCGACGAGAGAGATCACGTACGGCTCGCGGAGCCCCGGTCGCCACGGGTGATGGTTGATGACGTAGGAGTAGATGGTCCCCTTGCCGCTGGTGGTCTCGTAGGAGAGGTCCCGACCGTGGCACTCCGGGCACATCGGTCGAGGCGGATGACACCACACACGGCACGCCTTGCACCGGAGGATACGAAGCTCGCCGTCGCGGCCGCTCGTCCAGAAGTCCCGGTTCAGATCCGTGATCTCCGGGAGCACCCGCGGTTCTTCTCGTTCGTTCATCTCCACCTCACCGTGTCAAGAGGAGACAACCCGTGTTGGGGCCGCCGCCTGCCGCAGCGATCGCCACTTCGGCACCGTCGACCTGACGGGCGCCCGCCCGGCCCTGAAGCTGCAAGATGGCCTCGTACAGGAGCCAATAGCCGTGCAACCGTCCGGCGGAGAGCTGTCCCCCGTAAGTGTTCATCGGGAGCTCGCCACCGAGGGAAATCCGTATCCCGCCCTCGACGAACGGACCGCCCTCGCCTCTCTTGCAGAACCCCAGGTTCTCCAGCCAATTGAGCGCGAGATAGGTGAAGCCGTCGTAGATCTCGACCACGTCGACGTCGGCGGGCTTCAAGTCGGTTCTGGACCAGAGTTGGCGCGCCGAATCGTCTTGGCCCATCGAGGTGAACTCCACACGCTGGTCCCACGACATCTTGCCGTGGGTACCGCACGCCAGCGCCTCGAAGCGCACGGGAACATTCGGGCAGTCCGGTTCGTGGTCGGCCGCCGACACGATCAGTGCGACGGCACCGTCGATCGGGATGTCGCAGTCGAGCAGGCCGAAAGGCTCGGCGATCCACCGCGCGCTGAGGTATTCGTCCAAGGTGATCGGTTCGCGCAGCGCCGCCTGTTCGTTAAGCGCTGCGTGGCGCCGGCTCGTGACCGCGATCGCTCCCAGTTGCTCGCGGGTCGTCCCGTAGTCGTGCATGTGGCGCCGGGCGTGCATCGCCACCATGCTGGCTGCGGAGTACTCGTGGAACGGGATGTGCCACGCGGCGTCGCCCGTGGCCCCGTCCCTGAACTCACCGCTGAGCATGCTCACGGAGCGGTAGACGAGGACGTGGCGGCACAGCCCGGTGGCGACGGCCATGATCGCCTGCACGACGTAGCGAAGGTGCCCGCCGGCACCCTGGCCACCGAACGGGGCCATCCAAGCCAGACGGGCGCCGAGTGAGTTCTTGACGTCGTCCGGCGGTGCCTCGCCCATGGTGGCGATGCCATCAATGTCTTCGACGGTCAGTCCGGCGTCAGCTATGGCCGTCATGGCCGCATCGAGCGCGAGCTCGAGACCGCTGCGCCCCAGACGGCGCCCCGTCTTGGAGATTCCGACGCCGGATACCAACGCCCGCCGTTCGAGCAATTCACGCACGGCGCCTCGCCGGCGTCTTGTCTGGACGGGTCTGGCTTCTCACGGTTCGATCCGGATGGCCCGCTCGGGGCACCCCGCGACTGCGGCTCTGGCTCGCTCCAGATCCGGACTCTCCGGAAAGTCGCGATCTGGCGATATGGCGTGACCGATTTCGTCGACTTCGAAGAGATCAGGGGCCAAGGCATAGCAGCGGAGGTGGCCTTGACAGATCTCGGCATCAATGATGACCCGCATACAGTTTGAACTCCCTTTGTCGTTGGGCTGATGTCAGTCGGCGTTTGTTGTGCTGAGGTCAGTCGACCGGAATGAGGGGTCGCATCCGTTCAGACCAGCGGGATGAAGGTTATGGGCAGGCTGTCGACAGCGCGCCACGCGCTCGGGTTGAACGAGATCCGCGTCTCGCGTTGCCCATCCGCGAACTTGATATTCGTCACGCGCCTGAGGAGCTCTTCCACCATGATGCGCAGTGACATTCGCGCCTGGTTAGAACCGATGCAGCGGTGCGGGCCGGCGCCGAATGTCATCACGCGGTTGCGGGTGCGGTCGATGATGAACTCCTCGGGTCGGTCCCACTCCGCGGGGTCGACGTTGGCGGCGAGGTAGTTGCACAGCACCCGCTCGTCCTTGCGGATCAGGTGCCCGCCGATCTCGACGTCCTCAGTGGCACGCCGCGGCCGCGCCGTGACCGGCGGCTCGAGGCGCATGATCTCCTCGATGGCGTTGGGAATGAGGTCGGGCCGATCGCGCAGGATCTGCTCGAGACCCGGCTCCTCAATGAGGCGTATGACGATGTTCGACGTCGCATCGGAGGTCGTGCTGAACCCGCCGAGCGTGAGTATCTGGATCGCCCCGATCACCTCGGGATCGCTGAGCTGGCGCCCGTCCTCGACTTTCGTGTGGACCAGCGCGGACACGATGTCGTCGATCGGCTCCGCGCGTCTCTTATCCACGAGACGCTGGCACCACTCGGTCCAGTCGTTCTGCACGACAGCGAGGACCTTCGGGTCGTCGCGGAGCATGTCGTAGCTGAGGCGGCGCACCCAGACGCGAAGCTGGTCGAGCTCGTCCTGGTCGGTCACGCAGAGGAAGAACTGCGCCGTGATCTGCGACGGGAACTGCTTCGCAAGCTGTGTCGCGAGGTCGCAGTGCCCGTCGGCCGCGAACTCGTCGATCAGCCCGGCGATGATCGACCGGAAGCCGTCCTCGAACTTCGCGAGCGCATCCGGCGTGAGGAACGGATTCATGATCTCGCGAACTTTGCGGTGTAATGGCGGGTTGGAGTCGATCGGCGGCATCGGCGGCTGATCCACCGGCATCGTGGGCACCCGGACCCCGCGGTTGCCGCTGGCGAACCCTCGCCAGTCCTGCATCACCCGCACGAGATCTTCATGCCGATTCACCATCCAGAACCCGTGGTCCTGATCGCTGTGGACGATCGGGCACTTGGCGAGCATGTGTCGCGACATCTCGTGCACGTCCTCCGGCGGAACGAGCGGTGGCATGTGCTCGGCGTAGCGATCGGTCATCGACCATTTCCTTTTATTTGGGCAATTGACTAAGTCGCGTGCTGGTCTAGTCGGTCGAAGTCGGATTAGTCAAGGCCATTCTTCTCTTCGCTCCAGCCGGGATTTCTGGTCATTCGGGCACGGTCTTGCACTCGCCCAATGTCTCGGCAGTGTCAGTAGGCCCGCGCCATGTACTGGCTCCCGAAATACAAGGTCGTCGACGACTACATCCCCCTCGGTAGTGTCCGGATCACGTTCCTTCCGGCGCGTTCGGGGGCCGCGGGACCGGCGTCGTGCCAATCTGCGCCGGCTTCGTCATAACCATGACCTCCATGTCGTCGGAGTACGCGACTTCACTGTGCCTGTACCCGGGTGGGATGTTCAGGCACGAACCCGGCAGCAGCCGCACGATACGGCCGTCCTCGAGCGCTATGTCCTCCCAGCCCTTGAGGCAATACACGACCTGGAGCTCGCACGTGTGATAGTGCCAGCCGGTCGACTTCTTCACGTCGGGCTTCGCCCGTACGAGGTAGACGTTGTATTCCGAATCGGTGGCATCCTTGATCCCGAGATCCCGGTAGTCGAAAAATTGGCGCAGCCCCTTGGCCCCGAAGGCGTCGGAGCCGTCATGGGTGATCGATGGCTGATAGGTGCTGACCGTTTGTTGCATGCTCATGGGGGCTTCCTTTTGGTAGTGATCTTCAGGTCGTGATGGTGAGCGTCAGCAAGGTTGTGACCGGCGTGCCACTCGGCGGCGCGAGCTCACCGATGTAGATCAGGCCGTCTGGCCCCTCGGCCAGTCCGTGCGGAGAAGAGGGTTCACCGGTCGGCCGCGGCTCGATGACGGAGCGCCCGAGCAGCTGACCGGACGGGTCGAAGACCGCGACCCTCGGCGGGAGCTCCTCCACGATCTCACCGGCCGCGAAGGAGTAGTCGCCGATTGGCCGGCCGAGTTCGCCGATCACGACGTGGCCCGTCGAGGTCACGATCGGCTTCGATGGACGCTGGATCCCCTCCCAGGTTTCACGGTGCTCACCGTCATAGGTGAAGCGCTGCACGCGGTCATTCTCACGGTCGGCCACCAGCACGTCTCCGTCGGGCAGGACGCACACACCATGCGGCAGACGGAACTGTCCTGGCGCGCTGCCCGGCTCGCCCCACGAGCGGATGAGCGCACCGTCGCGATCGAAGTGGTGGACGCGGCTGTTGGCGTACCCGTCGGCCACGAAATAGGAGCCGTCGGTGGCGAAGGCCAGGCTGGTCGGCCGATTGAACGGACCCGCCCCGCGCACCACGGAGAGGTACTTCTCCTTGTACGTTGGCCGGCTCCAGTCGCACCCCGAGTCGGAAGGCTGACCGCTGTTGCCGACCACGCCGACCTCGACGCCGTCGGGCGAGTGCACCCGAACGGTGTGATCGCCCTCGTCCACCACGCAAACCCGACCCTCGGCGTCGATGGTGAGACCGTGCGCGTGGATGAAGTGCCCGAAAGACCGCAGGAAGGCGCCCCCGCCGTCGTGGACGACGACCGTGCCCTCACCGCGTGTCAGCACGAAGAGCTCGCCCACCGCGTTGGCCGCGACGTCGGTGACAGACTTGAACGACACGCCACGCGCCGGTTCAAGGTCGATCCTACCGAAGCGGAACCCGATCGTCGTCGCCGCGCTCATACGTTGATTTCGATCACCGACCGGGCGACCTCGCCGGCGATCATCGCGTCGAAGGCTTCGCTGACCGTTTCGAGCTTGACCCGCTTCGAGACGAGCTCGTCGAGCATCAGTTGGCCGTCGAGGTAAAGCTTGACCAGCTTGGGGAACTCATCGGCGAAAACGCCCATCCCCATCAAGTTGCCTTTGATGGACCTGGCGCCGCGCACGAGGTCGTTTCGCTCGAACCCGAACCGGGGCTCGGCGAGCCCAGTGCACACGGCCGTCCCACCCGGATGGGTCATCCGCAACGCGTCTTCCGCCGTGACGGGTATCCCGACGAAGTCGAAGGCCGCGTCTACACCGCCGCCCGTCAAGTCGAGCACCTGCTGCACCTGATCACCAAACTGACTGCTGACCACATCGGTCGCGCCAAAAATCTTTGCGTAGTCAAGCTTGCGCTGGTTGTTGTCGACGGCGATGATCCGCTCCGCTCCCACGATGCGCGCAGCCTGAATCGCGTTGAGCCCGAGACCGCCGCAGCCGATCACCGCGACCGTGGCGCCCTTCTGCACCTTGGCGACGTTGGTCACGGCGCCGAAGCCGGTGACCACGCCACACCCGAGGAGCGCAGCCTGCGGCAGCGGGATGGCCTTGTCGATCTTCACGACCGAGATGTCAGGAACGACGGTCATCTCGCTCCACGCGCCCATGCCCGCCATCTGACCGATCGGTTTGCCGCTCATGGACATGCGCGTCGTGCCGTCGAGCAATGTGCCCGCCTTCGTCATCTGCCCGGCGACGCACAACGTGGGAAACCCGCCCTTGCAGAACCGACAGTTGCCGCACTGGGGAAAGACACAGAACACGACGTGGTCTCCGGGGCCGAATCCGACGACCCCTTCGCCGACCTCCTCCACGACACCCGATGCCTCGTGGCCCAACACGATCGGGAGGTTCATGCCCACGCCGCCTCCTTCGAATACGTGGAGGTCGGAGTGGCAGACCCCGGACGCCGCGATTCGCACGCGCAGCTCATGCGCCTTTGGATCGGCCAGGTCGTAATTCTCGACCGTGAGCGGCCGGTGGTCTCCATGCATTATTACGGCTCGGGGCATGCGCGTTCCTTTCAATCCAGACTGACGTTGACGTTTTTCGCACGCAGGTACTCGCGCACGCCGAGCAGCCCACCTTCTTTGCCGTAGCCGCTCTGGCGGAAGCCGCCGAACGGACCAAACGGGCCGGCGTTGGTGGCACCGCCGTTGACGCCGACGTTGCCGACGTCGAGCGCGTCGGCGACGCGATAGGCGCGACGTATATCGGTTGTGAATATGTTGGCGGCGAGGCCGTACTTGCTGTTGTTTGCGAGTGTGACCGCTTCGTCTTCGTCACGGAAGCGGATCAGCGAGAGAACCGGTCCGAAGATCTCCTCCTGCGCGAGCGCGGACGAGTTGTCGACGTCGGCGAACGCGGTCGGCCGTACAAAGAACCCGCCGCTCAGCGCCCCGCCGAGACGGTTGCCGCCGGCGACGAGACGAACGCCGCCGTTCTTCTCGGCGTCGTGGATGGTGCCCATGATGCGTTCGACCGCGGAGGAGCTGATGACCGGCCCCATCTCGCTCGCGGGATCGAGCGGATCTCCGACCGCCACCTTGTCGAGGACTGTGCCCACCGTCTCGACGACGCGGTCATACACGGTTTCGTGCACGAGCAGCCGCGTAGCCGCGTGGCACACCTGACCGGCGAGCCGTGTGATCGCCAACGCTGCCATCGTCGACGCCCGACCGAGGTCGGCATCGTCGAAGACGATGGTCGCCGACTTGCCGCCGAGCTCGAGCACCAGCGGAGTGAGCGTTTCGGCCGCGGCGGCCTGGATGCGGCGAGCGGTGGCCGGTCCGCCGGTAAAGCTGATCTTATCGATATCTGGGTGGCGCACGAGCGCGTCGCCAGCCTTGGGTCCGCCGGTGATGACGTTGACGACACCAGGAGGGACACCGGCCTCGGTGCAGATCCGGCCGAAGAGGTTGGCGCCGAACGGGGCGAGCTCAGGTGCCTTGAGCACGATCGTGCATCCGGCGGCGAGCGCGGCCGCGACCTTCATGCCGATCGAGCCGATCGGACCGTTCCAGGTGAGGATGATCGCGACGACGCCGTAGGGCTCCCAGCGCACGTAGTCGAACGAACTGGAGTCGGGCAGGACTTCGCCGACGAGCTTGTCGGGCCAACCGGCGTAGTAGTCGAACCAGGCCGCCGCCGAATCGCCCATCCGCGACGCGGCCGATTTCACCATGCCGCACTCGAGCGCGGCGATCGTCTCGAAGCCGTCCGCGTGCCGGCGGAACAGCGCGGCGATGCTCAGGAGCAACTCGCGGCGCCGCACCGGACTCCATCGGCGGAATTCGCGCCGCGCCTCCTTCGCGGAACCGACGGCGGCGTCGACCTCGGCGCGGCCCGCGATCGGAAAGCTCGCCTGCACACGACCGGTTGCAGGGTTGACGTGCTCCATCTCGCCAGCGCTCGTCGAGTGCTGCCAGCTGCCGCCGATGAAGAGGCCGGTCGGGAGGACTGCTCCGTTATTCACGACCATTGCCAGTTACCTTTCTGTAGGATCCGGGCCAGAAGCGCCGCCCCGCGTGCTGGCTGCCTGAGTCCGCGAGGACGGGACGATCTGGAGTCACGTAAGGCTGGGCTCGTCGGCTGCGCTCGGCACGAGGACCGGCGAAGGGCGATTATGGTCATCGAGTTCGTTGTTCTTGCTACGGCCGACGATGCGCGCGATGCGATGCGCCATGCGGGCTTCGAGCGCGGCCGCGCCTCCGGGGATCCGCAGGAGCATGAGACCGAGGACGCCGAACAGTGCCACGTAGCCGCGCTCGAAGCGAGGGAAGTGGACCGAGACGATCTCCAGAGTGGCGCCCGAGAGGACGCCCATCTGCAGCATCATGATCGTCGAACCGAGCCCGCCCGAGGCCACGAGGACGAGCCAGAGGAACGTGAGGATGAACCCGAAGCTCTCGGGGGACACCTGCTGGGCCTGGGTCGCCAGCAACGCGCCGCCGACGCCGATCACTCCCGACGACACGAGGAACGCGAGGAGTCGGCCCTTCTCCTGCCGGATGCCGATCGACCGGGCGCCGACTCCGCTGCCGAGATCGGCCTGGAGTTCGCGCCCGACGACCGAGTGCTGGAACAGCTCGCACAAGTAGCCGATCACCACAAAGATGACGACGAGCAGCACGAGGTACGCCATATCCGTCCGGACCAGGCTCGGACGGGGCAGGGGCCTTCCGCTCATCCCGCCGCTGAACCATTGGTTGGTGAACACGACCTTCTCGATCAGCTGCGCGAACGCGATGGTGCCAAGCGCCAGGAAGATGCCGCGCAAACGCACAGTCGGTATCGCGACGATGGCGCCGAAGCCGGCGGCCACGACTCCACCGCCGATCACCGCGAGCAGCCACGGCCACCCTCCCGATCCCCGAAGGTCGGCCGCCGTCATCGCGCCGACGCCAGCAAAAGCTGCGAGTGCCAGCGACACCATGCCGGTCGTGGCGGAGAACACCCGGCTTCCTAAGAAGATCACCCCGTACGCCGCACCCGTGCTCAGCACCACCACGGCGTAACCATTGCCCGTCGCCTTCAGCAGGAATCCCGCGACGATCACCAGGGCCGCCCGCGGGAGAACACCCATGATGCTCGCCTTGCGCGCCGCTACTCCCTGACCCAGATCGGCGAGAAGTGCGGCGCGGTGCCCGGGCTCAGGTCGTGATGCGACCCGCCGCCCAATGATGATGAGCGCCATCAACAAGAACGCGAACGGGAACGTGAGCCGGGCACGTTGCCAGAACTGGCCCGCGGGAAGGTAGCCGATCAAGAGGGAGTCGGTGAGACCAAGGAGAGCACCGCCGATGACCGCCAGCGGCAACGACAAGAATCCTCCCAAGGTCGCAGCGGTGAGGGAGTACACGACGATGATGGTCAGCGTAAGCGGATCGGAACCGACCAGCGTCGCCAGCAACACCCCCGCAAAGGCCGCTATGATGTAGCTGAGAATCCAGGATACGCGCGTGACGTGGAGCGAATCAATCCCGCGGAGTTCCGACAGCCCGCGATTGGCCACGACGGCACGCAACGCGAGCCCCGTGGCCGTGAAACGCAGAAAAACGAACACCACTAGCACGGTCACCAACGTCGATGCGATGACGCCGATCTGCGTCCCGTTGACGAAAACACCCGGAAGGTGGTAGACGACATCGGGGAATATCGAAGGTGGCCGGAGCTGGCCCAGGATGATTCTCTCATTCCAGAAATAAAGGCACCCTCCGTACGCCGCGAGCAGGATCCCGACGCTGGCCGCCGTCGTCGCGAACACCGACGCCTCGGCGAGCCGGCGGTAGACGAAGCGTTCGCTCAGCACCGCCAGCAATGCCGGGAGCAGGACGACGGCGACGATGAATGCCAACGGCGCCGGTACGCCCCACTCCACTCTCACCTGCCAGTAGCTGTACGAACAGAACATCGCAATGGCCCCGTACGCGTAGTTCACGACACGCGACACCTTGTACGTGAACACCAGGCCCATGGCGGCGAGGCCATAGACCGAACCGTTCACCAACCCGGCAAGTATGAAGGGCGCAGGATTTAGCATTGCGACTCCTCCTTAGCTCCTCTAGCTACGCGTCTTGGCCCGCCGCGTCACGGCGCGACCGAGCCCGAGTAGCAGAAGAAGCGCGCGCCCGTGGCGGAGAAGAACTTCCCGCCCGTCACGATCAACATCTGAAGGCAATGCGCCGGATCCTTGTGCGGCCCGGCGCCATAGGTGATCGGCGGGGCGTACGTCGTGTTGACTTCCTTGAATGTGTTCAGCGAATCAATCAGGCTGGCCGAGGTCACCGGCTTGTTGCCCAGCCGGTTGACCGCCTCGGTGAACAGCTCAGCGTTGGTCCAAGACTGCAACGCTCCGAAGAACTCACTGTTCGCGTCGGGGTAGTACTTCTTCATGATTGCCTGCATCTTTTCGCCAGCTGCACCAGCGCCAATGCCGCCCTCGGTGGACGACATGTAGAAGCGGCCGTTCGCATAGGGGCCGATACGGTCGGGGTAGGTCCCGTCGAAGGAGGGAGCAAAGAAGTCACCATTGTACCCCTGCTGCTTTAGCGAATTCACGATCGCGACGATATGACCGAACGAGCAGAGGCAATCTATGACGGAAGTGCCGGAGGCGATCATCTTCGCCGCGTATGCAGTGAAGTCGGTCTCCGACGGGGCGTACTGCTGATCCGAGACGATGGCGACGCCCTTCGCCGCGGCGTACTTCTTATAGGAATCCAAGGCGATGAGAGCCGTGGGCGCCTGGATGGTCATCATCGCAATCTTCTTGTTGTTGTTCTGCACCAAGAGGTCGGTGACAAGATTCGCCAAGCTGTTCTGATAGAAGCCACCGACGGGGAAGACGGTCTCCTCGTTGAAGCACAGCGGCTGCGAGTAGCAGCCGATGATCGGCACCTTCGCATCTCTAGCAATCGGTATCCCACCCACGATCCCCGTCTCGGCCGTCTCCAACACGATGACCGCCTTCTCGGATTCGATCAGCCGCTTCATGGCTACCGCGTTCTTCTGCGTGTCGGTGCCGTCATCGACACCGATGAACTTGATCTTACGACCATTGATCCCTCCGTTTGCATTGAGTTCCTTGAAGTACGAGTCCATCGATTCGTACCCCGCTGGGAACGGTGACACGCCGGTCCGGGAGAAGATCCCACCTACGACGATGTCTCCTTGAGCCGCGACCGGTGCCGTTGATGCCGGGGCCGATGCGGCGCTCGCGGCCGGTGCGGCGGTCACGGCCGGTGCCGTTGATGCCGGGGCCGGCTTCGTCGTCGCGACGGGGGCCACCTTCCAGACGAGCTTCTTGCCCGACTTCGTGCAGACGAGCGAGTGGGTTCCAGCCGTGGCCTTCTGGCCTGCCTTGGCGCACGAACCGTTCGCTTTGGCCGTGGCCGCGTCCGCTGTCTGTGACACAACGGGATATGTCAACCCGAGGATCACGACGCCGACGACGATCTTTTTTACTTGAAAGTTCATCAAAAGCACCTTTCCGTATTGCTGAAACTACCGAATTTTCGTACTCGCTGGCGTTCGTAAGTGGACCAGCCTGATCTCATTGGTTCTCCTGCCTCCTCCTCAGACACCTCCCATGTACAGGTGGTGCAAGCGATCTTCGTCCCCTCTAAGTTCGTCCGCCGCGCCGTCGTAGACGACTCGTCCCTTCCGGAGGACGTAGGCCCAATCAGCGAGCCGTAGTGCTCGCTGCGCGAACTGCTCCACGAGCAGCATGGCTACGCCTCGGGAGCGGATCGTGTCGAGCAGCCTGAACAGCTGTTCGACGACGATCGGGGCCAACCCGAGCGAGAGTTCGTCGATCAGGATCACCTTGTAGTCATTGACGAGGGCTGGTGCCACGGAGAGCATCTGCTGCTCCCCTCCCGAGAGGGTTCCTGCGGCCTGTGAGGCGCGCTCTCCAAGAACCGGGAACTGCTCGAACACGCGGCGGAGGACGTCGGGATCCCGGCCGACAGAGAGCCGGAGGTTGTCCATGACCGACAGGTCGGCGAACACGCCTCGGCCTTCGGGCACGTAGCCGACCCCTAGTCGTGCGATGCGATTGCCGGGGAGCTTGGATATGTCCCGACCGTCGAGGACGGCGCTGCCCTTGATCGGCCGGTGGATGCCGGCGATCGAGTTCATGAGCGTCGTCTTGCCGGCACCATTCGACCCAAGAATGGCGACACAGGCCCCGGGCCGGACGGCGATGCTCACGCCATGTAGCGCAACCTGGTCTTCGTAGGCGGCACGCAAGTTGTCGACGGAGAGAACGAACTTCTCCGACGTCGCCGGGGCACTGTGCTGAATGAGGGGGTTCACGATGTCGAAGCCCTGACCGGCTCGGCTTCGGGCTCGGCTTTCGGATCTGACGCGTCGGCGTTGCCGAGGTACGCGCGGCGCACATCCTGCGACGCTCGGATCTCCGCGGGAGTACCCCTCGCGATCTGCTTCCCGTAGTTGAGGACCACGATCGTGTCGGCGATCGAGAGGATGAAATCCATGTCGTGCTCGACGATCAGCAGCGATAGCGAGAGTTCGGCGAGCATCTGCTCGAGCGCCGACTTGAGCAACGTCGTCTCGACGTGGTCGAGCCCGGAACAAGGCTCGTCCATGAGGATGAGCGTGGAGCCCGTCGCTACCGCCCGAGCGAGTTCCACGAGCCTGTTCGTTCCGAGTGGGAGCGTGGCGACGACCCGGTCCTCCAAGCCGACGAGCCCGAGGATCTTGAAGATCTCGTCGGCCTCTGGCGGCGTCCGCTTCCGCTTGAGCGCAAGTCGCCGGGCCAGCTCCACGTGGTCGCGAACGGTGAGCGTCCAGAACAGCTCGACGCGCTGGAACGTTCGGGCGATCCCGGCCCGCCAGGCCGAGCGCGGATTGCTGGAGCGGACGCGCACGCCGTGTACCTCGACGGTGCCCTTTGACGGGCGTACGTAACCGCCGATCGCATTGAAGCACGTTGTCTTTCCTGCGCCGTTGGGACCGATCAGCCCGACCACCTGTCCGTAGGGAACATCAATGTCGACGTCTTCCACGGCCACGAAGCCTCCATAGCGGACGGTCAGCCCGCGTACGGACAAGGCGCAGGAAGCACTGCCCTCCACAAGCTTCATGAACTCCCCTTTGTCCAACGTAGTGCTCGCGATTGACGCCTCCCTCGGCTGCCCATTGTTAGGCGATTGCCCAATTGTACATTCGTGACACGGCCCGTCAAGACGACCCAGGGGCTGTCTCTGCGATCCCCGCAACGCGCCCGATCTCACGGAGTTCGCGCACCGCGTTCTCGAAGGCGAGGAGGAGGACGCGCCTGTCAGGGATGTGGCTGACGCAGCGGATGCCGAGGTCGATCAGCCGCTGCGCGTCCTCGCCCGTGGCCGCCTGTGCGCCGACTCGCACACCGTGCTGGCCGCACACCGCCACGACCGCTCGCAGTGCATCCAGCACATCGGGGTGCGAGGTCTCGCCCGGATGTCCAAGCGAGGCCGCCAGGTCCTGGCGGCCCACCTCGACGAGATCGATACCCCCGCCAGCGAGGATCTGCGGAAGCGCCTCGACTGCTTCCATGCACTCGGCCTGGATCACCACGATGTTGTCGCGGTTGATCCGTTCGAGCGCCCCGGGACCACGGTCGATCCGGTAATCGCTGCCCGGCCCGCCGATCGTGACGCCTCGCTCACCCGACGGCGGGTACCGCATCCATCGGAGGATTCGGTCGACCTCGTCGCGGCTGCGGACGTCGGGGAACATGATGCCGTGAGCCCCGAGGTCCTGGATGCGGTTGACCTCCGGATGGCCGACCGTCGACGGTCTGACGATGACGGGCATGCCGATGGCGCGGCCCATCTCGCACATGTCGGCGATGGTCTCCCAGCCGAGCGAGGAGTGCTGCATGTCGACGAACACGTAGTCGAAGCCGACCTGCGAGAGCATCCAGATGATGCCCGGCGCGCGCACGTACATGACCATCGTGCCGAGGAGGAGGCCGCCACCGCTGCGGAAGCGATCGGCCGGTGAGGGAAGGGGCGCGCTCATTTGATCGCGTACGGATTCACCGGAGCGCCCACCGCTCCTGTCACCGGTAACGCCGGTGCGACGAAGAAGAACTCATAGACACCATCCATTGTGCAATCCTCCGAAAGTTGCTCGAGGTCGAAGATCTCGCCGAGGAGCAAGCCCATGAACACGAGCGCCACAACGTGGAACGGGCTCGCGAACTCCTCGGCTTGGTAGGGCTTCACTTCCACGGCATAAGTGTCGGTGGCTACGGCCGCGAGGCGCCGGTCGTGGATCCACTCGAGGGTGCTCATCGCCAGGCCGGGCGCGCTGTCACCGAACCCGGTCCAACCGCGCGCGCGGCAGAGCGAGAGGTACCCGGTTCGCACCAGCAGGGCCCCGCCTTCGGAGACGTCGACGCCCTGGGCGTGCAGGGTCGCCTGTAGCTCCTCGACCTCGATCGGCTCGCCCGGCTGCAGCGACGACACGCCCCGGAATCGGGCGACGTCGGCCAGCACGCCCCGGGTCGCGAGCCGGTCGCTGAAGTTGCGTACGTCGTTGACGGCCGCACCGGAGCTCGACACGAGCGTCGCTGGTCGGCCCCCGTAGATCTGGCCGTCAAAGGCGAAATGCGCGAGGCCGTCCCATTGCGTCCCCGACTGCAAAGGCATCACCACCACATCATCGGAGATCCCGACCCCCCCGTCGCGGAGCTGCTCGGTCGGGAGCACCGTCATGAAGTGCAGCGGATTGAAGCGGCGGGGGCTCGTGGTGACCGGCCCGTCGCGGTCGACCGGCACCGACAGCGAGTGGATCACGCCCCGGCGCACGAGCGCCGCCGCGGCCGCTGTCACTTGCGGCGTGATGTGGTTCACCGTGCCGCGCTGGTCGTCTTCGCCCCACGTCGCCCAGTTGCATAGCTTACGCGCGAGCGCGACGACGTCACTCGCGGCGAGCTTGGCGCGCGGTGACGGAGGCAGTGCCGGAGCCACTAGGAGATCGCGCCTGCTTCCTTCAGCTTCGAGATCTCGTCCCACGAGAGGCCCAACTCGAGAAGGACTTCCTCCGTGTGCTGCGCAAGCTCCGGCATCGCCCGCAGGTCGCCGAGGGCTTTCCCGCCGAACTGCAAGGGAGAAGCCGGCGAGAAGAAATGCGAGCCATCGTTGGCCGTCACGTCGGAGAAGAACCCCGTCGCGAGCGCCTGCGGGTCTTTCGCGACCTCGACCGTCGTCTGGGCGGCCGACCAGACCGCATCGAGCGTGCCTAGGCGTTCCTGCCAGTCGTCGAGGGGCTTGCTCCCGAACATCTCGTCGAGGATCGCCACGAGCTCTTTCGAGTTCTCGGCGCGGACGTCTATGTTCGCGAAGCGCGGGTCGTCGATGAGGTCAGCGACGCCGACGTGTTTGCAGAAGTCGGCCCAGTGCCGATCGGCCTGCAGGAGGTTGAAAAATATCCAACGGTTGTCGCTCGTTCGGTAGGTGTTGACGAGCGGGTTGGGTGGGTTCAGGCGCGGCGTCCTTCGCGTGTCGGGATCGATGCCGAGAAGCGCCGCGCCGATCGTCTGCGACATCAGCCAGATCCCCATGTGGAACAGCGCTATGTCGATCTGGGTCCCCTGCCCGGTCCGCTCGCGCTGGAATAGTCCTGCGGCGATTCCCGCAGCAAGGCTGAGAGCTCCGGTGAGGTCACCGACAGAGCCGGGCATCTCGGCGGGCGAGTCGGCGTCGTAGTCGGTTAGCCGGTGCATGAGGCCCGCGCGGGCCCAAGCGGCGGCGCCGTCGAATCCGGGTTTCGCCGCGTCAGGTCCGCGTGTCCCGTAGCCGCTGCTGCGTGCGTACACGAGCTTCGGTTTGATCTTCTTGAGCGACTCGTAATCGAGCCCCAGCCGATCCAAGGCATCGACCATGAAGCTCGTGAGGAACACGTCGGACGTCTCGAGGAGCCGGTAGAGCAGGTCACGCCCATCGTCTGTGGCGAGGTCGATGCCGACGCTTCGCTTGCCGCGATTGGGAAGCTCCAGCATTGGGTTCGGGCGACCGGGGTCGACGTAGGTGCTGCGCAGACCACGATAAGGGTCGCCGTAGATCGGGTGCTCGATCTTCAAGACGTCGGCTCCCCAGTCCGCCAGGATCGCACCGGCCGTCGGGGCGCACACGTAGCCGGCCACCTCCAGCACGCGCACCCCGTTCATCACCTGGTACAAGCTTTCCTCCCCCGGACTCCAGTGCTGCGCCCGTTGGTTTGGGCACATGCCTAACCTACACGTTTCCCGTCTCCCGCGCCAACCGACGATGGTCGCACGTCGATGCCGAGTTCGAGCTGTCCCAGTCGAGGGACTTCCAGTAGTACGGGACCTCGGGATCGGAGATGCCGGCCGTCGTAGGGAACGTCGGGTCGGTCTGACTGGGCACGGTCAGGCCGGCAGGAGCGCTGCGGGGACCGCCGTCGGCGGCGCAGCTGGCGTGAACCGGAACACCCGCTCTGCGTTGCCGCGGAGGATCTTGTACTTCGTCACGTCGTCGAGGCCGGCGAGCTGCTCGTGCGCCGTCTTGATGGAGTTCGGCCACGTCGAATCTGAGTGCGGGTAGTCGGTCTCGATCATCACGTTGTCGACGCCGATGAGGTCGAGGTTGCGGATGCCGCTCTCGTCCTCGATGAAGCAGCCGAACACGTGCTCCTTGAACACGGCGCGCACATCGAGAGTGAGCGGATCGACCTCGGGCTTGCCGCCGTGGATAACCGTGCCGGTGACGGCATCCATCTTGCGATCGGCGTCGGCCGCCCAGAAGCGCTGCTTGTCGAGCACCTGCGTGGCGCGCTCGAGGAAGTAGGGAATCCAGCCGATCGCACCCTCGGACAACGCGATCTTCACCTTCGGGTAGCGCTGGAAGACCGGCCCGAACAGCCAGTCGAGCAGGGTGCCGCTGCTCTGGCAGCCGATCGCCCACGCCATCGTGGACAGCGCCGGCGCGTCATCGGACATCGTCATCCGGTGGCTCGACGAGCCCTGGTGCATGCACACCACCAGTTCGGCGTCGTGGGCCATCGACCAGACCGGATCCCAGTAGCGGTCCTTGTCGTGGATGCTCGGCAGTCCGAGCCGCACCGGGTTCTCGGAGAACGCGAACGAGCGAGCGCCCTTCCCCGCGCAGCGCTCCATCTCCACAGCGGCAGCCTTCGGGTCCCACAACGGGATGATGATCATCGGGATGAAGCGACCCGGGACGTTGCCGCACCATTCGTCGATCATCCAGTCGTTGTAGGCCTGGACGCAATGCAGGCCGAGCTCTTTGTCGTTGCCCTCGTAGAACACCTGGCCGCAGAAGCGCGTGAACGATGGGAAGCACATCGACGCGAGGATGCCGGCGCGGTCCATGTCCTCGACGCGTGCAACGGAGTCGTAGCAACCCGCTCGCATATCGGAGTAGTTGACGGCGTCAGGGCGGAACTGATCCCGCGTCTTGCCGGCGACGGCCGCGAGGCCGAGTGTCGGGACGAGGCGGTCTTCGTACTGCCAGTACTCGATGCCGTCGTCGACAACCAGCTTCGGCGCGGCATCGCGGTACTTGGTGGCCACGCGGTTCTGCCAGAGCTCTCTCGGCTCGAGAACGTGGTCGTCGACCGAGATCAACCAATTGAGGTCCAGTGTTTGGTTCATAGGCCTACTCCTGTTCTTTCGGGAAGCGCGATCAGGGCCGGGGCGGGGACCGTGCGGGACGACCCCGTCAGCCGGGCCGAGAGCGAGCGTCTAGAATTTGGGCAACTGCCTAGCACGTTGACCATGCCGGGCACAACAAGGACGGTTGAGCAGCGCTCAAGGCCACGGCGCAGGTTCATGCCCGTCAGGCCAAAGCGGTGCGTCGGGTTCGGGTTGCAGTCCGACGCTGTTCATGAAACCCACGGCCATTCGGTAGAGACCGCCGAGCATCGAGAGTTCGATTAGCTCCGGCTCAGACCACCGCGCCGCCAGTCGCGACCATGTCGCATCGGTGACTCGGTCGTTATCGCACAGGTCGTCGGCGAGCCTGATGAGGTCACCTTCCTCGTCGCTCCACAGCGCCGCGACGCCAGCCTCGGCGAGCGTGGCGATCTCGGCGTCCGTAAAACCGACCCGCCGGGCGATGATGGTGTGCTGCCCGAACGAGTAGACGCCACGGCAGCGCCATGCGATTCGCAAGATCACGATCTCCCGGGCACGGATCGGGAGCAGGCAGTCGTTCGCGAACATGCGGCTCAAAGCGGTGAACGGTCCGAGTAGAAGAGGGTGCTTGGCCAGCACGCCGAAGAGGTTCAACGGCCGGCCGTCAGGTCGTACCAGGCTCGCACCGGAGAGTACGGCTCCACCGAGGATGTCGAGCACCTTCGGTGAGAGCGCATCCACCGGATCGATTCGTGTTCCGTCGTGCTCGCCGTCGCGGTGGCCTTCGCTCCGGGGGTGAACTGTCATGGCCTTCCTTTTCCGGTCACCCGCACCGGCCGGCGCACCGACAGCCGCGTCCGAGTGGTTTGGACCAGGTCTTAGCACGTGCCCGGAGGCTCGGCAAGCGAGATCGGTCGGATGGGACTCATCGTTCGAACGCCAGCCGCAGACCCGGCACGGGCCAGGGGAACTGGACGATCCGCCCGGTCTGCGAGAGTGTGATGAAAGCCGTGCGGTGTTCGGGCCCACCGAAGCAGATGTTCGTGACGGCCAGGTCCGCGAACTCGGCCGGAAGGGTGTGGCGACGGATCGTCGAACCGTCTGCTGGGATTACAGTGACGCCGCTCTCGACGAGCGTTCCAACACACACCCTGCCACTCGAGTCCACCGCGAGGGAATCCAGTTCTTGGGCTCCACCGAATCCAGCGAGCAGCGCGAAGGGATCGAGGCCCCCACCGTAGAGCGCTGCGCGGACGCCGTATCCGGTGGATGGCTCGATCCGCCCCGGTGCCACGATACGGCGACGCAGCACCTGTCGCGTGAAGGTCTGCGCCCAGTACAGGGTGCTCTCTTCCGGCGAGAGTCCGATGCCGTTCGGATGGTCGAGCCCGTCCACGACCCGCTCGATCCGTGAGCCGTCGGGGTTCGCGTAATAGACGGCACCACCGCCGAAGTCCGTGAACCACAAGTTGCCCGTCCGGTCGAACACGAGGTCGTTCGGGCTCACGAGTGGCGCTCCATCACAAAATGTGTGCACGAACTCGCACGCCCCCGAATCCAGGTCGACTCGCTGGATCGACGGAGCGCACATCTGGCCTGGGAGCCGACCGCCGTTGTTGCAGACGTAGAGCGCACCGTCGGGCCCCACTGCGGCGCCGTTAGGTCCTCCACCGGTGCGGCAGACCTCCGTGACGGCGCCCCCCGGCGCGGCCCTCGAGATCCGTCCCCCGTGCATCTCGACGAACACGACGGAACCGTCAAGCATCGCGACCGGGCCCTCGGGAAACGCGAGGCCGCCCGCAACGAGCGTGACGTCGCGGAGCTCGATCGTCTCGGTGGCGATGGCTATGTCGCGCGCCACGGCTCAGGCACCTGCGTTTGGTTCACTCGAGCAGTCGAGAGTTCGCAGCGCGGGCGCGAGGGCGTGCGCAGATGAGGAAATGGACCGCTGCGGGTGCAGGGCGAGACCTGCGCTCGGCCAGTCATCGAACGCCAGCACCGCTCCCCCGTCGGAGTCGGTGACGATAAGGGTCCGGTCACCGCTCAACGCCAGGTTCGTGTACCGCGCGTGGGGTCCGGGCGAATACGTCTCGAGGAGCGTCCCGTTCACATCCCACACCTGGACCTGCCCGGGTTCGTCGGTCCGTGAGATCCCGCACACAAGCAGATGCCCTTCGACGTCGAAGGCCAGGCCGTCAGGGTGGCCGAAGGGCATCTCGATGACCACCTCACCGTGTTCGCCGCCGGACTCCGGGTGCGTCGGCAACCGGATGATCCGCTGGGCACCGGTCGAGGCGACGTAGATGAACTCCTCGTCGAGGCCGAACGCGATGCCGTTGGGGAACCAGTCGAGCTGATAGATGAGCTCGGAGGCACCCGTCGTCGGCCCGATCCGCCAGATCCGCCCGTCGTCGTAGGTCCGCCGTCGCGTCGGATCGGTGACGTACAGCATCCCGTCGGGGCCAAAGCACAGGTCGTTGGGCGCGTGCGGGGCCGTGCTGATGTGGCGGACCGAGCCGTCCCCCGCCACCAACTGAACGCCCGAGTCGGCCGGCAGGGGCTCATAGCCGTCGGTGCGCTCGCGACCGACCATCCAATTCCCGCCGTTCTGGGCGACGTAGATCTCGTCCTCGGCTCCCGCCACCGCTCCGTTCGGGCCGCCGCCTGTCACGGCGAGTCGCCCGAGTGCTCCGGTGGCGTCAACACGGAAGACGAAGCCCTGGTCGATGGAGACGAACACGACCTCACCGCGGCTCGTTATGACTGGCCCTTCGCCGAAGCCGATGCCCCGGGCGAGGACCCGCGCTTGTCCGATCACGATGCCTGCCTCTCGCTGTCGCTGCGGTGCTCGGCCCAGAGCGGCACCGTTGTGCCGTCGGGCACTGGCTCCTCCGAGGTTCCGAAGACGTTGAGGAGCAGAGCCAGCGTCGAGTAATACCCAAGCAAAGCCAGGACTTCGAACACCTGCTCCTCACCGAGTCGGGCGCGAAGGCGGTCGAAGGCCTCGTCGGACACGCGGCCGCAAGCAAAGAACTCGCGAGCCGCCTTCTCGATGACGGCGTAGTTCTCGTCGACATCGGCGCAGACGGCACCGCGTGCGACCGCATCGAGGACTCCGGAGGGCACGCCCGCGTTCCGGGCGATCGGCTCGTGCTCGAACCATTCAAAGGCGCATCGCCACTGGGTCGCGGCGAGCAGGATCGTGAACTCCCGCAGGTCCGGGCGCAGATCGGTCTCAAAGCGCAGAGCGGCACCGATCGCTTCGAGCCGGGCACCCACGCGGGGGTTGCGGAGCATGGCATCGAACGGGCCGCGAAGAGAGCCGTCGTCGGCGAGCAAGCGGATCCCGGGTCGATTCCCCCGTGAGCCGTGGACGATGCCGTCGTACACGGCACGCTGCTCGGCCGACAGCTCGGACGGCAGGAGGGGACGAAGCCGCATGTTGCACCAACCTTTATCGTCCGCTGGCGCGGACCTTGAGCGGATTTGGGCGCATGCCTAGCACGGAACTAATGCCGGCGGAGCGGCGACCCAGCGGATACGTCCGGCCGACCGCATGAGCTGGGACGAGAGTTGACACCGCCCGCCGATGTCGGTATGGTACCCAAACCACTTTGGGCTACTGCCCAAAAGCCGCAGACTTTGTGCAGTAGCCTCGCCCCCGTCGACCGAGCACGTGCGTGGGGAGGCCGAAGGGAAAGCAATGTTGTCGTTGTACGAGCGCTAGCACTTCGAACCGCTGCTGGCACTTCGAACCGCTGCTGGCACTTGCGTCCCAAGGCCGAGAACCAGCCCCCTGCCCCGCATTGCGGCCGTCGGGGCACCACATACCGGAATCCGGCAAGCCAGGAGACGAAATGATCAACAAGGACATGAACCCGAAGGGCTACAAGCTGACGTCCGACGACCTCGACCCCGACAAGTTCCAAGTCGGACGTCGATCGTTCTTCGTCGCGCGGGACCTCCAGATCGCCGAGGCCACCAACGCCGATTTCGGCATGGTGCACGCGAAGGTCATCGACCGCGCTATCTCCACGGGCTGGCACTACCACCCCGTGTCGCTGCAGATCATCTACGTGCTCAAGGGATGGATCGACCTGGTATTCGAGGACGGCCAGAAGATCCGAATCCATGCAGGATCCTGCATGAACATCCCGCCGGGGATGATCCACAACGAGATCGGCACGTCGGACGATATGGAGGTCCTCGAGATCTCTAGTCCGGCGAAGATCACCACAGTGAACGTGGAGGCGCCCGTAGGCCTGCCCGCCTACGCGCACGCTTAACCACAATCCTACGCCTCGTCCCACGCCGTCTTTCGCCTGGCAGCAGAGCTGTCGGACGAGGCGTGGGTTTGTTGTTAAGGGTTCGTTGCTGACCGAGCGCACTCACGTGGGGTAAATATTGCGCGTCAGCCCCCGACGATGCCCTCCGCCCGCAATGACTCGTATTCCTCGCACCCCATGCCGAGCTCTTGATGCAGGATCTCCCACGTGTGCTCGCCCGGTCGAGCGATCCTTGGCGGCTTCGCATCGTGCTCACGGTTCGCCTCGATGTCGGATAACTTGGTCGGGTTCCCGGCGACCTTCAGCAGCGAACCGTCGGCCCGCTCCACGGTCTCGATCATCCGACGCGCTACGAAGTGCGCATCCCCGACGATGTCAGCGGGACTGTTGATCGGCGCCGCGGCGAGTCCGACCGCCCTGCACGCAGAAGCGACCTCGGCCTTCCCCATCGTCGAGGCCCAGGCTTCGAGCGCGGGTAGCAGTTCGTGCCGGATCGCCTCGCGACGCTTCGCGAGATCCACGAAGCGCGGTGCCAACGTCCACTCAGGACGGCCGAGCAGGGCGCAGAGTCTTTCCCAGTGATGTTCGGAGAGGACGTTCATCTGGACTTCCCCGTCGGACACCCGGAAGGCAGCCGAGACGTACCCGGGGCTCGGATCCGGGCGATCGGCACGACCGAGCAGCGAGAGACTGTGGTTCACGAAAGGAAGCTCGGCGAGCGCGAAGAGGCTGTCGGCCAGGGAAACGTCGAGGTACTGACCTCTTCCGGTTTTCTCCCGGTGGTGCAGTGCCGCCAGCATCCCGATCGTGGAGAACAGCGCCGATGTGATGTCGCCAAGCGCGAAGCCCGAAGCGGCGCCACCCTGCTGGCGCATGGCGTGCATCGATCCACTCATAGCCTCGCCGATCGGTCCGTACGCAGCCATCTGCCACAACGGGCTCTCGAGGATGTCGCGATGCCCGTAGCCGCTCACCGACACGTAGACGAGGCGGTCATTCAGAACGCGGAGGTCTTCGTACCCGAGCCGGTAGCGGTCGAGCACCCCGGGGCGGAAGTTCTCGCCGAAGACGTCGAAGCGACCGACCATATTGCGGAGGAGATCCTGGCCTCGAGGATCGGCGAGCTTCACCTGGATGCGCTTCTTGTGCCGGCCGGTCCGGTCGCGCCACGCGATGCCGGCGTCGCCTCGCGACTCGACCGCTTCGACGCCGATGACCGTGGCGCCGAAGTCGGCGAGCAGCTGCGTGCCGAACGGCAACGCCATCAGCTGCTCGACGGCGAGGATTCGGATATCGGACAGCGGCCCCATGATCGTCTCCGGATTGTTAACAGGTTCCCCGACTGAACGCTCGCTCGAGCGCACGGTCCCGGTCCGCGAAGAACTGCCTGGTGACCGCCGCGTTCGGGTTCATACGATAGAACCCGTGTGGGACACCTCGGTATACATGCAGCTCCACGGACACGCCGGCCCCCATCAGACGCTGCGCGTACTGAATGTCCTCGTCGACGAACAGGTCCAACTCGGCGGTGAGCATCGTTGCGGGAGCCAGGCCACGCAGCTCCATCATCCTTGCGGGTGCGGCGTAGGGCGAGACGTGATCGGTGCCGAAGGCGTCGCCAAGGTAGGCGCGCCACGCCAAGATGTTGGCCTCGCGATTCCAGAGCCGCCGGTCCGTGACCCGGTGGCTCGACGGCGTGGAACTCGAATCGTCGAGCATCGGGTAGATCAGGAGCTGGTGCACGATCGCCAGCTCGCCGCGGTCGCGTACGAGCAGCGCAAGCGACGCGGCCGAACCGCCTCCCGAGCTCGCCCCACCGATCACGATGCGCGTGCCGTCGACGCCGAGCGACGCCGCGTTCAGCGCGACGGAGGAGAGACCGGCGTAGCAGTCATCGGCGGCCGCGGGGAACGGGTGCTCCGGTGCACGACGCCAACCAACGGAGACCACCGCGCAGCCGTGCCGTCGGACGAGCCCTTCGCACCACGCGTCGTCGAGGTCGGGGCTCGTGAGCACGTATCCGCCGCCGGGTACCCAGTAGAGGCATGGCAGGGGAACGGTGTAGCCCGCGGGTCGGAAAAGCCGGAGTCGCACCTCCGCGCCATCCGCGACGCCGTCGTGTGGTCCGAACGCAGAACGTCGGGATCCATTGCCGGGGCACCCACGCCGGCCCAGAAGCGCCGGCGGGCCGCCTCGATGTCGCGGAGGTCCACCGGACCTCGGAGCGCCAGCCCCGCCGCGAACTCCGGATCGAGTCGATCAACGAGGCTCAGCGCGGATCGCTCCCGTGCACGCCGCTCTCACGCAAGCACTGCGCGGGCCTCGTCGAAGGTACGGTTGACGTACGTGCCCATTGTGACGTCGTAGAACTCGCGCACGGCCGGTTCTGGGAACGGGGCCACTGTGATGAGCCACGTGTGCGCGTCGAGTACCTCGAACGAGTGGACGTCGTGTGGCGGGGGGGCGACTATCCCAACGTCGCCGGCGTGCAGGATGCGTTCGTCAACGATCTCGAGGCGTGCTCGGCCGATCTCGCTCTGCTCGTCGAGGCGCCGGTACCATCGAAAGTGCATCCGACCCGCGCAGATCAACAGGATGTTCCAGGCCCAGTGGTTGTGGGCCGGTCCGGTGAAGCTCGGATCGATCTCCGAGACTAGGAAGAGCAGATCTGGGTCAAAGTATAGAAGCCGGCTCCGCTCCATGGTTGTCGGTCGAGGCATCGCCCGGTCGAACAGCGCCTCGTGCGGAGCGACGAGCGGAGCGAGCGCGGCGACGACATCCGCCGGCGTCCGCGTCGGATCGTGCTCGGTCCGAGCCAGAACAGCCGCCATGTCCCTCGCGGCGGCGGCTATCGGAGTCGGTTCCTTTGCGGTCACTTCAGGGCTCCTCTGTGCAGTCTTTCGCCGTGACCGCCGCCGATCCAGGTAAGATCCACTCCGCAGCGACGGCTCCCCGGCACATGTCGTGCGTTGGGCGTTCGCCTAAGCATGACAGACCCCCTTTCGCCCGTCAACCCCAGCACGCGGCGATTCGTGGCCGTGGAGCCGGCCGGCGGAGTCTTGGTGCGCCTTGACTGCGGCTGCGGCCCCGGCTACTTTTGGGCGTGCGATCAAACGCCTGCTCGTGACGATGTGCTCGCTTCCGCGTCGCGTCGCTCCGATACGAGTCCGTCGGCCTTTGGGTCGAGAATGGAGGAACTGATGGATCTGCGACTCGGCGGGAAGACCGTCCTGGTGACTGGGGGTTCGAAGGGCATCGGATTTGCCACCGCGAAAGCATTCGCGGACGAGGGATCCCGCGTCATCCTGGTATCTCGCGACCACGCGACTTTGAAGGCCGCGGCAGCGAAGATCTCGACGCCCGGCGGAGCCGAGATGATCACCCACGCGGCCGACCTGTCGAACGAAGCGCAACGAGAGCGCATGGCGGCGTTGTATGACCTTGTCGACGTCCTGGTCAACAACGCCGGCGCCATTCCGCGCGGCGAGCTCGACGACTTGAGCGTCGATGCCTGGCGAACGGGATGGGACCTCAAAGTTTTCGGCTACGTGCACCTGACCAAGCTCTTCCTGGCGCAGATGCGCGCCCGAGGCGCGGGCGTGATCCTCAACGTCATCGGAACAGCCGGTCGGGCGCCCCGGGCGGACTACGTCTGCGGCGCGTCCGCCAATGCTTCGCTCGTGGCCTTCACCGAAGCCGTCGGGGGTCACAGTCCCGACTTCGGCGTGAGAGTCCTCGGCGTCAATCCTGGTTACACGGCGACCGAGAGATTCCTCGGGCGACCGATCGGCGACGAGCCGGACCCAGCCGATCTCCGGCGGGAGTACCCCGGGGCTCGCGTTGCGCTGCCGTCCGCGGTTGCGGAACTGATCGTCTTCTTGTGCTCGGATCGGGCGCGATGCCTCAGCGGTGTCGTGGTCGACTGCGATCAGGGACAGTTGCGGTCCGGTCCGACGAGGCCGACCCCGTCGACAGGTCTCGACAGCTAAAGCGCGACAGGTAGTGCACGTTTTCTGAAGTTACACGCGTGTAGTTGTGATCCAGCAGCTCGGATGTTTGATGGAAGGAGATTTCTGATGGCACAACCGAGCGTCAAGCTGTTGTCGGCCAGCCGGTGTGAGTCGGTCTGTGGAGACGCCAGAGTCCCCGGTAGCGCGGCTTCGGGCGGTGGGAGAGATCCTGTTCGTCGAAGCGAAGCAACAAAGTCCCGTTTTAGCGAGGCAAGCAAGTGGCCAGTCCGTAAAATGGAGTGAAGTCTGCGGCATCGTTACATGTACCCCGGCTTTCGGGCTGGGTCAAGAGGAGCCGAGCCGCCAATTACACGGCGAAGGCCATGGAACGCACTCCTGGTGCGGAGGAACCCTCCGGTGTAGGGGACTCGGAATGGTTGCAAGGTTGACATCGGAACTGGAGAGATCCTCCTTGGCCCCGGGTGACCGGGAAGCATCGTTGCCTATAACCGGTGGAAGTGCAACCATGCGGACGCCGTGGCCGAGGTCATGACGGCCAAGACCGGCATGCGCCCAGTCGTGGTGTGCAGCCGGGAAAACAACCCCGACGATCCGGCGCCCGCCACTGCCCTCGAAGCCTTCACTCACAGCTCTGCGCCCTGGATCGTGGCCGTCAAGATGTCTCGGAGGGCGTGGACATCCGCCGCCTACGGGTGCTTGTCTACGCTACCAACGTCCTCGCCGAACTGTCCTTCCGTCAGATCGGCGGGCGCATCGTGCGAGATGACCCCGCGAACGACGAGGACTACGGCGGCGTGATGGTCTTGCCTGTCGATGACCGCATCGGGGCGATGGCGGAGCGCATCAAGGCCGAAGCGCCCGTGGGTCTGATCGGCCCCGTGGTTGTCTCGGACTCTCAGTGGCGACCGCTCCGCTGGGCGCGTTCGTGCCGGGCGACTCGACCGGCACTCCCGAGTACGTCACCCACACCGATGGACGACGCGCGCCCGCCGAGCTGGTTGCGCTCGCAGAGTGCCACGTTAAGCGCACTGGCTCGCCTGTAGCTGCCTTCGAGATGGCCGTCGCTGCGTACAACGACCCCAAGATCGATGCGGCCCTTCGGGCAGTCTCGCGGACTGACGACAACTCCCATCGCCGGGCGTATCGATCCATGCTCCAAAAGCGAGGTCGGCGAGGGCGCCTGCCCATCTCGTTGGAAAATCGACCGCCCATGGTCACGGTCTGTGCGTACGCTGTTGGAATGACAGGAGTGTCATTCCTACAGGGCGGTCGGCGTCGTCCGGCAGGGCGCCTTCCTTGTGGGACGGACGCCTCATGAGCACCATCGACTGGTGCCGACACTGCTCGATGGATGCAGTGATGACGTTGGAGCACCTGCCTGCCCGCTCAGCGGGTAACAATAAGCCGATGCGCATGTGCAACGACACCGGGACCATTGTTCAGGACTTCCTGGACGGGCTGGCGATCCCGACGCTGTGCGGTGACTGCAATGGCGGTGCGAGCAGACGCAATCTTCCCGGTGCCTACAAGCTCTGGCGCAACGATGTGATCGAGGCCGTCAGGTCGACGACCGCCAGGCAACGCCCGAGGCCGAGCTTCAACATCTGGCGAACCGGCTTGGTCGTCGACGTTGACCACGAGTATGCGCTTCACCCGGGCCGGGTCGTCCGACAGGTGCTCGGCATGGTGCTCGCGGTTCAAGCCACTCGCGACCTCGTAGTCGCCGACGAGACCGACGGGTCAGCTACCCGATCGCGGATCGCTCTGACCCTATGGTCAGCCAGCTCTATGAGGGTGGTAGCAACTGACCCCACCTGAGCGTCGGGTCCCCGGCTCCTTTAGCCCGTCACCGAAGGGGCGCTGAAACACCCGCCGGAAGTCCTGGCCGACACGATGGCCACCACGCCGAACCGCCCAGCACGCGCAGCGGCGTCCAAGGAGGGACGGACGCGGCCGAGCTTGCGGTCGTCAAAACGGTGCGGTCAGGCTTCCTCAGCGCCAGGATCCGGAATGCCATGCTGCGCGGCGTAGTCTTTAACGTCGCTACGTAACTGGTTGCCGATCTTGTCGAGCAGCGCCGGCGATGGCATCGGCTCGCCCAGGTGATCGGTCAGGGACCTCACCACCTTGGCTTGACGCGTCCTTCAGCGATCGACTACTGATACGTCGGACAGGCGTGCCGTAGTCATACTCGGAACTCCTGCTCCGGGCGGTTGGCTCGGCGATGACATGTGAGGGGCAATCGTTCGCGTCACCAGGTTGAAGCGCGCCGAGTGTCGTCTCGTCCGTATGAGCGCGTTCAATGGGTTGAGGTATGAACCTGTCATCGCCATCACGCCGACTCGCCACGGGAACGCGAGACGTCGTCCGTCTCACGTACACCGTCGAAGAGGCCGCCATCATCCTCGGAATCAGTCGATCAGCGGCGTACGAATGCGCGCGCCGCCACGAGCTACCGACCATCCGGCTCGGTCGCCGACTTGTAGTGCCGGTCGCCGCCATACAGACTCTTGTTCAATCTGCGATCTCGCCCACGGAAGCCGGAGCCGAGAACCGCGCCCGCTGACGAGGGATGCCCGCCGGGGTTCGATGTCAACACCCTGAGCGGGCCGACAGAGGCCCAATACAGCGCCGATACAGCGACTGCTAAGACACACCAGCACTAGATGCTATTATCTGGAAAAGGGTCACAACAGTGGCCTGCATAAACATATATAAGCACATCAGTCGGACGGTTCTTTTGACCCTCTCAAGGTGAAACCGTCCTCGATGCTCGCCGAGCACCACAGCGAACGTCTCGCGCTCAACACCCGCGCCAGGGCGCTGCGGCGCTCCGACGGAACCTTCCACGGCCCCGACATCGAGATCGGCGGATAATCCTTCGCCGTCGGCGACCAAATCATCTGCCGCGCCCTACCCGGCTACGACCCGACCGTGGCGGCAAAGGCACCGAGGTCCGCAACGGCCCCGCAGCGTCATCACTGCCATCCACCCCGGCCCGGCACCGCAACTCGACATCAACTTCGAAAACCGCGGCACCATCCGCGTCCCCACCGACCTGCTCACCAAACCGATCCGCGGCCGCCAAGTCACCGGCATCATCACCCACGCCTACTGCCTCACCACCCAGCCGCCCAAGGCGACACCGACACCACCGCCCGACTCCTCGCCACCGACACAGCGTCACGCGAAGGCGTCTACGTCGGCCTCACCCGCGGCCGG